>NZ_JBJHAF010000001.1:0-471706 GCF_054050855.1 Blastococcus sp. SYSU DS0539 | reverse complement strand
CGGGCAGCGCCGGCTGCAGGTGGGCGCGGCCGGTGCGGCCGCGCCACCGTCAGCGGTCAGCCCGTGGTGTCGTGGCCGTGACCGTGGTCGTGCTCGAGGCCACCGCCGCCGGCGGCCTCCTCGAACGTGCCCTGCTCACCGGCCGGGGCCGGCAGCTCGAACTTCGGCCCGGGGATCGGCCGGCCCTCGACGCCGTTCACCGACTCCGTGGAGAAGGCGTAGGTGAGCATGGCGAAGGCCATGACGTCGCTGTTGACGTCCAGCGCGTCCAGCGCGAGGTTGTCGAGGTCGTCGCAGGCCTGGTGGTAGCACGGGTCGAACGACTCACCCGCGGTGCCGCCCCAGATCGCCTCCTGCTCCGGCGTCTTCACGACCTCCGCGCCGGTGAACAGACCACCGGAGGGGATGCCGGCCTCGATGAACGCCTGGTAGTCGCTGCGCCCGGAGTACTCGGCGTCGTCGTACGGCACACCGATCTTGGTGTAGTACGACTCGAAGAGGTCCTCGATGGCCGTGGAGCCCTCGGGGATGACCACCGGCGCCTCCCAGGTCGACTGGTCGGCGTCGTAGACCATCTGGACGTAGTTCGGCGAGCCGACCATGTCGTAGTTCAGGTACAGCGCGATCCGGTCGCGCTCCGACTGCGGCAGCTTCTCGACGTAGCTGGTCGAGCCGACCAGCCCCTGCTCCTCCGCGGCCCACCACGCGAACCGCAGCGTGTTGTGCGGCTTCAGGCGGGCCATCGACAGCGCCGTCTCGAGCAGCGCCGCGGATCCCGAGCCGTTGTCGTTGATGCCCGACCCCACCTCGACGCTGTCGAGGTGCGCGCCGGCCATGACGACGTTGTCCCGGTCCCTGCCGCGCAGCTCCGCGATCACGTTGTAGTCCGTGCGGGTCTCCGCGGGGAGGACGACCACCCGGGCCGTGGCCCCCTCGGGCGCTGCCAGGGCCTGCCCCTGCGCGAAGCTGGCGCCGACCACCGGGATCCCGTGCGTGACCGTCGAGCCGTCGCCGAGCGTGGCCGCGTTGGCGACGATCAACTCCATCCGGTCCTCGGCGCTGCCCTGGTTGAAGATGACCACGGCCTCCGCCCCGGCGTTCTCGGCGTTGACGACCTTGTCCCCGAAGTTGCAGGCGCCCCGCTGGACCAGCGCGACGTCGGCGTCCCCGGCGAGGTCCAGGCCGGCGAAGTCCTCGGCCTCGCAGCCGCTCGTGGAGGCGGCCGGGTCCGTCAGCGCCAGGTCCACGGGGACGACGGCCCCCTCGACGGTGCCCGGGCCGCTGCCGGTGAAGACGCCGGTCTGGTAGTCCGCCGCCACGGGGGTGAGCTGCCGCAGCTCGGCGGGGAAGTTGAAGGTGATCTCCACCGGGTCGAGGGTGACGTCGAAGCGGGCATCCTCCAGCAAGCCCGCGACGTAGTCGACGCTGTCGGCGTAGCCGTCCGTGCCCGCAGCGCGGCTGCCCGGGTAGACCGGGTCGTCGCTGTTGTCCGCGATCTTCTGGAAGGCGCGCTCGTGCTCGAGCACGTCCTCGAGGTCCACGCACTCCAGCAGCTTGGCGTAGGTGTTGTTGTGCCGGCGGTCGCACGAGTCGCGCGGTGCGGCGATGGCGGTGGTGGGCAGCGCCAGCGCGAACAGCAGCGTGCTGCTGCCGAGGGCGATGGTTCGAGCCGCCGTCCGTCGTGCGGACGGGGTCCGTCGTTGGGTCACGCTCGGTCCCTTCGATCGGTGCTCCCCCGGCGGCCGGGCCACCGGGGCGCCGACACCGTTGTCGGCACCGGACCTTCACCCCGTCGACGCCGGGTTGCATAGGGGCACGGACCGGCTTCGGGCGTGT
Organism: Blastococcus sp. SYSU DS0539; assembly: GCF_054050855.1. NCBI lineage: Bacteria > Bacillati > Actinomycetota > Actinomycetes > Geodermatophilales > Geodermatophilaceae > Blastococcus > Blastococcus sp. SYSU DS0539. Next base: position 469,870 of record NZ_JBJHAF010000001.1, on the reverse strand, counting down.
CGCCGGAGCAGGACCAGCGCGGTCTGCCCGAGACGTCCGGACCGGCTGACCTGCGCGTTCGGTGTGACTCGCATCACGACACGCAGTGCGACGGCGTATGACTCCCCGTCACCAGAGGTGACGGAGCGTCAGTGGACCCCGGCCGACGACACGCCGGCCCCGGCCGGACGCTCCCCCGCGGCCACGGTCCCCGGGGCAGCTGCGGGGAGCCAGCGCGCCCACCACCGCAGCAGGTGCTCGAAGCGCGCCAGCCGGTGCCGCGGCCGCCCGGTGCGCGGCAGCTCGTGCCCCTCCCCCGGGAACAGCAGCAGCTCGGCCGGCACCCCGCGGCGGGCGAGCTCGACGTACAGCCGCTGCCCCTGCTCCAGGGGCGTCCGCAGGTCCTCCTCCGCGTGCACGACCAGGGTCGGCGTGCTGATCGCCTCCGCGAGCGGGCGCTGCGCGGCGAGCCGCTCCGGATCGGTGCCGAGGTGCTGGTCGGTCAGGTACCAGCCGACGTCGGAGGAGCCGGTGAGGCCGGCCGGATCGGTGATCGCCCCCTCCACCACGGCGGCGGTGAACCGGTCGGTGCGCCCGAGCAGCAGGGTCGCCAGGTAGCCGCCGTAGCCGCCGCCCGCGATCCCGACCCGGTCCGCGTCGAGCGCCGGATCGGTCAGCGCCGCGTCGAGGAAGGCCAGCACGTCGTCGGCGTCCCGCCCGCCCCACGCGCCGCGGATCGTGCGCCCGTGCTCCGCGCCGTAGCCGGAGGAACCGCGCGGGTTGCACTGCACCACCGCGTAGCCGGCGGAGACGTACACCTGGACCTCGTCGAGCAGTCCCCGGTCGCACTGGCGGAACGGACCGTCGTGGACCGTCAGCAGCACCGGGTGCGGGCCCGGCCCCGGCGGGGTGGTCACCCACCCGTGCACCGGATAGCCGTCCGGGGCGGTGGCGGTGCGCTCCTGCGCCCGGTGCAGCCGGCCGGTGGCGCCCAGCTCGCGGCCGAACCCGGTGAGCAGCCGGCGCCCGCCACCGGTGACGGCGAGCAGCTCACCCGCCGACCGGTCGTGCGCGACGGTGGCGACGACGACCCCGGCGGCGGCCGCGACGCCCCGCACCGCGAACGGCCCGTCGACCAGCGTCTCGGGGGCGCCGCCGCCCAGGGGCACGCGCAGCAGCTCGACCGTGCCCCGCCGCTCGACGCCTACCAGCACCGCCTCGTCGGCCAGCACGGTCGCCGCGGTGCGGTCCCCCCGGTGGTGCAGCTCCGGGTCGAGCAGCGGCACCAGCGGGCCGCCGTCGGCCGGTAGCCGGCAGGGCACCGCCTGCCGGGCCACGACGTCCAGCCCGTCCGGCCCCAGGTCGGGGACGGCGGTGACGACGATCGACCGGCCGTCGGCGGTGTAGGCGGGGTGCGCGCAGCCGGCGCGGGACTCCGTGAGCCGGCGCAGGCCCGTGCCGTCGGGGCGCACGGCGTGCACGTCGCGGACCAGGTCCCGGCCGGCGCGCTCGTGCCGCGCGGAGACGAACGCCAGCTCGTTGCCGTCGGGACGCCAGGCGACGTCGGCGCAGTCGGCCGCGCCGCTGGTCACCTTGACCGGCCGCGGCTGCGGCGCGGTGCCGTCGGCGAAGTCGGCCGGTAGGGCGACGACGAACACCTGGCCGGGCCGGTCGGTCAGGAACCCCACGCCATCGAGCCGGTAGGCCAGCGTGGTGATCAGCCGGGGTGGCTCGGCGGCCGCGTCGACGCCGGGGACCGTGCCGTACCGGCCGTGCTCGGGGACCCGGGCCACGTAGGCGAGGCGGCGCGAGTCCGGCGACCACACCGGCGCCCCGGCGCCCAGCAGGTGGTCGGTCAGCCGGCGCGGGGCACCCCCGGCGGCCGGCAGCACCCGGAGCTGCGGGCGGCTCCCGGGCTCCGCGCCGAGGTAGGCCAGCCACCGCCCGTCCGGGGAGAACACCGGATCGGTGTCCCGGTGGCCGGAGGTGAGGGGGCGGGCCGGAGCGGAGCCGTCGGTCGGCACCGCCCACAGCTGGCTGCGGTACTCGTCGGCCGCGAGGTCGGGCCGGCCGACGGCCACCACCGCCATCCGCCCGTCCGGGGAGAGCGCCGGCGTCCCGGGGGTCCGCAGGAGGGCGAGGTCCGACGGGCGCATGCCGGCGACGCTAGCCGAGACCCCGGACCCGCCCCCCTGCCGGAGCAGCGGGGCGGCGTCAGCTCCTGCGGTGGTCGTCCTGGGTGTCGGCGCGTTCGGCGAGCTTGGCCTCGGCCGCCGCAGCCGCCTCCGGCCCGCCCGTGGGCACCTGCTGCGCCGTCTCCGTGTCGAGGTCCGGCGGGCCGGCGGTGGCGACCTGGCCGCGGGTCTTCAGGAGGCTGGCCACGGTCGCGATGATCAGCACGCCCAGGATGATGCTCAGCGAGAGCCAGATCGGGATGTGCGGCACCGCCTCGATGGGCTCGCGCTCACCGGCGAAGGGCAGCTGGTTCTCGTGCACCGCCTCGAGGATCAGCTTGACGCCGATGAAGGCCAGGATGACGGCGAGCCCGAGGGAGAGGTAGACGAGCCGCTTGAGCAGGCCGCCGAGCAGGAAGTAGAGCTGGCGCAGGCCCATGAGGGCGAAGACGTTGGCCGTGAAGACGATGAACGGCTCGCGGGTCAGGCCGAAGATCGCCGGGATGCTGTCCAGCGCGAAGATCAGGTCGGTGGTGCCGAGCGCCAGGATGACCACGATCATCGGCGTCCACATCTTCTTGCCGTTCTCGGTCACCCGGATCTTCGCGCCGTGGTAGTCCTGGGTGATCGGGAGCACCGAGCGCATCCGCCGGATGAAGACGTTCTCCTCGTACTCGTCGTCCTCCCCGCGGTGCTTCACGAGGTTGATCGCCGTGTAGATGAGGAACGCGCCGAAGATGTAGAAGACCCACACGAACCGCTCGATGACCACCGCGCCGAGCAGGATGAAGATCCCGCGCAGGACGAGCGCGATGATGATGCCGATCATCAGCGCTTCCTGCTGGAACTTCCGGGGCACCTGGAAGCGGGCCATGATGATCACGAAGACGAAGAGGTTGTCGACCGAGAGCGAGTACTCGGTGAGCCAACCCGCGTAGAACTCCGTGGCGTAGGTGCCGTTGGTGAACGCCAGCATCAGCAGCCCGAAGATCAGCGCCAGGCTGATGTAGAAGCTCACCCAGAGCCCGGCCTCCTTGATGGAGGGTTCGTGCGGGCGTCGGGCGACGATGGCGAGATCGGCGAGCAGCAGGACCGTGAGCCCGACGAACGTCGTGATCTCGAACCAGACGGGCAGCTCCATGCGGCGGTTTCCTCCGAAGGACGTGCAGAGTCAGCACCGGAGGTCTCTCCCACCGCAGGTGATCACACCTGCGATCGACAGCACCGGAGGCCATGGGACCTCGTGATGACGACGCTGCCGCGGGGGGATACTCCCCTCCTTCGCATCCCCCGGCGGCAGCGATCGTCAGTGTTCGCGCCGGCCCGGGTTTGCGGCGCTCACGCTACCTGCTCCGTCGCCGTTGGACCCGCTGGACGCCGGGAACGGCTCCGCCGGGGCCTCACCGGCGGCCGAGAGGCCCGTCGGGTCGGAGGCGGCCGTCTCGGCGACGAGGTGCTCGCGCCGGTCGCGGCGGACCCGCCAGAGGCTGGCCACGGTGGTCACCACCAGCGTCACGAGGATGACCAGCAGGGAGATGGTGATCGGCACCTCGGGGATCACCGTCACGTGCTCGCCGCCGTTGATGAACGGCAGCTCGTTCTCGTGCAGCGCGTGGATGACGAGCTTCACGCCGATGAAGCCGAGGATGACCGCGAGGCCGTAGGAGAGGTACACCAGCCGGTCGAGCAGCCCGTCGATCAGGAAGAACAGCTGCCGCAGGCCCAGCAGGGAGAATGCGTTGGCGGTGAAGACCAGGAACGTCTCCTGGGTCAGGCCGAAGATCGCCGGGATCGAGTCGACCGCGAAGATGACGTCCGCGGTGCCGATGGCGATCAGCGCGATGGCCAGCGGGGTGAGGAACCGCTTGCCGTCCAGCTTCACGGTCATCCGGTCGGAGTGGTACTCGTCGGTCGTCCGCAGCCGCTTGCGGGCGAAGCGCAGGACGGCGTTCTCCTTGAAGTCGTCCTCGTCCGCGTGCCCGCCGCTGCGCGCCTGCACCCAGGCGGTGTAGATGAGGATCGCGCCGAAGAGGTAGAAGACCCAGCTGAAGTTCGCGATGGCCGCCGCGCCGACGAAGATGAAGACCGTCCGGAGCGCCAGCGCGAAGGTGATCCCGAAGAGCAGCACCTTCTGCTGCAGCTCCCGTGGCACGCCGAAGGCCGCCATGATCAGGACGAAGACGAAGAGGTTGTCGACCGAGAGGCTCTTCTCGGTGACGTAGCCGGCGAAGTACTCCCCGGCGAACCCGGCCCCCCAGCCCCACCAGACGAGGAAGCCGAAGACGATCGCGATGCCGACGTAGGCCGCCGACCAGATCGCGGACTCGCGCAGCGTCGGGGCGTGCGGCGTGCGCACGTGACCGACGAGGTCGAAGACGAGCATGCCCACGATCGCACCGACCGTGATCGCCCACACCCAGAAGGGGACGTCCAAGAAAACCTCCGGAACTGGCAGTTGTCAGTTTCCCGGAGGTCTCTCCCACCGTCCGGACGGACGGTCGACGGGCCGGGGAGCGCAGGGGATCCCGTAATGACGACCCGGTCGCGTCGGGATACTCCCCTCCACGAACCGGGGACGTGCAGACGTCATCGCCCGCACGTCCCGTGTGGTTCAGAGGGGCCAACGCCCCGGGTGGCCGAGGAGTTCCCGCCCCCCGACGAATGTCCGGCGACCTCCCAGCGGTCGAGGCCGGCCCGCGACGGGTACGGCCGCACCGGCATGCTCGCCGGTGCGGCGGGCAACCGTCAGGCCGGAGCGGCCAGGTACGCCGCGCGGGCCCGCGCCAGCATCCGGTCGCGCTCCTCCGCGGCGAGGTAGCCGGCCCGGATCTGCTGGTCGACGGCGGTGGCGTAGCGGGCCAGGTAGCCCTCGACATCCCCGTACCGCGCCCGCAGCTCCTCGGCGGTGAACGGCTGCCACCCGCCCCAGTTGCCGCACAGGTCGGTGATCGACGACGTGCCGACCGGGGAGAGCGCGACCGGCACCGGCCGGCCGAGCGGGACGACGGCGTCGGGGAACCGGACTCCCCCGCGCGGCTGGGCGGTGTCCCGGTCGACCACGGGCACGGCGAGCTCCATCCCCGGCAGGCCGTTGAAGACCGCCGGGTCGTCGGCCGGCGCGGGCCGCAGCTGGAAGACCGAGGGCTCGGGCAGCAGGCCGCGGTCCGCGCCACCGCCCGGGGTCACGATCGCGGCGAGGTCGGCGACCAGGGTGCGCAGGTACGGGTCGTAGGTCAGCGGGTTGCGCGGCACGACGGTGCCGCCGTTGCACCCGAGGGTGCCGAACACCAGCGCGTCGGAGTAGCTCAGGCCCGCGTGCGGCGCCGGCCAGTCGTAGCGCACCCCGCCGCGGGCGTGCCCGCCCTGCGCGGTGAGGCTGGCGCGCAGCCGGTAGTAGTCGGTGTAGGTGGCGACGTCGACGAACAGCGGGTCGCTGGTCCGGCGCGTGAGGATCTCGTCGCGGCGGAGCGGGACGCCGTCCTCGAGGACGTAGGGCCGCTGGGGCGCGTTCCCGGCGAGCTGGTTGATCGCCAGCCGGTTCCCGGCCCCGGACACCGCCAGCGCGGCGTCGTAGACCCCCCGGCCGGAGCGGTCGTCGACGTTGAAGCCCTCGGCCACGAACGTGTCGACGAACCAGGCGCTCTGGCTGATGCCGGCCAGGATGGACGAGCGGTAGGAGGGCAGGTCCGCGCCGCCGGCCGGACGCGGCGCCGGCTGCTCGAGCAGGCGGCCGAGGTCGCGCACGATGACCTCGCCGACGCCCTGCGCGGTGGCGGGCACGCCGGCGGAGATGCCGGTCTCCCACTGCACGCGGGCGTAGGACACGTTCTGCTCGGCCAGGAAGCCCAGTCCCAGGCCGTCGGGGTACACGGCGGTGGCGGGGCTGCTCGCCGCCGTCGGGAGGGCGAACTGCTCGAGGGTGAGCAGGACCGCGGGCCGGCCGCGGTTCTCCGCCTCGACGAGCACGACGTCCTGCACGCCGCCGCCGGGCGGCGCGATGAGCTCGAACTCCGCGCTGTAGTGGTAGCCCTGCTCGTCCATGGCGAGCTCCTCGAGCCCGGCCACCGGCTCCCGCGGGTCGACGACGCCGCGCACCACGCCGGTGGTCCGCTCCCACGTCCGGTCACCGACCCGCAGCGGGCTGGTCGTGGCCTCGACGGCGGTGATGCCCGACGACAGCGGAGCACCGCTGCGGCCGGGCGCCTCGGCGGGCGCCCCGGGGCGCGCAGGTGCCGCGAGCGCCGGGGCCGCGGTGAGGGACAGGGCGGCGGTGAGCGCGATGGTGGCGGCGGTCAGGCCGCCCTTCGGACGCCGGGAACGCAGCTGGGGCACGCGGGAGCCTTCCGACCGGAGTGGGTGTGCCCCGAACGTACGTCAGCTGTGACCCACGTCGCGCTCCGGGATCCGGCCGGCCGGCGAGGGAGCCGGCGAGCGGCCACCGCCGACCCGCCGCGCCCCCGGCCGAGGGATCAGGCGTGCGCGGCGTCGAACTGCCGGAGCTCCTTCTTCAGCTCGTTGAGCTCGTCGCGCAGCCGCGCCGCGACCTCGAACTGCAGCTCCCGCGCCGCGGAGAGCATCTGCTCGTTCATCGTCTGGATCATGTCGGCCAGCTCCGCCCGGGGCAGACCCTGCACGTCGATCGACCCGGCCTTGGCCTTGCCCTTGGACGACAGGCCCGGCACCGGGGACTTCCCCCGCGACTGCTGCCGCCCCGAGCCGCCCAGCAGCTCGGTCGCCGACTCGGTGTCCTCGGCCGCCTTGTAGATGCCGTCGAGGATGTCGATGATCTTCTTGCGCAACGGCTGGGGATCGACGCCGTGCTCGGTGTTGTAGGCGATCTGCTTCTCGCGCCGCCGGCTGGTCTCCTCGATGGCCTGCGCCATCGACGGGGTGATCTTGTCGGCGTACATGTGCACCTGGCCGGAGACGTTGCGCGCCGCGCGGCCGATGGTCTGGATCAGCGACTTGCCGGACCGGAGGAAGCCCTCCTTGTCGGCGTCGAGGATGGCGACCAGGGAGACCTCGGGGAGGTCCAGCCCCTCGCGCAGCAAGTTGATGCCGACCAGCACGTCGTACTCGCCCTGCCGCAGCTCCCGGAGCAGCTCCACCCGCCGCAGGGTGTCGACCTCGGAGTGCAGGTAGCGCACCTTGATGCCGAGTTCGAGCAGGTAGTCGGTGAGGTCCTCGGCCATCTTCTTGGTCAGGGTGGTGACGAGGATGCGCTCGTCCTTCTCCGTGCGGAGGCGGATCTCGTGGACCAGGTCGTCGATCTGGCCCTTGGTCGGCTTGACCACGACCTCGGGGTCGATGAGGCCGGTCGGCCGGATGACCTGCTCGACGACGTCGCCCTGGACCTTGCCGAGCTCGTAGTCACCCGGCGTCGCCGAGAGGTAGACGGTCTGGCCGATCCGGTCGGTGAACTCCTCCCACTTCAGCGGGCGGTTGTCCATCGCCGAGGGCAGCCGGAAGCCGTGCTCGACCAGCGTGCGCTTGCGGCTCATGTCGCCCTCGTACATGCCGCCGATCTGCGGCACGGTCACGTGCGACTCGTCGACGACGAGCAGGAAGTCGTCCGGGAAGTAGTCGATGAGGCAGGCGCCGGCCGAGCCGGGGCTGCGCCCGTCGATGTGCCGCGAGTAGTTCTCGATGCCGGAGCAGAAGCCGACCTGGCGCATCATCTCGATGTCGTAGGTGGTGCGCATGCGCAGCCGCTGCGCCTCCAGCAGCTTCCCCTGCCGGTCGAGCTCCGCCAGCCGCACCTCCAGCTCCGCCTCGATGGAGGCGATCGCCCGCTCCATGCGGTCGGGGCCGGCGACGTAGTGGCTGGCCGGGAAGACGAACAGCTCCTCGACCTCCCGGACGACCTCGCCGGTGAGCGGGTGCAGGTAGTAGAGACGCTCCACCTCGTCGCCGAACATCTCGATCCGGACGGCGAGCTCCTCGTAGACCGGGAAGATCTCGATCGTGTCGCCCCGCACGCGGAACGTGCCGCGGGTGAAGGAGAGGTCGTTGCGGGTGTACTGCTCGGTGACCAGCGTGCGCAGCAGCTCGTCCCGGTCGCGCTCCTCCCCCACCCCGATCTTCAGCGCCCGCTCGACGTACTCCTGCGGCGTGCCCAGGCCGTAGATGCACGAGACGGTGGAGACCACCACGACGTCGCGCCGGGTGAGCAGGCTGTTGGTGGCCGAGTGCCTCAGCCGCTCGACCTCCTCGTTGATCGAGGAGTCCTTCTCGATGTAGGTGTCCGTCTGCGGGACGTAGGCCTCGGGCTGGTAGTAGTCGTAGTACGACACGAAGTACTCGACCGCCGCGTCGGGCAGGAGCTCCCGGAACTCGTTGGCCAGCTGCGCGGCGAGGGTCTTGTTCGGCGCCATCACCAGCGTCGGGCGCTGCACCTGCTCGATCAGCCAGGCCGTCGTCGCCGACTTCCCGGTACCGGTGGCGCCGAGCAGGACTACGTCCTTCTCCCCCGCGTTCACCCGCTCGGCGAGCGCCTTGATCGCCGCCGGCTGGTCGCCCGAGGGCTCGAAGTCGCTGACGACGCGGAAGCGCCCCTGGGTGGGCCGGAGATCGGTGGTCGTGCGCACGCCGTCGACGGTACGACGGGGGTGTGACAGGAGGCGTCGCGAGCGTCGCTCCGCGACCGCTGGGGCACCCGGGGCGGGAGCGGCAGGGCGGGTACTTGTCTCCTCCCCGGGACCGCCCTAGCGTGCCGAGTCGCAGGAGCGGTCGGCGCCGAGGACCAGCGCCACCCGGGGATCCCCGGGCGAGGTCGGACCCCGGCGCACCGGCCCGGCCCCCGGAGCTCGACGCCCGCGTCGGTCCCGCCGACCGGCCGGTGGCACGCCCGGCCGGACCTGCGCACGACGCCCCCTGCGGCCCGCCGCGGGGGGCGTCGTCGGCTCCGGACGCCGGCGCCGGCGCGGCCGCCGCCGGTGGGCGGCAGGACCCCGGCACGAGTCACACCGCGCAGAGGTGTGGCGGGCCGCCCGGGCGGGCAACGGGGTTCCGACGACCGTCCCGACCCGGCCGCGCGAGCACGCACCCGGGTCACCCGCCCCCCGCCCCGGGGCGCCCTGCGCAGGAGGAACTCCCCAGATGACCCAGGTGTGGCCCGGAAGTGCCTACCCCCTCGGCGCCACGTACGACGGCACCGGGACCAACTTCGCGATCTTCAGCGAGGTGGCCGAGAAGGTCGAGCTGTGCCTGTTCGACGACGAGGGCAACGAGGAGCGCATCCGGCTGCCGGAGATGGACGGGTACGTGTGGCACGCCTTCCTGCCCGGGATCCACCCGGGCCAGAAGTACGGCTACCGGGTGCACGGGCCCTACGACCCCGAGCAGGGTCTGCGCTGCAACCCGAACAAGCTGCTGCTGGACCCCTACGCCAAGGCGATCGACGGCCAGGTCGCGTGGCATCCCTCGGTCTTCGGCTACGACTTCGAGACCAAGGAGCGCAACGACGAGGACTCGGCGCCGCACATGCCGAAGTCCGTCGTCGTCAACCCCTACTTCGACTGGGGCGTCGACCGCCCGCCGAAGACGCCCTACAACAAGACGGTCATCTACGAGGCCCACGTGAAGGGCCTGACGATGACCAACCCGCGGGTCCCGGAGGAGCTGCGCGGCACCTACGCCGGCATCGCCCACCCGGCGACCATCGAGCACCTGACCGATCTGGGCATCACCGCGATCGAGCTCATGCCGGTGCACCGGTTCGTGCAGGACGACACCCTGCAGCAGAAGGGCCTGCGCAACTACTGGGGCTACAACTCGATCGGCTTCTTCGCGCCGCACGACGAGTACGCCAGCGACACCACGGCGGGCCAGCAGGTGCAGGAGTTCAAGGGGATGGTCCGCGCCCTGCACGAGGCGGGCATCGAGGTCATCCTCGACGTGGTCTACAACCACACCGCCGAGGGCAACCACCTCGGTCCCACCCTGTCGTTCAAGGGCATCGACAACCGGGCCTACTACAAGCTCGTCGAGGGCGACGAGCAGTACTACATGGACTACACCGGCACCGGGAACACCCTCAACGTCCGGACGCCGCAGGCGCTGCAGCTGATCATGGACTCGCTGCGCTACTGGGTCACCGAGATGCACGTCGACGGCTTCCGATTCGACCTCGCCTCCGCGCTGGCCCGCGAGCTGCACGCCGTCGACCGGCTGGCCACCTTCTTCGACCTGGTGCACCAGGACCCCGTGGTGAGCCAGGTCAAGCTGATCGCCGAACCGTGGGACGTCGGCGAGGGCGGCTACCAGGTCGGCAACTTCCCCGCGCTGTGGACCGAGTGGAACGGCAAGTACCGCGACACGGTCCGCGACTTCTGGCGCGGCGAGGGCGGCACCATCGGCGAGTTCGCCGACCGGATCTCCGGTTCCTCCGACCTCTACCAGCACTCCGGCCGCCGGCCGGTCGCGAGCATCAACTTCGTCACCGCGCACGACGGCTTCACGCTCAACGACCTCGTCTCCTACAACGAGAAGCACAACGAGGCCAACGGCGAGGGGAACAACGACGGCGAGAGCCACAACCGCAGCTGGAACTGCGGCGTGGAGGGACCCACCGACGACCCGGGGATCCGCCAGCTGCGGGCTCAGCAGCGGCGCAACTTCATCGCCACGCTGATGCTCAGCCAGGGCGTCCCGATGCTCCTGCACGGCGACGAGCTGGGGCGGTCGCAGGGGGGCAACAACAACGGCTACTGCCAGGACTCCGAACTGACCTGGATCGACTGGGCGAACGTCGACGAGGGCCTGCTCGAGTTCACCAGGAAGGTCACCAAGCTGCGCTGCGACCACCCGACGTTCCGCCGTCGCCGCTTCTTCCACGGCCGGCCGGTCCGCCGGGGGCTGGGCGACCCGGTGCCCGACATCGACTGGCTGACGCCGGCCGGCGAGCAGATGACCGAGGAGGACTGGGACGTCGCCTACGCCAAGTCCGTGGCGGTCTACCTCAACGGCGTCGGGATCCGCGAGACGGACGAGCGGGGCGAGTACGTCTCCGACGACCACTTCTACCTGGCGTTCAACGCCTCGCCCGAGCCGATCGAGTTCACCCTGCCCAGCGACGACTACTCGCGGAGCTGGACGACCGTGCTCGACACCGCCGAGATGAACGAGGTCGAGCCGGTCGAGGTGAAGCCCGGTGAGACGGTCACCGTGCAGGGCCGCTCGCTCATCGTCCTGACGGGTCCCGCCCAGTGACGCAGCCGATCCAGGTGCCCGGTGCCGAGCGTCGCCGGGAGGTGCCGTCCGCCACCTACCGGCTGCAGGTGCACGCCGGCTTCCCGCTGCAGGACGCCGCCGACGTCGCCGGGTACCTCGCGGACCTCGGCGTCACCCACGCCTACTCCTCTCCGCTGCTCCGCTCGGCGGAGGGCAGCACGCACGGTTACGACACGGTCGACCACGCGCACGTCGACGAAGCGCGCGGTGGGCAGGCCGGGTTCGACCGGTTCGTCGCCGCGCTGCACGAGCACGGGCTGGGCCTCGTGCTGGACCTGGTGCCCAACCACATGGGCGTCGACGACCCGTCGGCGGCGCGGTGGTGGTGGGACGTCCTGCAGCACGGGCAGGACTCCGCGCACGCGGCGGCGTTCGACATCGACTGGGAGTTCGGCGGCGGAAAGGTGCGCATCCCCGTGCTGGGGTCGGCCGACGACGTCGCGAAGCTCGAGCTCGTCGACGGCGAGCTGCGCTACTACGACAACCGCTTCCCGATCGCGCCCGGCACCGGCGATTCCTCCGACGGCCCACCCACCCCGCAGGAGGTGCACGCCCGGCAGCACTACGAGCTCGTCGACTGGCGGCGCGCCGACTCCGACCTGAACTACCGCCGGTTCTTCGCCATCAACACCCTGGCCGGGCTGCGGGTGGAGGACCCGACGGTCTTCGACGCGACGCACGAGCTGGTCCTGCGGTTCGTGCGCGACGGCGCCGTCGACGGGCTGCGGATCGACCACCCGGACGGGCTGGCCGATCCGAAGGGCTACCTGGACCGGCTGGCCGAGGCGTCGGAGAACCGCTGGACCGTGGTCGAGAAGATCCTCGAGCCCGGCGAGGACCTCCCCGACAGCTGGGCGACGGCGGGGACGACCGGCTACGACGCGCTCGCGGAGGTCGACGAGGTGCTCGTCGACCCGGCCGGCGAGCCCGCGCTCACCGCGCTGGACACCGAGCTCGCCGGCCACGCCGTGGACTACGCGCAGCTGGTTCACGACTGCAAGCGCGAGGTCACCGACGGGATGCTCGGCTCGGAGGTCGCCCGGCTGGTCCGGGTCATCGGCGAGCTCGGTGGAGCGGGAGGTGGCGCGGTGCCGGTCGCCGAGCAGACCGAGGCGCTGGCGGAGCTGCTGGCGTCGTTCCCCGTCTACCGCAGCTACCTGCCCGACGGCCGGGAGCACCTGGACGCGACGGTGGCGGCGGTGCGGGAGCGCCGGCCCGACCTCGCCGCGGCCCTGGACGCGCTGCACCCGGTGCTGTCGCAGCCCGGCACCGAGGCGGCCACCCGCTTCGAGCAGACCAGCGGCCCCGTCATGGCCAAGGGCGTCGAGGACAGCGCCTACTACCGCTGGGCGCGGTTCGTCGCGCTCAACGAGGTGGGCGGGGACCCGGCGCGCTTCGGCAGCACGGTGGGCGAGTTCCACGAGGCGCAGGCCCGCCGGCTGGCGCGCTACCCGCAGGCCATGACCACGCTCTCCACCCACGACACCAAGCGCAGCGAGGACGTCCGCGCCCGCCTCGCGGTGCTCGCCGAGATCCCGGCCGAGTGGGCGCAGCTGGTGCGCGGCTGGCTGGCCCGGCACCCGCTGGCCGACCGGTCGCTGGCCCACCTGGTGTGGCAGAACCTCGTGGGGGCGTGGCCGCTGTCGCGGGAGCGGGCGCACGCCTACGTGGAGAAGGCCGCCCGGGAGGCCGGCACCTCCACCACCTGGACCAACCCGGTGCAGGAGTTCGAGGAGCAGTTGCACGCACTGGTCGACGCGGCGTTCGACGACCCGGCAACGACCGCCGAGATCGACGCCTTCGTCACCCGGATCGCGCCGCTGGGCTGGTCGAACTCGCTCAGCCAGAAGCTGCTGCAGCTGACGATGCCCGGCGTCCCGGACGTCTACCAGGGCACCGAGCTGTGGGACTTCTCCCTGGTCGACCCGGACAACCGCCGGCCGGTCGACTACGCGCTGCGCCGGAAGCTGCTGGCCGCGCTCGACGACGGCGAGGTGCCGGCCGTCGACGAGACCGGGGCGGCCAAGCTGCTCGTCACCTCCCGCACGCTGCGGACCCGCCGGGACCACCCCGAGTGGTTCACCGCGTACGAACCCGTCACGGTGACCGGGTCGGCCGCGGAGCAGGTGATCGCCTACGACCGCGGCGGCGTCGTCGTGGTGGCGACCCGGCTACCGGCCCGCCTGGCCGCCGAGGGCTGGGGTGACACCGCGCTGCAGCTGCCCAACGGCGCCTGGCGGGACCTGTTCACCCGTGGGCGCGTGGTCTCCGACGTCGCCGGGGTCGCGCTCGACGCCCTGCTCACCCGGCTGCCGGTCGCCCTGCTCGTCCGCGACTGAGCAGAGATCGTCGTCCTCAGGACGGCGGGTGCGCGCTCAGCGTGGTCCCGGTGCTGACCGGGCCACGCTGAGCGCGCCGTCATCGCTCGCGGGCGACGCGCGGCGCGACGACGTCGGCAGGGTCCACTGCGAACCGAGCCACGCATCGAACTCGCGCGGCTCGTACCGCATGACGCCCCCGCTCGGGTACGGCGTGAGCTCGCCGAACCACACGACGTCACCCGTGCTGTACAGGTCGACCCGCATGAAGTCGAAGGGGCGGGCGAGCACCTCCGCCGCGTGCAGCATGGCGGTCAGGTTCGCCGGCGCCACGGTCGGCGGCCCGCTCGGCAGGACGAGCTGGACGGGGACGGCCTCCCAGTCAGGGGTGTAGTAGCTGCGCGTGTGGTCCCTGGTGAACCTGCCCCGGTCGACCTGGATGGCCGCGACCTTCCCGTGGAAGACCAGGAACTTGTAGTCGTCCGGCGGGCCGCCGCCCCCGGCGATGTCCTCCTCGACGAGGAACAGGTGACGAGCCTCGCTGTAGGCCCACTCCCCCAGCAGCACGCTCTGGTCGTCCCGCAGCCACTCCCGCGTCGCCTCCACCGTCGACGCCTCCACCGCGGCCCCGGCCGCGCCGAACCGCACGAGGCCACTGCGGTGGTTGGGCTTGAGCACCCAGGGCCGGTCGAACGCCCGACCGGCCACCGCAGCCAGGTCGTCGCCCGACCACAGCGTCTCGGGCACGGCCAGGCCGGCTTCCTCCCGCAGGCGGTGCGCGTAGTCCTTCATCGCCAGCTTGTCGCACGTCCACGCCAGTTCGGGCCGGCGGTCCCGCAGGATGCGCCAGTTGACCTTCTCGGTGAACGTCCGCGGGTCCCGCAGCCGGGGCAGGCGCCGCTGCCCGGCCAGGTACAGGTACCGCCGCCGGGCAGCCGGCGGCAGCAGTCCGGCGATCCGGCGGTGCGCGGGCTGGAGGTACGAGCGGAGGACCGCGTTCAGCTGGCTCCGGGGCATCATCGGTCCTTCTGTGCGGCACGCCGGCAGGTCCGGCGATCTCCTGGCCGTGGTGCAGGTCGTGTCCCACTGCCGCGGCGAGCCTAGAGAGAAGATCACGCCCCGCCATCCCACCGTCGAGGGAGGTACCTCGCGCGGACGTCAGGCCGGCTGGGCACCGAACCGCGTCGAGGACCTCCGGGCGGGCGGTGCGATCCGCCATCGGAGGGTTGGGCCGTAGCGTCGCGGGCAAGACCCGTCCGCCCCTTCACCGCTCCCTTCATCGGAGGCCCCCGCATGCCCGCTCCCGTCGAGTTCGCCGTCTGGGCCCCGCTGCCCGAGCGCGTGCGTGTGCAGGTCGACGGCACCGTCCACGACATGCGCGCGGACGACGGCGGCTGGTGGCGCGCCGAGATCGAGGCCCGGCCCGACGCCGACTACGGGTTCCTGCTGGACGACGACGACACGCCCCGGCCGGATCCGCGCTCGCGCCGACAGCCCGAGGGCGTCCACGGGCTGTCCCGGCGGTTCGACCCGTCGGCGTACGCGTGGGGCGACGGCGCCTGGACCGGGCGGCCGCTGGCCGGCGGCTCCGTCTACGAGATGCACGTGGGCACCTTCACGCCCGAGGGCACCCTCGACGCGGCGATCGGCCGGCTGGGCCACCTCGTGCGCCTCGGCGTCGACTTCGTCGAACTGCTGCCGGTCAACGCGTTCAACGGCACGCACAACTGGGGCTACGACGGCGTGCTCTGGTACGCGGTGCAGGAGGAGTACGGCGGGCCGGAGGCCTACCAGCGCTTCGTCGACGCCTGCCACCAGCAGGGGCTGGGCGTGATCCAGGACGTCGTCTACAACCACCTCGGCCCGTCGGGGAACTACCTGCCGCTGTTCTTCCCGATCTTCGCCGAGGGCGGGTCCAACACCTGGGGCGAGTCGATCAACCTCTCGGGGCCCGACTCCGACGAGGTGCGCCGCTACATCCTCGACAACGCGCTGATGTGGCTGCGCGACATGCACGTCGACGGTCTGCGGCTGGACGCCGTGCACGCCCTCGTCGACGAGCGCGCCGTGCCGATCCTCGAGCAGATGGCCGTCGAGGTGGACAGCCTGTCGGTCGCGGTCGGCCGGCCGCTGACGCTCATCGCCGAGAGCGACCTCAACGACCCGCGCCTGGTCACCCCGCGCGCGGCCGGGGGCACCGGGCTGGCCGCCCAGTGGAGCGACGACTTCCACCACGCCCTGCACACCACGCTGACCGGGGAGGGCCAGGGCTACTACGCCGACTTCGCCGACGCCGGGCTGCCGGGGCTGGCGAAGACCCTGACCGGCGCCTTCTTCCACGACGGCACCTGGTCGAGCTTCCGGCGCCGCTCGCACGGCCGGCCGGTGGACACCGCGCGGCTGCCCGGCTGGAAGTTCCTCGCCTACCTGCAGGACCACGACCAGATCGGCAACCGCGCCGTCGGCGACCGCATCTCGGCCTCCCTCTCCCCCGGCCGGCTCGCCGTGGGCGCCACCCTGGTGCTCACCAGCCCGTTCACGCCGATGCTCTTCATGGGCGAGGAGTGGGGCGCGACCACGCCCTGGCAGTTCTTCACCAGCCACCCCGAGCCCGAGCTGGGCAAGGCCACCGCCGAGGGTCGGATCGGCGAGTTCGCCGAGCACGGCTGGGACCCCGCCGTCGTCCCCGACCCGCAGGACCCGGAGACGTTCACCCGCTCCAAGCTGGACTGGTCGGAGCTGTCGCAGGAGCCGCACGAGCGCCTGCTGGCCGTCCACCGGTCGCTGCTCGCGCTGCGGAAGGCCCACCCCGACCTCATCGACCCGGATCTCACCGCCGTGCAGGTCACCTGGGACGACGCCGACCGCTGGCTGGTGGTGCACCGCGGCTCGCTGCGGGTGGTGGTCAACCTGGCCGGGGAGCCGCGGGAGATCGACCTCGACCGGCCGGTCGCCGACATCCTCTTCAGCACCGCCGAGCTGCCGGCGGTGGACGGGGAGACGGTCACCCTGCCGGCCGAGAGCGCGGCCGTCCTCAGCACCCGCTGATGCGCCGTCTCCTGCCCGAGCCCGCCGACCTGGACGACGCCGGTCTGCTGGAGGCCTACCGCTGCCCGCCGGGGCGCCGGTTGCGGATGGACTTCATCGCCTCGCCCGACGGCGCCATCACCGTCGGCGGGGTGAGCGCGGGGCTCGGCTCCCCGGGGGACCGGCGGGTGTTCCGGGTGCTGCGCGCGCTGGCCGACGTCGTCCTCGTCGGGCACGGCACCGCGGCGGCCGAGGGGTACCGGCCGGTGCTGCCCGACTCCGCGGTCGGCCGGCTGCGCGCGAGCACCGGGCGGCCCCCGACCGCGCCGATCGCCGTCGTCTCGCGGCGGGCGTCGCTGGACCCCTGGAGCGGGCTGGTCGCCGACGCGGTCTCCCCGACCATCCTGGTCACCTGCGCGGCGGCCGACCCCGCCCGCCGCGCGGCCCTGACCGCCGCCGGGGTCGACGTGCTGGTCTCCGGGGACGACGACGTCGACCTGCCCGCGGCCCTCGACGCGCTGGCCGGGCGCGGGCTGGAGCAGGTGACCTGCGAGGGCGGGCCGCAGCTGCTCCGCTCGGCGCTGGCCGCGGGCGTCGTCGACGAGCTCGACCTGTCCCTCTCCCCCGCCCTCGTCGGCGGGGAGACCCGGCTGCTCGACGCCGCCCTCCCCGGGCCGGTGCGGCTGACGCTGCGCCAGGTGCTCGAGGAGGACGGCACGCTCTTCACCCGCTACGACGTCGGCTGATCCCCGTCCCGCGGCCGGTCCGGCCGGCGCGCGACGACGACGGTGCCCCGGGCGGTGGTCCCGTCCGCCCGGGTCCACCCGGCCTCGACCGACCCGGTCCCCGGTGCGGCCGCACCGTCCCCCGGCTGCGGCAGCCGGACGAGCTCGACCGCCGGCTGCGCGCCGTCGTCCGCCGTCCAGTGCCGGGCCACGGACGGGTCCGGGGTGTCGCTGTCGTGCTGGTGCTGCGCCTCGGCCTCCCCGCGCATGAACGCCAGCAGCTGGGCGATCGCGACGGGGTCCGCGGCGGCGTCGTAGACCCACCGGAGCCCGAGCACGCCGTGCTCCGAGGTGCCGACCAGCCCCTGCTCGGCGCCGGCCAGCGGGGCGCCGCGGTAGCTGAGCGGGACGAAGTACGTCGTCTCCCCGCCCTGCGCGCCGTCGGTGACGAGGATGAACTCCAGCCCGACCTCGCCGGCGGGGTCGTCGAGCCGGAACCCGCCGGCCGGGCGCAGCGCCGGGGGCGCGCCCGTGGCGCGGAACCACAGCTGCCGGGGCAGCCACGCGGTGATCAGCTCGAGCTTGGTCGGCACCATCGTCGTCCGGTGGATCGTCGCCATACCGGCACCCTGCCACGCCGGGAACTGCTTGACTGCCCGGCATGGACCTCCCCGTGCCGCCGCCGGTGAAGCCGATGCTGGCCAAGGCGGTGACCACCATCCCCACCGGCGAGGAGTGGTTCTACGAGCCGAAGTGGGACGGGTTCCGCTGCATCGTCTTCCGCGACGGCGACGAGGTGGAGCTCGGCAGCCGCAACGAGCGACCGTTGACCCGCTACTTCCCCGACGTCGTGGCCGCGGTGAAGGAGCAGCTCCCCGACCGCTGCGTGGTCGACGGCGAGATCGTCATCGCCCGCGACGAGCGGCTGCAGTTCGAGTCGCTCCTCCAGCGCATCCACCCGGCCGCGTCGCGGGTGACCCTGCTCGCCGAGCAGACCCCGGCCTCGTTCGTCGCCTTCGACCTGCTCGCCCTCGGCGACGAGTCGCTGGTCGACCTGCCCTTCGCCGAGCGCCAGGAGCGGCTGCGCGCCGTCCTGTCCGGCGTCCGCCCGCCGGTGCACGTCACCGCGATCAGCCGCGACGCCGGCACCGCCCAGCGCTGGTTCGAGACCTTCGAGGGCGCCGGCCTGGACGGCGTCGTCGCCAAGAACGGCGAGCTGCCCTACGGGCCGGACCAGCGGCTGATGGCCAAGATCAAGCACGTCCGGACGGCGGACTGCGTGGTCGCCGGGTTCCGCTGGCACAAGAGCGGGCCGATCGTCGGCTCCCTCCTCCTCGGCCTCTACGACGACGCCGGCGACCTGCAGCACATCGGCGTCGCCGCCTCCTTCCCGATGAAGCGCCGCGCCGAGCTGGTCGAGGAGCTGGCGCCCTACCGCGCGGAGGCGCTGGACGGCCATCCGTGGCAGGACTGGGCCAACGCCCAGGTGCAGGAGGACGGCGAGCACCGCATGCCCGGCGCCGTCAGCCGGTGGAACGCGAAGAAGGACCTCTCGTGGGTGCCGCTGCGCCCGGAACTCGTCGTGGAGATCAAGTACGACCAGCTGGAGGGCCGTCGACTTCGTCACACCGGCCAGTTCCTCCGCTGGCGACCCGACCGGGACCCCCGCAGCTGCACGTACGACCAGCTCGACGTGCCGGTCCGCTACGACCTGGCCGAGGTGCTCGACGGTCGACCGGACCGGTGACGACGCGCCGCCGGGTCGCCCGATCGGGAGCGCACCGGTGCACCGGTGGCGCGAGGCTCCTACGCTCGTGATCATGCGTCTGCACCGTGGCCTCCCGGCCGTCGCGTCCGGCCTGCTGCTGGCCCTGCCGCTGGCACTGACCGGCTGCACCTCCTTCGCCGAGACCGCGGAGGAGCCGGCCGCCGCCACGACGACGCCGGCCGAGCCCGAGGTCGCGCCCATCGAGTGGAGCGACTGCGACGCGCAGATCCAGCCGCTGATCGAGGGCCAGCCCGGCAGCGAGCGGGACATCGCCTTCGAGTGCGGCCGCACCGACGTGCCGATCAGCTACGACGAGCCCGGCGGCGCCACCCTGCCGCTGTTCCTGGTCCGGGCCGTGCTGGCCGGGCAGACCGACCGCATCGGCTCGCTGATGGTCAACCCCGGCGGGCCGGGCGGCTCCGGCGCGGACGCCGCGATCGGCCTGGCGCTCACCCTGCCCGAGGACGTGCTGCGCCGCTTCGACGTCGTCGGCTTCGACCCCCGCGGCGTGGGGCTCTCCACCCCGGTCGAGTGCATCCCGAAGGAGCTCAAGGACCGCGCGATCGCGGCGGAGCCCCGGCCCACCACCGCGGAGCAACTCGACGACGTCTTCGCTCTCTCCGACGAGGTGGCCGCCGGCTGCGCCGAGGAGTACGGCGACGCGCTGGGCACCTTCAACACCGTGGACACCGCGCGGGACATGGACCAGCTCCGGCAGTCCCTGGGCGAGGAGCAGCTGAACTACCTCGGCTACTCCTACGGCACCACGCTGGGCTCCACCTACGCCGAGCTCTTCCCCGACCGGGTGCGCGCCATGGTCCTCGACGCGGCGGTCGACCCGGACACCGACGCGGTCGCCGACGCCGAGGCCAGCGCCGCCGGGTTCGAGGCCGGCTTCGACGCCTTCGCCGAGAACTGCCGCGGCCTGATCGCCGGCTGCCCGCTGGGTGACGACCCCCGGCTCTTCCTCGAGGAGCTCCTCGCGCAGGCGCAGACCGCCCCCATCCCGAGCAGCGAGCCCGGGGAGACCCGGCAGGCCACCCCGGGCGTCGTGCTGACGGCGGTGCAGGCCGGGCTGTACGACACCGCGTCCTGGCCGCAGCTGGCACAGGGCCTCGCGGCCGCCCGGAACGGGGACGCCCGGGCGCTGTTCTCCCTGGCCGACGACTACAGCGGCCGGCTCGAGGACGGCACCTACTCGAACCTGTTCGACGCGAACCTGGCGATCAACTGCGCCGACACCGAGGAGACGGTGCCCGAGACCCGGGTGCGGGAGCTGGTCGCCGAGTGGAGCACCGCGTACCCGCTGTTCGGTGCGGGCTCGGCCGCCGGTCTGTACACGTGCTCGACGTGGGAGGCCGAGCGCACGCCGATCCCCGAGCGCGACGCCGAGGGCAGCGCCCCGATCCTGGTCATCGGCAACCTCGGGGACCCGGTGACCCCGCTGCCCGGCGCCGTCGACCTCGCCGAGGACCTCGACAACGGCGTGCTGCTCACCTGGCAGGGCCAGGGGCACACCGCCTACCCGAAGACCGAGTGCGTCACCGCGGCGGTCAACGCCTACCTCGTCGACCTGGCGGTACCGGTGGACGGGCTGACCTGTCCTGCGTGACACTCGGCGGCCCCGGAGCGAGCGGAGCAGCTGAATGGCCAGCAGCAAGGACGCCGTCGTCCTCGACGTCGACGGGCACGAGGTGCGGGTCTCCAGCCCGGAGAAGCCGTACTTCCCCGGCCGGGGCATCCGCAAGATCGACGTCGTCGAGTACTTCGTGGCCGTCGGCGAGGGGATCCTGTTCGCCCTGAAGGACCGGCCGACGACGCTGGAGCGGTGGCCGGGCGGGGTGTTCGAGGGCGCCCGCATCTCCACCCGGACGGACAACACCGGCGACGCGTTCTACCAGAAGCGGGTGCCGAAGAACGCGCCCGAGTGGATCCCCACCGCGCACATCACCTTCCCCAGCGGGCGGACGGCGGACGAGATCGCGCCCGACTCGGTGGCCGTGGTCGCCTGGGCGGCCAACCTCGGCACGCTCACCTTCCACCCGTGGCCGGTCTCCAAGGGCGACGTCGAGCAGCCCGACCAGATCCGCATCGACCTCGACCCGCAGCCGGGCACCGACTTCTCCGACGCCGTGTGGGTGGCCCCGCACGTGCGCGAGCTGCTGCACGAGTTCGGCATGGAGGGCTGGCCGAAGACCTCCGGCGGCCGCGGGGTGCACATCTACGTGCCGATCCAGCCGCGGTGGACCTTCCCCGAGGTTCGCCGGGCGGTGATCGCGTTCGGCCGCGAGCTGGAACGCCGGCTGCCCGAGCGCGTGACCATGTCGTGGTGGAAGGAGGAGCGCGGCGAGAAGATCTTCATCGACTACAACCAGATGGCCCGGGACCGCACGATCGCCTCGGCGTACTCGATCCGGCCGAAGCCGCACGCCCCGGTCTCCGCGCCGGTGGACTGGGACGAGCTGCCCGACGTCCACCCGACCGACTTCGACGTCCTGACCATGCCGGCGCGGTTCGCCGAGGTCGGCGACAAGCACGCCGGCCTCGCCGAGCACGCCTTCGGCATCGAGCCGCTGCTCGAGCTCGCCGAGCGCCAGGCCGCCGACGACGGCCTCGGTGACCTGCCCTATCCGCCCGACTACCCGAAGATGCCGGGCGAGCCGATGCGGGTGCAGCCCAGCCGCGCCCGCAAGCCCGCCGGCGGGGAGTGAGCCGGGCTCAGCCGACCAGCCGGAGGGCGGACGCGCCCAGCGCGTGCGCCCGCAGCGCGGCCGGCTGCGCCACCTGACGCGCCAGCTGCGCAGCCGCCACCGCGGCGCGCAGGCCGTCGGCGGACTCCGCGAGCCGGTCGGCGAGCAGCTGGTCCAGGTCGGCGTCGTGCAGGTCCTCGATGTCGCGCAGGACGACGGCCGACGAGCCCCCGGCGAGCGTGCGGGTGGACGCGGACGAGGCGACGAGGTGCGGCATGGTGTCCTCCTGGATCGGTGGTGCGCCGGATCCGTCCGGCTCGCTCCCACCGTCGGGGGCGGACCGCAGGGTGCCGCGCGGAGAAGCGCAGGAAAACCGCAAGACCGCCCGGGACCGGCCGCTGGTGACCGTCCACGCCGCCTGCCTGCCCGGGCGGTCGCACCCGCTCCCCCCGACGGGTGAGCGCCCCTGCCCGGGCACCGGCCGGTCCTCCAGCCGCGGGTAGCGGTGGTCGATGCAGCTCTCGACGGCGGTGGAGGAGAACGGGTGAGGATCTGGTTGCTGGCGTACGGCGTGCTGTACGTCATCATCGAGATGGTCGGCCACTCCCTCGAGACGATCGGCTGGCCGCAGCTCACCGCCCTGGACGTGGCGACGGCGGTCACCGATGCCTTCCTCACCGTCTCGATCTGCCTGGCCGCCCTGCTCGCCGGCCGGCTGGGCCTGCGGCGCTGGGGCCCGCCGGCGCGCGCCCCGGCGCCGTACGCCCCGCCGGAGCTCCTCGTCGAGCGGCCGATCGGCGTCCGGTCGTGGCGGGCGGCGCCGCTCGCCCTGCCGGCCGCCGCGCCCGGGCGCAGCCCCTATTCGGTGGGCGCCTACGGTCCCGGCTGGGGCCGGCGGGGACGGCGCGTCGCGCCGGCGTTCCCCGAGGAGCCCGGCCGGCTGCTGTGAGCGCTCCGGGCGTCGCCGGACCGCCGATCGGGGAGTCCCAGGTCACAGTTGTGCGGCGCCTGTGTTCCCTTCCGGCGATCTTTGGCTAGGGTTGTGCCGTCGGGAAGGCCCTGCGCTATGGCAGGACCCCGATGCAGCACCTCAGCTAGGAGCGAGCAATGCCCGAAGGAACTGTCAAGTGGTTCAACGCGGAGAAGGGGTTCGGCTTTGCCACCCCCGACGGCGGCGGACCGGACGTCTTCGTCCACTACTCGGCCATCCAGTCCAGCGGGTACCGCTCGCTCGATGAAGGCCAGCGGATCGCGTTCGACATCGAGCAGGGCCAGAAGGGCCCGCAGGCTGCGAACGTGACCCCGCTCTGATCACCTGATCAGCACAGCGCCCCCGTCCGGTTCTCCCGGGCGGGGGCGCTGTCGTTCGTGCGGCGTTCCGTGGCGGGTTCCGGCACGCGGTCAGCGGGTGCGCGGCACGTACCCGCCGATCAGCGCCGACATGAGCAGGGCGCCGTCGTGCTCGCCGACCGCGGCAGCCGCGTCGGCGAAGGCCCGCCAGCGCTGCCGCTCGACGTCGGTGGGCGCCTTCTCGGCCCGGGCCGTCAGCTGCTCGAGCAGCCGCTCCCACTCTCCCTGCGGGGTCGGCCAGAGCCCGGCCAGCCGCCGGGCCTCCGACGAGATCGCCGTGATGCGCACGATGTCGCCCGCGTGGTTGGTCAGCGGCTCGATGTACCCCGCCGACGCCAGCGCCTTCGCGGCGGCGATCACCTCCGCCTTGGGCAGCCCGCTCCCGGGCACCACGGAGCCGAGCAGGTAGGGGGCGCCCCCGTGCCTGGGCTCGTCGACCAGCCGGGCGATCGCCCGCAGCACGGGCAGGTCGCGGACGAACCAGGTGTCGGGCAGGAGGCCGTCGGGCGGCCGGGGGGCGGAGGTCACTCCCCCAGTCTCCCCGGTCCCGCGCGGACGGCGCCGCCTCGCCTCCCGGCGCGAGGGTGGGGCGGGAATCGGCGTCCGCCCCGATCAGTTCGTACAGGCATGACGACCTCCCCCGAGAAGCCCCAGGTCAGCAAGACCGACGAGGAGTGGCGGGCGCAGCTGTCCCCGGAGGAGTACGCGGTGCTCCGCCAGGCCGGCACCGAGCGCGCGTGGACCGGCGAGTACGTCGACACCAAGACCGTCGGCGTCTACGAGTGTCGGGCCTGCGGCGCGGAGCTCTTCCGCTCGGAGACCAAGTTCGACTCGCACTGCGGCTGGCCGTCGTTCTACGAGGCCTCCGCGGAGGACAACGTGATCCTCCGCGAGGACCGCAGCTTCGGCATGGTCCGCACCGAGGTGCTGTGCCGGACCTGCCACAGCCACCTGGGCCACCTCTTCGACGACGCCCCGCAGACGCCCACCGGCGACCGCTACTGCATCAACAGCGTCTCGATCCGGCTGCAGCCCGCCGAGCAGTAGGCCGGGACGAGACGCCGCTCTGGGGGTGCTTCTCGTGCTCTCCGGGTCCTGCAGGACCCCGTGAGCGCGAGGAACACCCCCAGAGGCGTCTTTACGGCAGGTCGTTGACCAGCTCGGCGACCGGCTTGCGGGTGCCGGTGTAGAACGGGATCTCCTCGCGCACGTGCCGGCGGGCGCGGCTGGCGCGCAGGTCGCGCATCAGGTCGACGATGCGGTGCAGCTCGTCGGCCTCGAAGGCGAGCATCCACTCGTAGTCGCCCAGGCCGAACGAGGCGACGGTGTTGGCCCGCACGTCGGGATACGGCCGGGCCTGCATGCCGTGCTCCTTGAGCATGTCCCGCCGCTCCTCGTCGGGCAGCAGGTACCACTCGTAGGACCGCACGAACGGGTAGACGCAGACGAACCGGCGCGGCTCCTCGTCGGCGAGGAACGCCGGGATGTGGCTGCGGTTGAACTCCGCCGGCCGGTGCAGCGCCATCTGCGACCACACCGGCTCCAGGCGCCGGCCCAGCGAGGTCCGGCGGAACCGGGTGTAGGCGTCCTGCAGCGCCTCGGCGGACGAGGAGTGCCACCAGACCATGAGGTCGGCGTCGGCCCGCAGCCCGCTGACGTCGTAGGTGCCCCGGACGACGACGTCCTTGCCGGCGAGCTCCTCGACCAGCGCGGCGGCCTCGTCGGCCGCGGCGGCGCGCTGCTCGTCACCGAACGGCCGAGCCAGCTTGAACACCGACCACATCGTGTAGCGGATGCTGGCGTTCAACTCGTTCGCGCGCTTGCCGATGCTGCGTTCGTCCACCTGCTGCTCGCTCATGCCGCCATTGTCCCCCGGCCGCGGGACCGCTCTCCCGTGGGGCGCGGCGCCGGGGCGGGAACGACGTCGGGCCTTGAGCGGCCTGCCCGGGTGGGCGCCGGCGGGACCCCGCGGAGCCTCAGTCCGCCGTCGTCGCGCGACCGCGCAGGCGGTCGCCGTGCGCCGCCCGGCAGTCACCGCACACGGCCATCCACACGTGGTGGCGGAGGCAGCGGGCCGGCGGGGCCGTCCGGACGGGGATCTTCCGTGTCGAGTGGTGCACCGATGTCACACCCTCTCCAACGGCGGCGACCGGCCGCCCATGCCCCGGTCCGACCGTGTCGCCCGTCTCGGCGGGACGCAGCCGGCGCGAGGCTCCCGGCCCCCGGGCCGGCCCGGGCTGCGGTCAGGCGAGCGCGTCGACCGCCCGGTAGGCGTCCCGGATGCAGGCGGGGACGCCGACCCCCTCGTAGGCGGCGCCGGCCACGGCCAGTCCGGGGACCCCGCCGACCGCCGAGCGGATCGCCGCCACGCGGTCGGGATGGCCGACCAGGTACTGCGGCAGGCCGCCGCCCCAGCGCACCACCCGGGTGTCCAGCGGCTCCGGGCGCGCGAGGCCCAGCAGCTCGGCGACGTCGGCGACCACGTCGGCGGCCAGCCCGTGGTCGGGCCGCTGCAGCTGCGACTCGTCGCGGAAGCGCCCCACCGACGACCGGGCCAGCAGCGCCTCCCCGCCGGCCAGGTGCGGCCACTTCGCCGAGGAGACGGTGACGCCCTTGACCAGCCGCCCGGTCACCGGTGGCACCAGCAGGCCGGACCCCGCGGGGACGTCCTGCGCCGGGAAGGCCATCGCGACGACGGCCATGGACGCGTACGGGATGCCCGAGAGCGGTTCGACGGCACCGGGGACGACGTCGCCGAGCAGCCGCGCCGCCTTGGGCGCCGGGGCGGTGACGATCACCGCGTCGGCGGTCAGCACCTCGGGAGCGGCCACCGGGCCGACCGAGACCTCGAAGCCCGCAGCGGTCCGGCGCAGCCCGTGCGCGGGGGTGCGCAGCCGCACCTCGGCGCGGGCCGCCTCGACCAGGGCCGCCGGCAGCGCACCGATCCCGACGTCGACGGTCACGAACACCGGCCCGTCGGCGTCGAACCGGCTGCGGGCACCGGCGTCGCGGGCTGCCGTGGCCGCCTCGAGCACCGAGCGGGCACCGCGGAGGTGGGCGGCGAGGGCCGGCATGGTGGCGGCGAGGGAGAGCTCGTCGGCCCGACCCGCGTAGACGCCCCCGAGCAGCGGTTCGACCAGCCGGTCGACGACCTCGTCGCCGAGCCGCTCGCGCAGCAGCCCACCGACGGCGACGTCGCCGTCGGGCAGGGACAGCGGCGGCAGCTCGGCCTCGGCGCGCACCCGGGCCACGCCGGCCGGGGTCAGGACGCCGTCCAGGCCGTCGGCCAAGGTGGGGACGCCGAGGACGGTGCCAGCCGGTAGCGGGAACCGGCCGTCGGGCAGCACCACGGAGGCCTGCGTGGTCGCCGGCGCCACGAGGCGGTCGCCCCACCCGAGCGCCTCCACCAGGCCCACGGCCTCGGGCACCCGGGCGAGCAGCGCCTCGGGTCCGGTGTCGTACCAGGTGCCGGCCAGCTGGACCCGGTCGAGCTTGCCGCCGATCCGGTCACCGGCCTCCAGGACGACGATCTCGTCGTCGGGCCGGCGCCGGCGCCACTCGAAGGCGGCGGCCAGGCCGGTGATGCCGGCGCCGACGACGACCAGCCGGCGGGGCGAGGTCATTCGCCCGGGGTGGTGGGGTGGGACGGAGCTGCCGTCAGCTCGTGCACCAGCGCGGCCACCCGGGTGAGCACGTCGGGGTCGGTGTCGGGCAGCACGCCGTGGCCCAGGTTGAAGATGTGCCCGCGCGCGGCCTCGGCCTGGCGGACGACCCGGCGCACCTCCCGCTCGACGGTGTCGCGGTCGGCCAGCAGCACCGCGGGGTCGAGGTTGCCCTGCAGCGAGCGCCCGGGGCCCACCCGCCGGGCGGCCTCGTCCAGGGGCAACCGCCAGTCGACGCCGACGACGTCGGCGCCGGCGTCCCCGATGAGCGGCAGCAGCTCGCCGGTGCCCACCCCGAAGTGGATCCGGGGGACGTCGCGCTCCCCCAGCCCGTCGAAGACCGCCCGCGAGTGCGGCAGCACCCGCTCGGCGTAGTCGGCGGCCGAGAGCACACCGGCCCAGGAGTCGAACAGCTGCACCGCCGAGGCGCCGGCGTCGACCTGGGCCCGCAGGAAGGTCGCCGCCGACAGGGACAGCCGCTGCAGCAGCCGCGACCACGCCTCCGGCTCGGCGTACATGAAGGCCTTGGTGCGGGCGTGCTCCTTGGAGGGGCCGCCCTCGATCAGGTAGGTCGCCAGGGTGAACGGCGCACCGGCGAACCCGATGAGCGGCGTCGGCCCCAGCTCGGCCACCAGCGAGCGCACCGCCGTCTCCAGGAAGCCGAGCTGCTCGGGCGCCAGGTCGGGCAGGGCGTCGACGTCGGCGACCGTGCGCACCGGGTTCGCGACCACCGGGCCGATGCCCGGCTTGATCTCGATGTCCACCCCGGCCACCACCAGCGGCAGCACGATGTCGGAGAACAGGATCGCGGCGTCGACCTGGTGCCGGCGGACCGGCTGCAGGGTGATCTCGGTGACCAGGTCCGGGTCCTGGCAGGCCGCCAGCATCGCCGTGCCGGCGCGCAGGGCCCGGTACTCCGGCAGCGATCGCCCGGCCTGGCGCATGAACCAGACCGGGGTGCGGCTCACCGGGAGGCCACGTGCGGCGCGGACGAGGTCGGAATCGGCCGGGGACGCCGACACGGGAGCGGGACTCACGAGCGTCGATCCTCCCAGACGCCCGGCGCGCGCCGGTCCGCCCCGTCCCGCGGACCTGCGGCGCGTCGGCACGCCCGTGCTGGTTACCGGCCTACTCTGCGGACGTGGAGCCGCGCGACCTGGCCGACGCCGGGACCGAGAGCAGGGACGCCGTCGCCGTCCCTGCCCCCTTCCGCGCCGCCCTCGAGTCGCTGGCCGGGGTGCGTGCCCGCCCGGAGATCGAGCTGGGCTCCATCCCGGCGCCGCAGCGGCTGGCCCCCTTCGCGCACGCCATCGGCGCGCGGGTGCCGGACCCGGACGGCCAGGACGAGGACGACGTCGAGATCGCCAGCGCGCGATTCATCGTCCTGCACGACCCGGAGGGCCACGAGGCCTGGCACGGCACCATCCGCTGCGTCGGCTACCTCTCGGCGGAGACCGACGAGGAACTGGTCGACGACGCGATGTTCTCCGAGGTCGCCTGGAGCTGGCTCACCGACGCGCTGCGCGAGGCCGGGGCGGCGCACCACACCGTCGGCGGCACGGTCACCCGCACCGCCTCCACCCGGTTCGGCGAGCTGGCCGGGCCCGAGCACTCCGTCGACGTCGAGATCCGCGCCTCCTGGACGGCCGAGGGCACCGACCTCGACCGGCACCTGCTGGCGTGGCTGGAGGTGCTGGGCAACGCGGCGGGTCTCCCCCCGCCGGGCGTGCGGCTGCTGGGTCCCTCCGACCGGGTCGGTAGCAAGACTCTCTAACATCGGTGCGGCACAGCGGGCCCCGAGCCCGCCTGAGCCGGTGCTCCTCCCCAGGATCGGCGCGGTCGGCCCGCGGTTGGCCCCGGCCGGGCGCCGGAGGACCGACCGACGAGGACCGGCAAGAAGGTGGACGGCAACTGAGCACCGAGCCCACTCCCGAGGCACCGGAGGCCGTGGCGACGGCCGCGGCTCCCGAGCCCACCCCGCTCCTCGCCCCCCGCGACGGGCTCCCGCCGGTCATCGAGACCTCCACCCAGCTGGTCGAGTACGCCGACGCGCTCCGCGGCGGCACCGGGCCGGTCGCCGTCGACGCCGAACGCGCCTCCGGCTACCGGTACGGCCAGCGCGCCTACCTGGTGCAGCTGCGCCGCAACGGCTCCGGCACCGGTCTGCTCGACCCGGTCCCGCTGCCGGACCTGTCGGTGATCCAGGACGCCATCGCCGACGCCGAGTGGGTGCTGCACGCCGCCAACCAGGACCTCCCCTGCCTCGCCGAGATCGGTCTCGCGCCGGCCCGCGTGTTCGACACCGAGCTGGCTGCCCGGCTGGCCGGGCTGCCCCGCGTGGGCCTCGGCGCCGTCGTCGAGTCGTTGCTCGGCTTCTCGCTGCAGAAGGGGCACTCGGCCGCCGACTGGAGCACCCGCCCGCTGCCCGAGGAGTGGCTGGTCTACGCCGCGCTGGACGTCGAGGTGCTCGTGGACCTGCGCGACGCCCTGGCCGCGATCCTCGAGGAGCAGGGCAAGACCGAGTGGGCCCGCCAGGAGTTCGAGGCGATCCTCGCCGCCGGTCCGCCGGCTCCGAAGCAGGAACCGTGGCGGCGCACCTCCGGGGTGCACGGGCTGCGCAGCCGCCGCCAGCTCGGGATGCTGCGGGCCATCTGGGAGGCCCGCGACGAGCTCGCCCGCCGCCGCGACGTCGCCCCCGGCCGGGTCCTGCCCGACTCGGCGATGGTCGCCGCGGTGCAGGCCGACCCCCGGAACGAGGGCGCGCTGCTCGAGCTGCCGGTCTTCCGCGGCCGGGCCAACCGCCGCCTGGTCGCGCACTGGTACACCGCGCTGGCCCGCGGCAAGGCGCTGCCGGAGAACGAGCTGCCCCTGCACAGCAAGCCCGGCGACGGGCCGCCGCCGGTGAACCGGTGGGCCGACCGCGACCCCGCTGCCGCCACCCGCCTGCAGGCGGCCCGGGCGGGGCTGGCCGAGCTGTCGGAGAAGCACGCGGTGCCGGTGGAGAACATCCTCTCCCCCGACCTGGTGCGGCGGCTCATGTGGAGCCCGCCGGAGCCCCGGGAACCCGCGACGGTGGCCGAGGCGCTGCGCTCCGGCGGCGCCCGGGCCTGGCAGGTGGAGCTCACCCTCGAGGTGCTCACCGACGCCATCACCCGCGCCTGACGCCCGCTCCAGGGCTCCTCCTCCCGCTCCGGGGTTCCTGCAGGACTCCCCCAGCACGGGTTGCACCCCCGGAGAACGGGACGACGAACGCCGGCGTCCCCCGCGCGGAGCGGAGGACGCCGGCGTCGGCGTGGTCACCTGCCGCCCGCCGGCGCGGAGCACGGCGGGCGGCAGGGGTCATCGGCGGGCGGTGGCGGCCCGTCGGCGGGCGAGCGCGTCGACGCCCGCGGCCAGCAGCAGCACGCCGCCGGTGATGATGAAGTTCAGGTAGGCCGCGACCCCTAGCAGACCCAGCCCGTTGGCGATGATCGCGATGACCAGGCCTCCGAGGACCGCGTCCCGGGCCTTGCCCCGGCCGCCGAAGAGGCTGGTGCCACCGATGACGGCGGCACCCACCGCGTACAGCAGGGTGTTGCCCGCACCGGCGTCCGGCGTCACCGAGCTCAGCCGCGAGGTGGCCAGGATGCCGCTGATCGCCGCCAGGCTGGACGAGATCACGAACGCCATGACCCGGATCCGGGTGACGTTGATGCCCGCCCGGCGCGCGGCCTCGGCGTTGCCGCCGACGGCGTAGATGTGCCGGCCGAACGTGGTGCGCGAGAGGACGAAGGTGAGCACCAGCAGCAGCAGGACGACCAGCGGGACCGCGTAGGGGATGCCGGCCAGGTCGATCGCAGCGGCGAGCGCGCGGTCGACGCTGAGGATGGCGGTCACGCCGAACACCACCGCGGCGATGAGCACGATGCGGGCCACCACGAGCGCGAGCGGCTGGTGCGCCAGGCCGCGGGCCTTCTGCGAGCGCCAGCGCCACAGCTCGAACGCGGCGTACGCGACGGCGACGACCGCGGCCAGGATCCAGCCCAGCGTGACCGGCAGGTTCTCGTTGGCCAGCCCACGGATGACCGGCTCGCGCACCGGGACGGTGCCGCCCTGCCCGATGATCCGCAGGGTGACGCCCTGGAAGCCGAGGAACAGGGCCAGCGTGACGACGAAGGACGGGATGCCGACCATGCCGACGAGGCTGCCGGTGAACATGCCGATCACGGCGCCGGTGGCGATGGCGGCCAGCACGGCGATCGGCCAGGCGACGCCGACCTGCACCAGGAGCTGGGCGAGCACGGCCGAGCAGACGCCGCTCACCACGCCCGCGGACAGGTCGATCTCGCCCAGCAGCAGGACGAAGACCAGCCCCATCGCGAGCACGATGATCGGGGTCGACTGCACGAGCAGGTTGGAGAGGTTCAGCGGCGTGAGGAACGTGCCCGGCCGGAGGACCGTGAAGAGGATGCCGAGGACGACGATGCCCAGGATGGCCGGCAGCGCGCCCAGGTCACCGGCCCGCAGCTTGTTGAGGTAGCCGCGGACGGCTCCGCCGACGGTGTTGTCCTGGCGGTCGCCCTCGAAGCCGGCGGCCGGCTTGTGCGGCCCGCTCGCCTCGGCGGCGGTCAGGGTGTTGCTCGACATGGAAGTCCTCTCAGTCCTCGAGCGCGTCCGGCGCGAGCCCCAGCTCGCCGGAGCGGCCGGAGGTGATCAGCTCGATGACCTGCGTCCGGTCGACGTCGGAGATGGGGACGTCCGCGGCCACCCGGCCGAGGTAGAGGGCGGCCACGCGGTCGGCCACCTCGAAGACGTCCACCATGTTGTGGGTGATGAAGACGACGGCGTGGCCGGTGTCGGCCAGCCGGCGGACCAGGTCGAGCACCTGGCGGGTCTGGGCGACGCCCAGGGCCGCGGTCGGCTCGTCCAGGATGACCAGCTTGGACTCCCAGAGGACCGCCTTGGCGATCGCGACGGTCTGCCGCTGGCCACCGGAGAGGCTGGACACCAGCTGGCGCACCGACTTCAGGGTGCGCACCGACAGCTTCGCCAGCGTGTCGCGCGCGGCCTCCTCCATCGAGGCCTCGTCCAGGACGATCCCGCGCTTGCGCTCGCGGCCGAGGAACATGTTCTGGACGACGTCGAGGTTGTCGGCGAGCGCGAGGTCCTGGTAGACGACCTCGATGCCCAGCCGGGCGGCGTCCCGGGGCCCGTTGAGCTGCACCGGCTTGCCCTCGAACTCGACGGTGCCGGAGTCGATGGGGTGGATGCCGGCGATGGCCTTGATCAGCGTGCTCTTGCCCGCG
Organism: Blastococcus sp. SYSU DS0539; assembly: GCF_054050855.1. NCBI lineage: Bacteria > Bacillati > Actinomycetota > Actinomycetes > Geodermatophilales > Geodermatophilaceae > Blastococcus > Blastococcus sp. SYSU DS0539. The sequence goes on along the minus strand of NZ_JBJHAF010000001.1, from coordinate 437,661 downwards.
CCGTTGTCACCGACCAGCGCGGTGACCGTGCCGGGGTAGACGTCGAGGTGGACGTCGTGCAGGACCTGAACGGCCCCGAAGCTCTTGTTGACCCCCCGCAGGCTCAGCGTGGGCCGCTCCAGGGTCGGGGTGGTCGTGCTCTGTTCGGGTGCGGACACCGCTGCGTCCTTCCTGCATGGGCACGGTCCGGGCCGGACCGTGGGAAGACAGTGTGACGCCCCGCGGGCCCCGGCGTACCCGGGACCCGCAGGGCGGGGAGCACGCGGCCGGGGCACCCGCGAACGGGTGCCCCGGCCGGATGGCTCAGGAGATGCCGAGCTCGGTGCAGGCTGCGGCGTACTCACCGGTGCAGACGTCGGCGGCGGTCTGGTAGCCGTCGTCGATGACCTGCTTGACGTTGTCCCGGAAGATCGAGACCGGCTCCAGGAGCACCGAGGGAACCTCGCGGCCGCCCTCGGGGTCCTCGACCGAGCCGTCGACCTCGGGCTCCTCGCCGTTGACCAGCGCCACGGCCAGCTCGGCCAGCGCGTTGGCCTCCTCCTCGATCGGCTTGTAGACCGTCATGCACTGGTTGCCGGCGAGGATGTTCTGCAGGCCCTCGACCGTGGCGTCCTGGCCGGTGACGGGCACCTGACCGGCCACGTTGTTGCGGCTGAGGATCGAGACGACCGCGTTCGCCAGGCCGTCGTTGGCGGCCAGCACGCCCTGGATGTCACCGCCGGCCTGGGTGTACATCTGCTCGAAGATGGTGGCGGCCTGCTGGTTGTCCCACTCGGGGACGGCCTGCTCGGCCACGACGGTGTACTGGTCCATCGGGTCGAGGACCTCGTGGGCACCCGAGGAGAACAGGGTGGCGTTGTTGTCGTCGGGCGAGCCGTTGAGGAAGGCGATGTTCGCCGGCTCGTCGCCGAGGCACTGGGCCAGGCCCTCGCCCTGCAGGCGGCCGACCTCGACGTTGTCGAACGAGACGTAGTAGTCGCTCTCGCCGCCGAGGGTCAGCCGGTCGTAGTCGATCGTCTGGACGCCCTGCTGCTCGGCCTGGCGCTGGATCGCCGCACCGGAGGCCGAGTCGAGGTTCGTGATCGCCAGGACCGTCACGCCGCCGGTGATCATCTGCTCGGCGATGGTCGCCATCCGCTGGGCGTCGCCCTGCGCGTTGTCGATCTCGTACTCCACGCCGGCCTCCTCGAAGGCCGCCTCGAGCAGCGGGCGGTCCGCGGACTCCCAGCGGGCCGAGGACGCCGTGTCGGGGAGGATCACACCGATCTTGCCGGCAGCCTCGCCACCGCCACCGCCGCCGCCACCGCCGCCGCTGCCGCCGTTGCTGCCGCTGTCGTCGCCACCGCAGGCAGCCAGGCCGAAGACCATGGCCGCCGCGATCGCCGTCGTCACCGTGCGCCGTCGCGCCATGAGGGACCTCTATTTCGTTGGGGTTACAGAGAAATTCCGGCGGGTCATCTTGCGCACAGGGTCCGAGTGACTGCAAGCACACCCCGGGGCCGTTGCCGGACCGTGACCCGGCACCCCCTCGAAGGGGTGCCGTGCCGCGCTTGGCGACAGGGTTACCGGCGGGTAACTTGAGCACCTGCCGGACCCTGCCGGGCCGGTACGAATCCTGCGGAGGTCCCATGTCCCGCTCGCTGCGTGAGGTCGTCTTCGTCGACGGCGTACGCACCCCCTTCGGCAAGGCCGGCCCGAAGGGCATCTACGCCGAGACGCGCGCCGACGACCTGGTCGTGCGCTGCATCCGCGAGCTGCTGCGCCGCAACCCGGCGCTGCCGGCCGACCGGGTGGACGAGGTGGCCATCGCCGCCACCACCCAGATCGGCGACCAGGGCCTGACCCTCGGCCGCACCGCCGCGCTGCTGGCCGGGCTGCCGAAGACCGTCCCCGGGTACTCGATCGACCGGATGTGCGCCGGCGCGATGACCGCGGTGACCACGACGGCGTCGGGCATCGCCTTCGGCGCCTACGACGTCGCCATCGCCGGCGGCGTCGAGCACATGGGCAACCACCCCATGGGCGAGGGCGTCGACCCGAACCCGCGGATCATCAGCGAGAAGCTGGTCGACCCCTCCGCGCTGGTCATGGGCTCGACCGCCGAGAACCTGCACGACCGGTTCCCGCACCTGACCAAGGAGCGGGCCGACGCGTTCGCGCTGGCCAGCCAGCAGAAGTACGCCAAGGCCGTCGCCAACGGGCAGATCGGCCCGGAGCTGGTCCCGATGGCGACCCGCTCGGCCGAGCACGGCTGGGGCGTCGCCACCGTCGACGAGCCGCCGCGGCCGCAGACCACCCTCGAGGGGCTGGGCACGCTCAAGACGCCGTTCCGCCCGTACGGGCACGTGACCGCCGGCAACGCCGCGGGGCTCAACGACGGCGCCACCGGCTGCCTGCTGGCCGCCGAGGACGTGGCCGAGGAGCTGGGCCTGGACGTGGGCATGCGGCTCGTCGGCTACGGCTTCGCCGGCGTCGAGCCGGAGGTCATGGGCATCGGCCCGGTGCCCTCGACCGAGAAGGCGCTGGCCCGCACCGGCCTGTCCATCTCCGACATCGGCCTGTTCGAGCTGAACGAGGCCTTCGCCATCCAGGTGCTGGCGTTCCTCGACCACTTCGGCATCGCCGACGACGACGCGCGCGTCAACCCGTGGGGCGGCGCCATCGCCGTCGGCCACCCGCTGGCCTCCTCGGGCGTGCGGCTGATGACCCAGCTGTCCCGGCAGTTCGGCGAGCGCCCCGACGTCCGGTACGGCCTCACCGCCATGTGCGTCGGCCTCGGCATGGGCGCCACCGTGATCTGGGAGAACCCCAACTGGGAAGGTGCCACCAAGTGACGACTGCAGTGTTCGAGAACGAGGTCGTCACCGCCGCCAAGGTGCGCTTCCTCCAGTACCCGGGCCTGGCCGGCGAGATCGCGCTGATCACGCTGGACAACGGGCACGACCACACCCGGCCGTCGACCTTCGGCCCCGGCGGGCTCGCGTCGCTGGACGCCGCCCTGGACGAGATCGCGGCGCACTCCCCGGCGCCGGCGGCCATCGCCGTCACCGGCAAGCCGTTCATCTTCGCCGTGGGCGCCGACCTCTCCGGCGTTCCGTCAGTGACCGACGCCGCCGCCGCGCGGGAGATCGCCGAGACCGGCCACCGGGTGTTCCGGCGGCTCAAGGACTCCGCCATCCCGACCTTCGCGTTCGTCAACGGGGTCGCGCTGGGCGGTGGCCTGGAGCTGGCGCTGCACTGCCACTACCGGACCATCAGCGGCGGTGCCGCGGTCGGCTTCCCCGAGGCCTTCCTCGGGCTGGTCCCCGGCTGGGGCGGCACGCAGCTGCTGCCGAACCTGATCGGCATCGACGCGGCGGTCACCGTCATCGTCGAGAACGCCCTGGCGCAGAACAAGATGACGCCTGCTCCGAAGGCCGCGAAGCTCGGCATCGCGGACGCGCTCTTCGAGCCGGCCGACTTCCTCGAGCGCTCGCTGGAGTGGGCGGTCGGCGTCCTGGACGGCTCGGTGTCCGTGCCGCGCCCGGAGGTCGACCGCGCGGCCTGGGACGACGCGATCGCCCGTGCCCACGGCGTCGTGGCCGCCCGCACCCGCAACGCCTCCCCCGGTGCCGTGCGCACGGTGGACCTGCTCGACCTCGCCCGCAACGGCGTTGCGGGCGGGGCGTTCACCAGCGGCACCGCGGCCGAGGACGACGCCCTGACCGAGCTGCTGATGAGCGACCCGCTCCGGGCCTCGCTGTACAGCTTCGACCTGGTGAACAAGCGGGCCAAGCGCCCGGCCGGTGCGCCGGACAAGTCGCTCGCGCGGACGGTCACCAAGGTCGGCGTCGTCGGCGCCGGGCTCATGGCCTCGCAGCTGGCCATGCTGTTCGTGCGCCAGCTGAAGGTGCCGGTCGTCCTCACCGACATCGACCAGGCGCGCGTCGACAAGGGCGTGGCCTACGTGCACGGGGAGCTGGACAAGCTGGCCCAGCGCGGCCGGCTGAACGCCGACAAGCTCAACCAGCTCAAGGGCCTGGTCACCGGCTCGCTGTCCAAGGACGTCTTCGCCGACGCCGACCTCGTCATCGAGGCCGTCTTCGAGGAGATGTCGGTCAAGCAGCAGGTGTTCGCCGACGTGGAGGCGATCGTCTCCCCCGAGTGCGTGCTGGCCACCAACACCTCGGCGCTGTCGGTGACCGAGATGGCCGCCAAGCTGGAGCACCCCGAGCGCGTGGTCGGCCTGCACTTCTTCAACCCGGTCGCCGTCCTCCCGCTGCTGGAGGTCGTGCGCGCCGAGCAGACCGACGACGCCACGCTGGCCACCGCCTTCGCCGTCGGCAAGGCGCTGAAGAAGAGCTGCGTGCTGGTGGCCGACGCCCCGGCGTTCGTCGTCAACCGGCTGCTCACCCGCTTCCTGGGCGAGGTCACCGCCGCCGTCGAGCAGGGCACCCCGGTGTCCGTCGCCGAGAAGGCGCTGGACCCGCTGGGCCTGCCGATGACGCCGTTCGAGCTGCTCTCGCTCGTCGGCCCCGCGGTGGCGTTGCACGTGGCCGAGCGCATGCACGAGGCCTTCCCCGACCGGTTCGCCGTCGGCGAGGGGCTCAAGCGGATCGTCGAGCTGGGCAAGTCGGGCGTGTTCTCGGAGCCGGGCGTCGTCGACCCGGAGCTCGCGGACGCCTTCACCGGTGACGAGCCGCTCACCGAGGAGCAGGTGCACGACCGGGCGGTGGAGGCGCTGGCGCAGGAGATCCGGCTGATGCTGGACGAGGGCGTCGTGCAGGCGGTGCAGGACATCGACCTGGCCATGATCCTCGGCGCCGGGTGGCCGTTCTGGCTGGGCGGCATCTCCGCCTACCTGGACCGCACCGGCGTCTCGGAGAAGGTCACCGGTTCGCGGTTCCTGCCGGAGGGCGTGGCCTCGCTCCCCGCCTGACCCCCGCTGGGATCAGGTGACCTGATCTTGGAGCGTCCTCCCTCGCCGTGTGCCTTGAGGGAGGACGCTCTGCGGTGAGGGAGGACGACGACGGACGACGCGGTCGCGCCCCAGCCGCACCAGCGGGTCCCGCCCCGCGGCATGACAGCGGTCCTCGCCGCGTACCCGCGAGGACCGTGCCGTACGGCGGACCGCCGCCGGGACGACGAGAGCGCCGCACCCCGTGACGGGGTGCGGCGCTCTCGCGCGGTGAGCTCAGCGGAACTTGGCGGTGAGGCTGTCCATCGTGCGGTCCACCGAGGCGACCTTGACGTGCGAGAGCCCCGCCGAGGCGCCGGCGGCGAGCATCGCCTCGTGCGTGGCCCGCAGCGTGGCCCAGACGGCGTCGTCCTCGCCTTCGAGGGTCGTGCCGAGCGCACCCACCTCGTAGCGCAGCCCCGACGCCTCGATGACGGCGATGGCCGCCTCCACGTGCGCGTGCGGGTTCTCCGCGGTGCCGGGCGGGGACGGCGCGACCTGGATCTCGGCGATCATCATCGCCGGCCTCCGTCCACGGGGGCGGGGACGTCGTCCTCGGCGCGCTCGCTGAGCACGGCGGTCCACTCGGCGATGCGGCGGGCCACGTCCTGCTCGGTGAGCCCGACGTCGGCCAGCACCTGGCCGCGGCTGCCGTGCTCGAAGAACCGCTGCGGCAGCCCGACGGTGCGCACCGGCACGTCGCAGTCGCGGTCCTGCAGCGCCTGGGTGAGCGTGGTGCCCACTCCCCCGGCCCGGCCGCCGTCCTCGACGGTGACCACCAGGCGGTGGGAGGCCGCCAGCGTCAGCAGCTCGTCGGCCACCGGGAGCACCCACCGCGGGTCGGCGACGGTCACCTCGATGCCGTGGTCGGCGGCCCGCTCGGCCACGGCCAGGCACATCGGGACCATCGACCCGACGGCGACCAGCAGCACGTCCGACCGCTCGCCGCGGCGCAGCACGTCGACCGGCCCGCGCCGCTCCAGCGCCGGGATGTCCGGGGGCAGGACGCCCTTGGGGAAGCGGACGACCGACGGGCCGTCGGAGATGTCGACCGCCTCGCGGAGCGCCTCCCGGAGGGTCGCCTCGTCGCGCGGCGCGGCGACGTGCACGCCGGGGACCACCGACAGGATCGACATGTCCCACATGCCGTTGTGCGAGGCGCCGTCGTCGCCGGTCACCCCGGCCCGGTCGAGGACGACGGTGACCGGCTGGCGGTGCAGCGCGACATCCATGAGCAGCTGGTCGAACGCGCGGTTGAGGAACGTGGAGTAGACCGCGACGACCGGGTGCATGCCGGCCATCGCCAGCCCGGCGGCGGAGGTGAGCGCGTGCTGCTCGGCGATGCCCACGTCGAAGGTGCGCTCGGGGAAGCGCTCGGCGAACGGCGCCAGCCCGGTGGGGTGCAGCATCGCCGCGGTGATCGCGACGACGTCAGGCCGCTCGGCACCGACCCGCACCAGCTCGTCGGCGAAGGCGTCGGTCCAGGGCCGCCCGGTCTTGCGGGCGCTGGTCCCGCTGTCGGGGTCGAAGACGCCGGTGGCGTGCCACGCGTCGATCTGGTCGGTCTCGGCCGGCGGGTAGCCGAACCCCTTGGTGGTGACGGCGTGCACGATGACCGGGCCGCCGAAGGATCGGGCTCGGCGCAGCGCGGACTCCATCACCTCGATGTCGTGCCCGTCGACCGGGCCGACGTACTTCATGCCGAGGTCCTCGAACATGCCCTGCGGCGACAGGACGTCCTTGAGCCCCTTCTTGATCGCGTGCAGCGCGTCGTAGAGGGCCGAGCCCACGACCGGCGCCTTGTGCAGCGCCTGGCGCACCTGCAGCAGGGCGTTCTCGTAGCCGGGGCGCAGCCGCAGGGTGGCCAGCGCGTCGGCGACCCCGCCGATCGTCGGCGAGTAGGAGCGGCCGTTGTCGTTCACCACGATGACGACCGGGCGGTCCTGGGCGGCGGCGATGTTGTTCAGCGCCTCCCAGGCCATGCCACCGGTCAGGGCGCCGTCGCCGATCACCGCGACGACGGGGCGGGAGTCACCACGGATGGCGAAGGCCTTCGCCAGGCCGTCGGCGTAGGACAGTGACGTGGAGGCGTGGCTGTTCTCCACCCAGTCGTGCTCGCTCTCGGCGCGGCTGGGGTAGCCGGACAGGCCACCCCGCTGGCGCAGCCGCTCGAAGCCCTCGACCCGGCCGGTGAGCATCTTGTGCACGTAGGACTGGTGACCGGTGTCGAAGACGATCGGCTCGCGCGGGGAGTCGAACACCCGGTGCAGCGCGATGGTCAGCTCGACGCAGCCCAGGTTGGGCCCCAGGTGGCCGCCGGTCCGGGCCACGCTGGTGACCAGCGCGTCACGGATCTCCGCCGCGAGCGCGGGGAGCTGGTCGGACGGGAGGGCCCGGACATCGTCGGGGCCCCGGAGCGATCGCAGGAGCGGCACGGCTCGGCGGTGTCCTCTCGGTCGGGCGGAAGCTGCTCGGCGACCGCCGACCAACTGTAACTGCGGTTTCTCCGCTCTTCCGGTCGAGCGAGTTCACCGGATGCAGCTCACAGTGCCCCGGTCCTCCTCGCGAAGCGCTCACAGCCGCGGGACCCACCGCTCACCGCGCAGCGCACCGCCGACCACCTCGACGCCGCGGGCGTTGGCGGCCAGCCGCGCACCCTCCCGCTCGTAGGCGACCATCGCCGCCTCGATGGCGTCGGGCGGGAGCTGGTCGGCCAGCTCGACGCGCAGCGTCCGCCATCCCGTGCGGGCGGCCTCGAGGCCGGCGGAGACGTGGTCGGCGGCGAACCGGGCGAGCAGCACCGGGTACCGGCGGAGCACCTCGTGCGCGCGGTAGTCCGGCGGCACCAGGTCGAACAGCCAGGCGACGGCGGTGCGCTCCCAGTCCGGTGCGCCGGGCGGGCGCACCTCCCCCGGCCAGCCGGGCGGCACCGTCGCGTCCACGGCACCAGTCTGCCGCACGGATCGAACATGCGTTCGACGACGTGCCGGGTATCTCGGGCGAGCGGGTCACCCGGGAGGGAGTCCCCGGTCAGGACGTGACCTGCCGCTTGAGCCAGAACTGCTCGAAGCCCCAGGTCCCGGCGCCGCTGGAGTGGTAGCTGACCAGCTCCCACCCCTCGGCACCGAGCTTGTTGAGGACCGAGCTGGTGTCGCCCTGCTGCCGTTCCGACGAACCGCCGGGGAGCTTGATGCTCACCCCGGCGCGCTGCGACTCGGCGTCGTTGGCGGTGATGACCGAGGCGTATTCCCATGTGGGCACACCCAGACGGTAGCGAATGGGCATCCGGCAGCTGTCGGCAGCGAGAGGACGAGGTGGCGACGATGGTCCCGGAACTCGGTCAGGTGGTGGCGGAGCGGCGGCTCGACGCGGTGGCCGCGGACGGCTCCCGCACGCCGGTGTCCGTGCGGATCGGCGCCCCGGTGCCCGATCCGCTGCCCGGTGGGGACTGGTGCTGCCCCCACCGGATCGACGGCCTGGGCGACGACGCCGTCCGGGTTGCCTTCGGCGTCGACTCGCTGCAGGCGCTGCTGCTCTCGGTGCACAGCCTCCGGCTGACGCTGGCCCAGCGGGCCGAGGCGGCCGGGGTCGCCCTCGACTGGCTGGGGCTGCCGGAGCTCGGCCTCACCGTCGATCCACCGCCGCACACCCCGCCCGGCGCCTGAGCCGGGCCGCCGGTCAGGCCGGCGCGGGGACCAGCAGCGCCACGCACTCCACGTGGGCGGTCATCGGGAAGGCGTCGAACCCGCGGACGGCGGCGAGCCGGTACCCGGCCTCGGCGAAGGCGGCGACGTCCCGGCCGAGCGCCGCGGGATCGCAGGCCACGTAGACGACGGCGCGCGCCCCGGTGCCGGCCAGCAGACGGCTGACCGCGCGCCCGGCACCGGCCCGCGGCGGGTCCAGGACGACGACGTCGGGCGGCGTCCCCAGTTCGGCGAGCAGCTCCTCGAGCCCCTCGGCGTCCACCTCGCCCTGCCACACCTCGGCCTGCGGCAGGTGGGCCAGGTTCGCGTCGGCCGCGGCGCAGGCACCGGGGTCGGACTCCACGCACACCACCCGGCCGTCCTCGCCGGCGGCCGGGGCGAGCGCGCCGCCGAACAGGCCGGCACCGGCGTAGAGGTCGAGCACGGTCTCACCGGCCGCCACCGCGGCGAACCCGGCGACGGCCGTGACGAGCGCGTCGGCGGCGGCCGGGTGCACCTGCCAGAACCCGGTGCCCTCGACCTCCCAGTCACGGCCTCCCGCCCGCCGCTCCGCGCGGCCGGCCGGCTCGCGGGGCAACTCCTCCCCGGCCTGGAGCACCTCGCTGTGCTGCGGGCGGCCGCGCCGGTCCAGCCGGGTGGTCGTGACCGCGCCGGTGGAGTCGATGGAGACGTCCACCGCCCCGGTGCCCGCCCAGCGCCGGGAGAGCACCGCCCGGGCGGCCGGCTCGACGGTGATCGGGCAGTCGTCGAGCACCACCACGTCGTGCGAGCGGTGCCGCCGCAGGCCCGCCGCCCCGGCCCGGTCGACGGCGAAGCGGGCACGGGAGCGCCAGCGCAGCGCACCGCCGGGCAGCTCCTCGACCGCCAGGCCGGTCACCACCGGGTCCTCGGCGTCGACCTTTCCGAGCCGCACCAGCTGCTCGCGGACCACCGCGGCCTTGAGCCGGCGCTGCTCGACCGGGTCGACGTGCTGCCAGTCGCAGCCGCCGCACTTCCCCGGCCCGCTGTGCGGGCAGGGCCGCTCGACCCGGCCGGGTGCGGCGGTGAGCACCTCGACGGCGTCGGCGCGGCAGAAACCGGGATGCCGGTCCTCGGTCACCCGCACCCGCACCCGCTCCCCCGGCAGGGTGTGCCGGACGAACACCACCCGGCCCTCGTGCCGGGCCACGCAGTGCCCTCCGTGGGCGACCGGGCCGACCTCGACCTCGAACTCCCGCCCGGTCCAGCCGCCGCCGCGCTCCTCGCGCGGCGGCGCCGGGCGGCCCGCACGGCGGCCGGGGCGACGGCGCTCAGCCATACGGCGTCACGTCCACCTCGTCGTCGGTGAACCCGCGGCGGAGGTCACCGGGCGCCGGGCCGCCGCGGCGGCCGTCGGCGTCGTCGTCGTGCCCTGCTGTGCTCTCCAGCAGCCAGGGGACGGTCGTGATCATCACGCCGGGCTGGAACTGGAGGCGGGCGCGCAGGCGCAGGGCGCTCTGGTTGTGCAGGACGTTCTCCCACCAGTGGCCGACGACGTACTGCGGGACGAAGACCACGACCAGTTCCCGGGGGCTGTCCCGGCGGATGCTCTTCACGTAGTCGAGCACCGGGCGGGTGATCTCCCGGTACGGGGACTCCAGCACGGTGAGCGGCACGGGGATGTCGTAGCGCTCCCAGGCGGCCTGCAGCGCGCGGGTCTCCGCGTCGTCGACGTTGACCGTCAGCGCCGTGAGCGCGTCCGGGCGGGTGGCCCGGGCGAAGGCCAGCGCGCGCAGCGTCGGCTTGTGCACCTTGGAGACCAGGACGACGGCGTGCACCTTGCTCGGCAGGGTGCGCGCGTCGGTGTCGGGCTCGAGCTGGACCGACACGTTCGAGTAGTGCCGGTTGATCCCCCGCATGAGCACGAACAGCACCGGCATCGCCAGCAGCACCAGCCAGGCGCCGTGGGTGAACTTGGTGACCACGATGATGACCAGCACCACGCTGGTCAGCGAGCCGCCGACGGCGTTGATGATCTGGGAGCGGCGCATCCGGCCACGCGCGGCGGTGTCGGGCTCGCTCTTCAGCTCCCGGTTCCAGTGCCGCACCATGCCCCACTGCCCGATGGTGAAGCTGGTGAAGACGCCGATGATGTAGAGCTGGATCAGCCGGGAGACGTCGGCGTCGAAGAAGACGATCAGCACGGCGGCGAAGCCGGCCAGCAGCAGGATGCCGTTGCTGTAGACCAGCTTGTCGCCGCGGGTGTGCAGCTGACGGGGCAGGAACCGGTCCTGGGCGAGCACCGACCCGAGCAGCGGGAACCCGTTGAACGCGGTGTTGGCGGCCAGGATGAGGATCAGCGCCGTCGCGGCCTGGATGTAGAAGAAGCCCACCGACCGGTCGCCGCCGAAGGTGGCCGCGGCCAGCTGGGCGATCACGGTGCGCTGCGGATCGGTCTCGCAGTTCCCGGCGAAGCCGACCAGGTCGCAGGTGAACTCGGTGTACTTCACGTCGGCGAGCAGGGCCAGCGCGGTGACGCCGGCGAACATCGTGGCCGCGACGCCGCCCATGAGCGCGAGCGTGGTGGCCGCGTTCCGGCTCTTGGGCGGGCGGAAGGCGGGCACGCCGTTGGCGATCGCCTCCACCCCGGTGAGCGCGGTGCAGCCGGACGCGAAGGCCCGCAGCGCGAAGAAGACCAGCGCCAGCCCCGCCATCTGCGAGTAACCGGGCTCGGGGAGGACGGTGTAGCCGGAGCTCTCGGCGGTGATGCCCTCGTCGGTGAAGAAGTACCGGACCAGACCGGTGCCGATCATCACCAGGATGCCGCTGATGAACAGGTAGGTCGGCACCGCGAACGCCCGGCCGGACTCGCGGACACCTCGCAGGTTCGCCGCCGCCAGCAGGGTCACCAGCCCCAGCGCGATCAGCAGGCGGTGGGAGTTGAGCGACGGGAACGCCGAGATGATGTTGTCGGTGCCGGCCGAGACCGACACGGCCACGGTGAGCACGTAGTCCACCAGCAGCGCGCTGGCCACGGTCAGCCCCGCCAACTGGCCGTGGTTCTTCATCGCGACCTCGTAGTCGCCACCGCCGGAGGGGTAGGCGCGCACCACCTGCCGGTAGGACAGCACCACCGTGATCAGCAGCACGACCACCATCGCGGCCAGCCACGGGGCCAGGTACAGGAACGCGGTACCGGCCAGGGTCAGCACGATCAGGATCTCCTGGGTGGCGTAGGCCACGGAGGAGAGCGGGTCGCTGGCGAAGATCGGCAGTGCGAGGCGCTTGGGGAGCAACGACTCCCCCGCCCGGTCGCTGCGCACCGGGCGGCCGAGGACGAGTCGTTTCGGGAGTTGTCCGAGGTCGGACAGGGTCGGCACGGCGCAAGGGTACGGACGCCGGAGACCCGCGCGCGGGTGACTCGGCGCACGCCCGCCCCGTCCGGGGGAACCGGGCCGCCTGCGGGATCCGGCCCCTCCGGCGGGTGTAGCTTCGCGGCCGGGAATGCGCGGGCGGACGGCGCCTGCGCCACCGGCACATGCGGGGAGTGACACGTGCACGTGGTCGTGATGGGCTGCGGCCGCGTCGGCTCGGCCATCGCCCGGCGCCTGGAGGAGATCGGGCACAGCGTGGCCGTGATCGACCAGGCCCCGGAGGCGTTCCGCCGCCTGGGGCCGGACTTCACCGGCCGGCAGATCAAGGGTCTGGGCTTCGACCGGCAGACGCTGCTCGACGCCGGGATCGACTCCGCCGGCGCGTTCGCCGCGGTGAGTAGCGGCGACAACTCCAACATCATCTCCGCCCGGGTCGCGCGCGAGACCTTCGGCGTGCAGCACGTCGTCGCCCGCATCTACGACTCCAAGCGGGCCGAGGTCTACGAGCGCATGGGCATCCCCAGCGTCGCCACCGTCCCGTGGACGGTGAACCGGCTGCTGCGCGAGCTGCTGTCGGTCAAGGTCAGCGAGCTGTGGCGCGAACCCACCGGAAAGGTGCTGCTCGTGCGGGTCACCGTCACCGAGGGCTGGGTGGGGCGCAAGCTCGCCGGCCTGGAGGCCGCCACCGGCGCCCGGGCCGCCTGGCTGGTCCGCTTCGGCGAGGCCCAGCTGGCCACGCCGGCCACGGTGCTCCAGGACGGCGACCAGCTGGTCGTCGCGGTCACCGACGAGCTGACCGAGCGCGTGCACGAGGTCGTCGAGCGGGGCCCCCGGGACGGTGGGCACTGATGCGCGTCGCGATCGTCGGGGCCGGCGCGGTCGGCCGGTCCATCGCCGGGGAGCTCCTGGAGAACGGCCACACCGTCATGCTCCTCGAGAAGGACGGCCGCAAGGTGCGCACCCGCTCGGTGCCGGGCGCGGAGTGGGTGCAGGCCGACGCCTGCGAGGTCTCCTCCCTCGAGGAGGCGCAGCTGGCCACCTGCGACGTCGTCGTCGCGGCGACCGGTGACGACAAGGCCAACCTGGTGGTCTCGCTGCTGGCCAAGACCGAGTTCGCCGTCAACCGCGTGGTGGCCCGGGTCAAGGACCCGCGCAACGAGTGGCTCTACACCGAGGCCTGGGGCGTCGACGTCGCCGTCTCCACGCCGCGGGTGCTCGCCGCGCTGGTCGAGGAGGCGGTGAGCGTGGGCGACGTCGTCCGGCTGATGAGCTTCCGCAAGGGCGCGGCCAACCTCGTGGAGATCACCCTGGGCGACGACACCCGGTGGGTGGGGCGCCCGCTGCGGGAGGTGCCGCTGCCCCGGGAGACGGTGCTGACCGCGATCCTCCGCGGCGACCGGGTCGTGACGCCGTCGCCGGACGAGCCGCTGGAATCGGGCGACGAGCTGCTGTTCGTGTCGCACGGCGACACCGAGGAGGAGCTGCAGGAGGTCTTCGCCCACGAGGGCCCCGGCCGCACCGACGGCTGACCGGCGTCAGGCGGCGGGGTCGGCGTCCGGCGGTGCGGGAGCGCGGTGGCGGTGCAGGCGTGCGACCACCCACAGGGTCACCACGAGCACGACGGCGGTCAGGGGCAGGCCGAGGACGACCGACGCGGTGCCCAGCAGCTCCACCTCGTCCGCGCGGTAGAGCACCCACTGCACCCCGGCGCGCAGCAGGAACGAGGCAGCCCAGAGCGCGGTGAGCCACGAGTAGGCGCGCAGCAGCCGGGGCTCGTGCCGCCAGTGCAGCTCCGGCGCCTCCTGGACGGGGCGGACCACCGCCGGCTCGGGGACATCCGCGCGCGCCGCACGCCGGTTCCACGGCATCGAGTGGGCGGCCATCGACCCCAGGTGGCTGGGCGCGAGGAACTCGGCGACCAGGCCCACCAGCGGCCAGCGGAACGGGATCGAGCCCAGCAGCACCACGCCGACGACCAGGCTGCGCACGATGCCGAGCACGAAGAAGTCGCGCGCCTGCCCGGTGTTGGCCGCGATGGCGACCGCGATCCCGACGGCGAACAGCCCGCCGACGGCCTGCTGCACGCTCTGCCGGCGGGCCAGCCGCAGGACGAAGACGACGACCGCCGAGGCCACCGCCGCCCAGATCCCGGTGCGCAGCCCGGCGATGCCGTTGGCCACCACGAAGGCGACCGTGGGCAGGGTGGCGTCGACCATGCCGTGCCAGCCGCCCAGCTGCGCCAGCAGCTGGTCCCGGTCGAACAGCGACACCGGCGCGTCCGCGTCGGGGCCGGCCGGGCGCTCCTGCTCGCCGTCGGCCGGCGGGCCCGCTGCGGTCACCCTCGTCCCCTCATCTCGCTGCTCGCGCACGTGACCCCGGCGGCCGCCCGGCCGCCGGTCAGCCGGCGCTGAGCTCGTACCAGGGGTTGTAGATGACCTGGCGGCCGTCGAAGGCGGCGAACCGGCCGCGGGCGGTGAGCGTGCGGCCAGGCTCGATGCCCGGGATGCGCCGCCGCCCCAGCCAGACCAGCGTCACCGAGCCGGAGCCGTCGAACAGCTCGGCCTCCAGCGTGGGCACCGTCTCCCGGGGGGTGTAGACGACGGACTTCAGCCGGCCGGTGACCGTGACCACCGCGCCCTTGCGGCAGGAGCTCACCGACTCGCAGCCGGCGCTGGCCGTCCCGGCGCGCAGCTCCTGGGCGTCGATGGTGTGGTCGTCGGCGGTGAGTCGCTGCAACGTGCGCGACCACCAGCCCGCCGGTCGGGTCTCCGTCACGGATCCAGCGTAGTGCGGGTGGGTCGGCACGGGGGCACGCACGGGGTGTTCTCCGCGTCGCGTCGGTCAGGCCGGCCTGCCGGCGGCCCCGCCGGCAGGGGGCTGCGTGCCCTGGGCCGCCGCCTGCTGCGCGGCGAGCTGCGCCGCGGCCTGCGGGGGCAGGGCGAGCGGGAGCGGCTCGCGCACCGGCATCGGCTCGGCGCCCCGGACGACGACGATGCCGCGGAACGCCGTCTCCAGCGCCCGGGCCTCCGCCTCCGCGCCGGCGGCCGCCGACCCGCTGAGCAGCCCCCGCAGGAACCAGCGCGGACCGTCGACGCCGAGGAACCGGGCCGGCCGGCGCACCGGCGGCTGCGCGGGCTGACCCGGCTGCGGCGGCGGTGCGGCGACGACCGTGCCGGCCAGCTCGATGCCGAACGGGCCCTCGACCTCGCGCAGCGACGCACCCTGGCCCGAGGCGGTGCGGGCCAGCTCGGCGCGGACGTCGTCCCAGATGCCGGCTGCCCGGGGCGCGGCGAAGGCCGCGACCTGGAGCAGCGAGCCGCCGTGGCGCAGGGTCGCGCCGATCACCTTCTGCTGCTGGTTGAGCTCCACCCGCAGGTCCATGCCGGGGAGCGCCGGGAGCCGGATGGCCCCCAGGTCGATGCGGGTCAGCCCGTCGTCGGGGGCGTCGGCCTCGTCCCAGGGCCCCGTCGTCTCCTCGACGTCCCGGAACCGCTGCTGCGGCTCCGGGGGCACGCCCCGCTCGCGCAGGCTGCGGTCGATGCGATTGCGCCGCCGTCCGAACGGCATGTCAGTTCCGCCCCTCGAGTGCTGATGGATCGGAGGACCCGGGCGCCGCGGCACCGTGGCCGCCGGTGGAGCCGTGCCCGCCCTCGCCGCGGTCGCTGGCGGGCAGCTCGCGCACCGCCACGAACCGGGCCCGGGCCACCGGCTGCACCACCAGCTGCGCGATGCGGTCCCCGCGGGAGAGCCGCAGCGGCGTCGCCGGGTCCAGGTTGATGAGGTTGACCATGATCTCGCCGCGGTAGCCCGCGTCGATGGTCCCGGGTGCGTTCACCATGCTCAGCCCGAGCCGGTGGGCGAGCCCCGAGCGGGGGTGCACGAAGCCGGCGTAGCCCTCGGGGATCGCCACGGCGACGCCGGTGCCCACGAGCCGGCGCTCGAAGGGGGCCAGCTCGACGTCCTCGGCCGCGGTGAGGTCGGCCCCGGCGTCCCCGGGCAGCGCGTAGCGCGGCAGGGCGCCGTCGGGCGCGGTCAGCCGGACGGGTACGTCCGGCTCGGCGGAGGGCTCGGGCACGACGGCGACCCTAGCCGCGCCGGCGGGGTCCGGTGCGCACGGCCGGGCTCAGGACCCGGGCCCGCTGCCGTCGACCGGCGGCAGGGTCGCGAGATCGGTCAGCACCCGGCGGGCCAGCGTCTCGGTGGCCCGGCGGTTGACCCGCCCGGCGAGCGCCGCGCCGACGAGGAACGGTGCGGCCGTGGGTACCGCGCCGGCCAGCCGGCGGGTCACCCGCCGCCGCAGGGCACGCAGCCCCGCCGTCCCCAGCAGCGAGCTCAGCCCCGCCGGCCCGGGGCCGGTGACGGCGCGCTGCTCGGACCAGGCGCGCAGGTAGGCCTGGTTCCGCTCGGCGGCGTCCCCGGGGGCGGGGCGCCCGTGGAGCTCGTGCAGCTCGCCGATGAGCACCACCTCGACGGCGGCGACGAGGACCGTCTCCGCGCCCAGCTCCAGCGGGACGGCGAGCAGCGACGGCGGCGCGAACCAGTGGGCGGCGGACAGCCCACCGGTGGCCGCGCCGATCCCGGAGGTGATGCGGGCGGTGCGCTGGACGAGGGCCTCGGCGATCTCCGCGTCGGTCGCCCCGGGATGGGCCGCACGCAGCCGTGCGCCGTCCCGGACCGGCAGCCGGGGCACCGCGGCGGCCAGCAGGTCGCCGAGCAGGGCGCCGGGGTTCCGGCCGTCGCCGGGGTCCGGGCGGTCGCCGGTGGATGCCCCCGCCCCGGGCCCGGCGGCGGTCTGCCCGGGGGCCGACGCCCCTGCGGCCCCGCCGCCGAAGGCGCCGGCCACCGCTCCCGCGACGGCGCCGACGACGTCCCGCAGGCCGCTGCCCGGGGACCGGTCGGAGCCGGTGCCGGTCAGCCCGGCCACGGCCTCGGCGACGGCGCGGCCGGCCCGGGCCAGCGGGCTCTCCGGAGCCGGGTGCGCCCCGGCCGGTGGCGCCACCGGGCGCGGCGGCGGGACGTCACGCGGCGCGCCGGTGCGCGGCCCCTCGGTCATCGGTCGTCCCTCCTGTGGCGGCCCCGTCCACGGTCCCGCCCCGCAGCCGCGCGGGGTGGGGTGGACGAGGTCATCTCACGCGCAGTCGCGGCAGAACCCCTGGTCGCCACGGGTGGCGGCCAGGCGGCTGCGGTGCTGCACCAGGAAGCAGCGCGAGCAGGTGAACTCGTCCTCCTGCTTGGGGAGGACGCGGACGGTCAGCTCCTCGTTCGAGAGGTCGGCGCCGGGGAGCTCGAGGTTCTCGTTGAAGTCGGTCTCGTCGACGTCGACCGACGAGGACTGGGCCTCGGCCCGCCGCGCCTTGAGCTCCTCGAGCGAGTCCTCCCCGAGCTCGTCGGTCTCGTTGCGGCGCGGGGCGTCGTAGTCGGTGGCCATGGGGTGTGCCCCTCCTCCGGGGTTCTCGCGGGCATCGTGCCCGCTCGGCTGACGCGGCGCGGGGTTGCGCGTCGTCGTCCTGGCCGGTCGCCGGTGGGCGACCGGTGGGTCGGTGTGGGGGCAGCCCGCAGGTGCGGCGCCCGTCCACGCCCGCCGGCTCCTCGTCGCGACGGGGCCGGCAGCCCGCCAACGCCGTACGGCCCCGATTTGTGCCCGCCTCCGGAGAGGTGACACATCGGGCCCGGGGACGGGCGGGCGGCGGCGGAGCGCCAGAGGTTACCCTGCGCCCGTGCCGACTCCCCCGGGTGCTGATCCAGCCGTCGTCGGGCCGTACCTGGCCTCCGTGCTCGGAGACGAGCGATGGCGATCGGTGCGCATCGAGCTGATCGCGGCGGGCATGTCCAACCTCACCTACGTGGTGACCCCGGAGGGCGGCCCGGCCGACGCCGCGGTCATCCTCCGGCGGCCGCCGACGGGCGCCGTGCTGGCCACCGCGCACGACATGGCGCGCGAGCACCGGGTCATCTCGGCGCTCGGCCCCACACCCGTGCCGGTCCCCCGCACGCTCCACCTCTGCACCGATCCCGCGGTGCTCGGTGCGCCGTTCTACGTCATGGAGCGGATCGTCGGGGTGCACGCCGCCCGCGAGCTGCCCCCGGGCTACGCCGACGCCCCCGAGCAGAGGCGCGCGATCGGCGACGCGCTGGTCGACACGCTCGGCGCGCTGCACACCGTGGACGCAGCCGCCGTCGGGCTGGCCGACTTCGGGCGCCCCGAGGGCTTCCTGGCCCGGCAGGTGCGCCGCTGGACCACGCAGTGGGAGGCCACCCGCGACCGCGACCGCCCGGACCTGGACGCGCTGGCCGCCCGGCTGGCCGAGACGGTGCCGGCCACCCAGCGGCCGGGGATCACCCACGGCGACTACCGCCTGGACAACTGCCTGCTCGACCCGGCCACGCCCGGCCGGATCGCCGCGGTGCTGGACTGGGAGATGTCCACGCTCGGTGACCCGCTCACCGACCTCGGGATGCTGCTCGTCTACTGGCCCGAGGCCGGCGAGTCCCGGCCCTCCACGCCGAGCACCGTCACGGCGCTGCCCGGTTTCCCGACCCGGCAGGAGGTCGCCGAGCGGTACGCGGCCGGGACCGGGACCGACCTCTCCGAACTGAACTGGTACGTGGGGTTCGGGTTCTTCAAGTTCGCCGCGATCATCGCCGGCATCCTGACCCGCTCCGCCGCCGGCGCGATGGCGGGCAAGGACACCAGCGGCTACGCCGAGCGGATCGGCCCGTGCGTGGCGCTGGGACGCGCCGCGCTGGACGACGGTGCGATCTAGTCCGGATCGCCGCCCCTAAGCTCAGACGACAGCCGTCCGCACCAGGACGCTGGCTCGGCCGGCCCCCTTCCGGGCCGGCCAGCCGCGCCTGCCGGGTCCTCGCCGAGGAGCATCACCGTGACCGAGCGCACCGTCCGCCCTCCGGTGCGCCCGCGCAGTGGCCGTCGCCCGCTCCCCCCGCTGATCTTCCTGCTAGTGCTGGCGCTGACCGCCGGTGCGGTGTGGTGGACGGTCATGCGGCAGGACCGCGAGCGGCAGGCCGCCGAGGCCGCGGCGTGCGAGACGGCGGAGGCCGCCCCGCCGTCGCTGGACCCGGCCACCGTGTCGGTGCGCGTCCTCAACTCCACCGACGCACCCGGCCTGGCGCAGACGGTCGCCGACGAGCTCGGCGCCCGCGGGTTCACCGTCAGCGAGGTCGCCAACGATCCGTCCAGCCGCGAGGTGGAGGGCGTCGGGGAGGTGCGGCACGGGTCCCCCGGGCGGGACGCCGCCCGCTTCCTCGCGGTGCACATGCCCGGCGCCGGCGACTACCCCGACACCCGGGCCACCGCCGTCGTCGACCTGGTGCTCGGCCCGGAGTTCGTCTTCCCGGACAGCCTGGCCACCCCGGAGCAGGTGGCCGAGGCGCTGGCCGGCGCCGAGGACGCGGACACCGACTGCTGACGGTCCGGCCCGCTCAGCGGTGCAGCTCGGCCACCAGGTCGAGGAACGGCGGCGCCACCGACGGCGCCACGGCGATCACCATCGGCTCGCCGACCGGGGTGCCGGACAGCCCGGTCACGACCGCGCCCGCCTCGGCGGCCACCAGGGCTCCGGCCGCGTGGTCCCACGGGTTGAGGTCGAGTTCGTAGTAGGCGTCGACCCGCCCGGCCGCCAGCGCGCACAGGTCGACGGCGGCGCTGCCGAACCGCCGGATGTCGCGCACCTGCGGGAGCAGCCGCGCGACGACCGCGCCCTGGGCCCGCCGCTGCTCCACCCGGTAGCCGAAGCCGGTCGCCACCAGCGTGCGGTCCAGCGACTCCGGGCGGTTGACCGCCAGCCGCCGCACCGGGCGCCCCGGCGCCTCCAGCCACGCCCCGCCACCGGTCGTCGCGGTGAACAGCTCCCCGGTCGCCACGTTGAGCACCGCGCCGGCCCGCACGACGCCGTCCACCTCGGCGGCCACCGAGACCGCGTAGGCCGGGACGTCGTAGAGGAAGTTCACCGTCCCGTCGATCGGGTCGACGATCCAGCGGACCCCGCTGGTGCCCTCCCGGGCGGCGCCCTCCTCCCCCAGCACGCCGTCGTCGGGGCGGCTGCCCAGCAGGTGCCGGACCAGCAGCTCCTCGCTGGCCGCGTCCACCGCGGTCACGACGTCGACCGGGCTGGACTTGGTCGTGACGTGCTCGGCCGCCGTGTCGCGCCCGCGGGCGACGAGGACGGCCGCCTCGCGGGCGGCCGCCACGGCGAGGGCCAGCAGGGCGGCGGGCTCGGGAGCGGGGGCGGCACCGGTCCGGGGAGAGGCCATGGCGGGGATCCTGCCGCAGGGGTGACCGGCCCGGGTGCCGCCGCTCACTAACCTGTCGGCGTGCAGGGCTTCGGAGTGGACATCGGTGGCAGCGGCATCAAGGGGTGCCTGGTCGACCTGGACGAGGGGCGGCTCATCGGCGAACGGCTGCGCATCGAGACGCCGCAGCCCTCGCTGCCCGAGCCCGTCTACGACGTCGTGGCGCAGATTGTGGGCACCTTCGGGTGGGCCGGCCGGGTGGGCGTCACGTTCCCGGGGGTGATGAAGTCCGGGGTGGCCCACACGGCCGCCAACGTCGAGAAGAGCTGGATCGGCACCGACGTGGACGCCGGGCTCTCCCAGCGCATCCCCGGCTCGGTGGAGACGCTGAACGACGCCGACGCCGCCGGCATCGCCGAGATGCGCTACGGCGCGGGCCGCGACCGCCGTGGCGTGGTGCTCATGCTCACGTTCGGCACCGGGATCGGCAGCGCCCTGTTCGTCGACGGGATGCTGGTGCCCAACACGGAGTTCGGGCACATCCAGGTCGACGGCGAGGACGGCGAGTGGCGGGCCTCCGCGGCCGCCCGCGAGCGGGAAGAACTCAGCTACCCCCAGTGGGCCCAACGGGTCGACCGCTACCTCGACGTCCTCGAGGCCGGCCTGTGGCCCGACCTGATCATCGTCGGCGGCGGAGTGAGCAAGAAGGCCCACAAGTGGGTCCCGCTGCTGACCACCCGCACCCCGGTGGTGCCGGCGGAGCTGCAGAACGACGCCGGGATCGTCGGGGCCGCCCTGGCCGCGGCCGAGCACCTCGAACCCTGACCGGCCCGGTGCTCCGCGTGGCGCGCCGCACCCTGCGGGGGGCGCCCCCTCCGCCCCGTCGGAGCGATGACCTCGGATCCGAGGCGCTGGTAACAGCGCCGCACGTCGTTACAATGGTGACGCCCCAGCCCGTCGCCCCGCAGCCGGGAGGGATCCCCCGACCGGATCGCGGCCAAACGCCGCGCCGGTCAGCCGGGTCCTCCTGCCCTCCGGAGCACAGGCCGGAGCCGCTGCCCGCGGACCACACGGTCCCCCGGGGAACGAACCCAGCACGGGAAGGAACCTGAGTGCCCGCCGATCAGCCAGCACCGGAAGCAGCCGCAGCGAGCACCCCGCGCGCCAGGACTGCTGCAACCGGTACCCGTGCCAGCGCCAAGAAGACGGCCGCTGAGCCGGCGGCCGCCCGGAAGCGTGCGCCGGCCGGCGCCAAGAGCCCCGCCAAGGGCCGCGCCAAGCCGACGATCGCCCCCTCCCCCGGCAGCGGCGAGGGCACCGTCCTCACCGCGGTGGCCACCGGGGACGGCGCCGTCGCCGTCGTCGACGGCGGCTCCGAGGGCCTCAAGCTCGACGAGACGGTCGTCACCGGCAAGGACGGCGTCGAGGTCGCGGCCGAGGAGGAGACCACCGAGGGCGGCACCGACTTCGAGTGGGACGAGGAGGAGGAGTCCGAGGCGCTCCGGCAGGCCCGCAAGGACGCCGAGCTCACCGCCTCCGCCGACTCCGTCCGCGCCTACCTCAAGCAGATCGGCAAGGTCGCGCTGCTCAACGCCGAGGAGGAGGTCGACCTCGCCAAGCGCATCGAGGCCGGCCTCTACGGCTCCGAGCGGCTCCGCCAGGCCGAGGAGGAGGGCCAGAAGCTCTCCCCGCAGATGCGCCGCGACCTCAACTGGATCGTCCGCGACGGCGAGCGCGCCAAGAACCACCTGCTCGAGGCCAACCTCCGCCTCGTGGTCTCCCTGGCCAAGCGCTACACCGGCCGCGGCATGGCGTTCCTGGACCTGATCCAGGAGGGCAACCTCGGTCTTATCCGCGCGGTCGAGAAGTTCGACTACACCAAGGGCTACAAGTTCTCCACGTACGCCACCTGGTGGATCCGGCAGGCCATCACCCGCGCCATGGCCGACCAGGCCCGCACCATCCGCATCCCGGTGCACATGGTCGAGGTCATCAACAAGCTCGGCCGCATCCAGCGCGAGCTGCTCCAGGACCTGGGCCGCGAGCCCACCCCGGAGGAGCTGGCCAAGGAGATGGACATCACCCCGGACAAGGTGCTGGAGATCCAGCAGTACGCCCGGGAGCCGATCAGCCTCGACCAGACCATCGGTGACGAGGGCGACAGCCAGCTCGGCGACTTCATCGAGGACTCCGAGGCGGTCGTCGCCGTCGACGCGGTCAGCTTCACGCTGATGCAGGACCAGCTGACCAGCGTGCTGCAGACGCTGTCGGAGCGGGAGGCCGGCGTCGTCCGGCTGCGCTTCGGCCTCACCGACGGCCAGCCGCGCACCCTGGACGAGATCGGACAGGTCTACGGCGTGACCCGCGAGCGGATCCGCCAGATCGAGTCCAAGACGATGTCGAAGCTGCGGCACCCCAGCCGCTCGCAGGTCCTGCGCGACTACCTCGACTGACGTCCTCCGGACGCCACCGCGGCCACGTGCCGTGCCCCCCTGCAGCGCTGAGCCGTTGCGTCGCCCCTGCGCGGACCCTCCGGGCCCACTCGGGACGACCTCCGGCTCCGGACGGCCGCCGACGACCCACGTCGTCGGCGGCCGTCGTTGCGTCTCGGGTCACCGCTGCCGGGTGCGGTCCGGAGGACCGCAATGTCATGTCACGGTGTGGTCGCGACCGGTGTACCGCCACATGCGTCGGGTAGACGGCGTAGCGTGGGCCCGGTCAGAACAGCAGCGGACCCACGGTCGGCCCGGTCCACCACCGAGCCGGCAGATCACCACCAGCACGTGCACCACCAGTTCCACCCAGTGACGTCCCCTGCTGAACCCGCTCCACCCAGGCCCGGCTTGTCACGGACTCATCTCTTTCGGCGAGTTCCGGATGAACCGGGTGGGATCGGGAATCCGAGGGGCCATCCTGGCGCTGTGCAGGAGGCCGATCCGCAGCCGCGGGTCCGTGCGGTAGAGAGCGAGTGATGACCCAGATGACCCAGACGCTGACGACGACCCCCGCCGCCGACGACCTGGTCGTGCCCTTCCACTGCGACCGTTGTGGCGCCCTGGCCAAGGTCCGTGTCGTGCTCGCCAGCGGTAGCGACCTCGTGTTCTGCGGGCACCACGCCCGGGAGTACGAGACCAAGCTCCGTGACATCGCCGTCGACATCATCGACACAGAGGGCGAGCAGCACGTAACTGCCTGACAGAGGCGATATCGTCGCGCCCGCGATGACCGCTTCACCCGACGACGCCGCCGCGTCCTCCGATCCGCCTCGTGCGGACGGGGGGCCGGCGGCTCCGTCGTCTCCGGGGACCCCCGGTCGGCGGCGACCGGAGGAACTCCCCATGTCCCAGCAGTCCCCCGCGCACGACGAGACCGTGCGCTTGCATCCCGAGGGCACCGAGGGGCGCCCGCAGCCGGCGAGCTCCTCGTCGGCGTTCGGGGAGCAGCCCGACGACACCCGTCCGGTGAGCCGGGAGTGGCTGCGCACCACGCCGGAGCCGTCCCCGGGCACCGCCCAGCAGCCCGCTTCCGGGTCCGGTGCGGCGGCCGACGGCGCCGACGCGAAGCCCGGCACCGACGCGAAGCCCGATGCCGACGCCGAGGGCACGCAGCGCATGGACCTCTCGGCCGGCGCGCCGGCCCCGGCGGACACCGACGACACCGCGCGCACCGCCGTCGTCCCGCCCGTGGACGGCGACGACCCCGACGGGCCCACCGGTCCCCCCTCGGGCGACGAGCCCCCCGCAACCGGGTCGCGCGGCCCCTGGTGGCGCCGTCGGGCCGGGCTCGTCCCGGCCGGCGCCCTCGCCCTGCTGGCCGCCGTCTACGGGATCGACCTGCTCGCCTCCTCAGGGCAGGTGCCGCGGCACACCGTCGTGGCCGGCGTCGAGGTCGGGGGCCTCTCACCCGCCTCGGCGGCGCAGCGGCTCGAGGAGCAGCTCGCCCCGCGGATCGTCGCCGACCACACCGTGCAGGCCGCCGACGTGACGGCCACCCTCTCCCCCGCCACCGCCGGCATCACCCTCGACGTCCCGCGCACCGTGGACGCCGCCGAGGAGCAGCCGCTGAACCCGTGGACCCGTCTGGTCACCCTCTTCGCCGACCGCGAGGTGGAGCCGGTCATCACCGGCGAGGAGACCGCGCTGCAGGCCCAGATCGAGGGCATCGCCGCGCAGGTGGACCGGGCACCCCAGGACGCCACGATCGCCCTCGAGGACACCACGCCGACGGTCGTGGAACCGCTGGACGGCCGGGCGCTTGACCTCGACGCCGCCGCCGAGGCCATCACCGACGCCCTGGCCTCCGGCGGGGACCCGGGCACGCCGATCGAGCTGCCCGTCGAGGTCACACCCGTGGCCGTGGACGCCGAGGAGGCGCAGCGGGTCCTCGAGGAGACCGTCACGCCCGCGCTGTCGGCGCCGGTGACGGTGGTCAGCCAGGACGGCGGCACCTCCGCGGAGGTGCCGGTCGACGCGATCGCCGCGGCCCTCACCTTCACCCCGGAGGACGACGGCGAGCTCGCCGTAGGCCTCGACCCGGAGGCGCTCCAGGGCGCCCTCGGGGACGAGCTCGGCGCGTTCGGCACCCCCGCGCAGGACGCACGCTTCGACGTGTCCGGCGGCTCGGTGAGCGTCGTGCCGTCGGTCGACGGGACCGGTATCGCGCCGGCGCACCTGGTCGAGCAGCTGCTGCCGGTGCTCACCCAGGAGGCGCCGCGGTCGGTGACCGCGGAGCTGGGTCCGGTGCCGGCCGAGTTCACCACCCAGGAGGCCGAGGCGCTGGGCATCCGCGAGGAGATCTCCAGCTTCACCACCAGGATCGGCAACGCCGCGAGCGGCGAGAACATCCGGGTGGTGGCCGCGGAGGTCGACGGCGCGATCATCATGCCCGGCGAGACGTTCAGCCTGAATGGGTTCACCGGGCCCCGGGGCGTGGCCCAGGGCTACGTGGAGGCCGCCGTCATCAACAACGGCGAGTTCACCACCGCGGTCGGCGGAGGCATCAGCCAGTTCGCCACCACGATGTTCAACGCCGTCTTCTTCGCCGGGCTCGAGGACGTCTTCCACAAGCCGCACAGCTACTACATCAGCCGCTACCCGGCCGGCCGCGAGGCGACGGTCTACTACGACTCGATCGACCTGAAGTGGCGCAACGACGGCGAGACCGGCGTCTACGTCGACACCACCTGGACGCCGGGATCGCTCACGGTCACCTTCTACGGGACCAAGCGCTACGAGATCCAGTCGATCAGCAGCGACCGGTACAACCTGCGCCAGCCGGTCGTGCAGGACAAGCCGGACAGCCCGACCTGCGAGCCGCAGTCCGGATCGACCGGGTTCGACATCACCGTCACCCGCGTGTTCCGCGACCTCGGCACCGGCGCGGAGCTGAAGCGGGAGCCCTTCCAGACCCGCTACGCGGCCGAGCCGGTGATCAACTGCGTGCCCGCCGAGCCGGCCCCGGCCGCGCCCGAGGGGACGGCGCCCAGCAGCGCACCGGCACCGGGCGGACGACGCCCCGCGCGTCCCCGGGCGGCCTGACGCCCGCCACCCGGCCGGCCGGAAACGCCCCGCCCCCCGGCACCCCGCCCGTCGGGACGGCGCTCGCGTGCACACTGTGCAGGTGAGCGCCGTCCTGCCCAGTGACTCGCCCGCCCGGGCCGGGGCGGACGAGCCGACGACCGCCGGCCCCGGCACCGGCGGCGGCGCGACCCGGGCGGACGCCCCCAAGCCGTCCCGGCTGCGCCGCTGGCCGGCCTTCCTCCGGGTGCCCCTGCAGGTGCTCGGGCGGACGCTCGCCAAGGCCTGGCACGACCGCATCCTCGGGCTGTCCGCGGAGGCGGCGTTCTGGCAGATCCTGTCGGTACCGCCGTTGCTCATCGGGCTGCTCGGTTCGCTGGGCTACCTGGGTGACCTCATCGGCAGCGAGTCCGTCGCGATGATCGAGGAGCAGCTCCTCGACGCCTCCTCGCAGGTGCTCACCGACGACGTCGTCGACAGCCTGGTGCGCCCCACGCTGGCCGACATCCTCGGTTCCGGCCGCCTCGAGGTGGTCAGCGTCGGCTTCCTGATCTCGCTGTGGGCGGGTTCCTCGGCGACGGCGACCTTCATGAACACCATCGTCATCGCCTACGACCAGCGGGACGTGCGCGGGCCGATCCGCACGCGGCTCAAGGCGCTGTGGCTGTTCGTGGTCGGGCTGCTGATGGCAGTGCTGATGCTGCCGCTGCTGGTGCTCGGCCGGGGCACCCTCGCGGACTTCGTGCCACCGGACTGGCGGGACACCGCGGTGATGCTCATCAACGCCGTCTACTGGCCGCTCGTGGTCATCGGGCTGCTGCTGGCGCTCACCAGCTTCTTCCACGTGATCCTGCCGAACCGGCTGCCGTGGCGGCGGCAGCTGCCCGGAGCGCTGCTCAGCCTCGTCTTCTTCCTGCTGGCCGCGCTGGCGTTGCGCGCCTACATCGGCGACTTCCTGACCACGGCGCTCCCCTACGGGGCGCTCGCGGCACCGATCGGCGCGCTGCTGTTCTGCTTCTTCTTCGGCATGGCCGTGCTGCTCGGCGCGGAGCTCAACGCCACGATCCAGTCCCGCTGGCCGGCGCCGCTCAGCCGGCACGACCGGCGGCGCCGGGCCCGCCGCCAGGCCAAGCTCGACAACGAGGCCCGCCGGCTCGGCATGCGCTGAGCTATGGCATCGCGGTCCGCTATGGCATCGCGGTCCTCCGGACCGCACCGCGGTCCTCTATGACATCGCGGTCCTCCGGACCGCACCGCGGCCAGGTGCCGTACCCGGCTCGAGCTGAGCCGCTGCGTCGTCCCTGCGCGGACCCTCCGGGCCCACTCGGGACGACCGGGCCACGCGTCCCCCTAGTCCTTGCGGAGCTGGTTGTAGACCTCCTTGCAGGCCGGGCACACCGGGCTGCCGGGCTTGGGGCTCTTCGTCACGGGGAAGACCTCCCCGCACAGCGCCTCGACCATGGTGCCCATGACGGCGCTCTCGGCGATCTTGTTCTTCTTGACGTAGTGGAAGACCTCGTTGGCGTTGCCGGTGTCCGACTCGCGGACGTCCGGCCGCTCGAGGATGTCGCTGCTGCTCATGCGGGCTCCCTGCTCGACGGTCCGGTCGTGCGGCGGCGGCGCGGCCGGGGTCGCCGCAGTGCTCCCGCACCCGGTGACCATGATGACAGGGTGCCCGCCGCGAACGCCGCTCCCCGCCCGGTCCTGTCCCCCGAGGTCGCCGACGCCCTGCGCGAGGGCCGGCCGGTCGTCGCGCTGGAGAGCACCTTGCTGGCCCACGGCCTCCCCCGCCCGGACAACCGCGCGGCCGCCGACGACGTCGAGGCCGCGGTGCGTGCGGGCGGCGCGGTCCCGGCCACGATCGCCGTGCTCGACGGCGTGCCGCACGTCGGGCTGACCGCCGCGCAGGTCGACCGGGTCTGCGCCGATCCCGACCTGGCGAAGCTCGGCGTCCGGGACCTGCCGGTCGCGGCGGCGCTCGGGATGAGCGGCGCCACCACCGTGTCCAGCACCGCCCTGCTGGCCGAGGCCGCCGGGGTCGCCGTCTTCGCCACCGGCGGGCTGGGCGGCGTGCACCGCCAGTCGGTCGACACCTTCGACGAGTCCGCCGACCTCACCGCCCTCTCCCGCACCTCCCTGGTCGTGGTGTGCGCCGGCGTGAAGTCGATCCTCGACGTCCCGGCGACCCTGGAGCGGCTGGAGTCGCTGTCGGTGACCGTGATCGGGTACGGCACCACCACGTTCCCGGGCTTCTACGTCGCCGACTCCGGTTCGACGCTGGACTGGTCGGTCACCGACGCCGAGCAGGCCGCCGCGGTGTTCGCCGCGCGCCGGCAGCTCGCCCCCGGCGCCGTCGTCGTCGCCAACCCGCTGCCGTCCGACGAGCAGCTGGACCCCGTGCTGCACGACCGGGTCATCGCCGACGCGCTCGCGGCGGCCGACGCCGCGGGCGTGCGCGGCAAGGAGGTCACGCCGTTCGTGCTCGACCACCTGCACCGCGCCAGCGCAGGCGCCACCCTGGCGGTCAACGTCCGGCTGGTGCTGCGCAACGCCGAGCTGGCCGGCCGGATCGCGACGGCGCTGGCCGCCCGCACCGCCTGACCGCGGCCGTGCGTCCCCCTGTCGTCGTCGTCGGCGACGTCGCCACCGACGTCGTGGTGGTGCTGTCCGGTGCGCCGGCCCCGGGCTCGGACCGGCCGGCGTCGATAGTCAGCCGCGGCGGGGGCGCCGGCGCCAACGTCGCGGCGCACCTGGCCCGGCTGGGGACGCCGACGGTGCTGGCCGGCTGCATCGGCGACGACGCCGCGGGGGCCGGCCTGGCCGCCGAGCTGTCGGCGGCCGGGGTGCGGCTGCGGCTGCGCACCGTGCCGGGTGCGGCGACCGGCACGATCGTCAGCCTGGTCGAGCCCGACGGGCAGCGGAGCATGCTGGCCGACCGCGGCGCCAACCTCGCGCTGCGCCCGGCGGACCTGCCCGGTCCCGTCCCGGGCGGCCACCTGCACCTGTCGGGCTACACGCTGCTGGACCCGGGGCCGCGCGACGCCGGCCTGGCCGCGCTGCGGGCGGCGACGGGGGCCGGCTGCACCGTCTCGGTCGACCCGGCGTCGACCGGCCCGCTGCTCGGCCACGGGGTGGACCGGTGGCTGGCGGACACGGCCGGGGCCACGCTCGTCCTGCCCAACGCCGACGAGGCGCGGCTGCTCACCGGTTGCGACGACCCCACCGATGCGGTCCGCGCCCTGGCCGCGCGGCACCCGATCGCGGTGGTGACGCTCGGGCCGGACGGCGCGCTGTGGGCGGCCGGCGACGACCTGGTCCACCGGCCCGCCCTCCGGACGACAGTCGTGGACACCACCGGGGCCGGCGACGCCTTCGCGGCCGGGCTGCTGGCCGCCTGGCTGGGCACGCCGGGGGTCTCCCCCGCAGCGGCGCTGGACGCCGGACTGGCCCGCGCGGCCGAGGTCGTGCGCCACCCCGGGGCGCGGTGACCGCGACCCCGGGACCGTCGTCCGCCTCGCTCAGCCCTCGATGATCCGACCGGACCGGGCGGGGTTCTCCAGCACCCGGTCGGGTCGCGCGTCGACGCCCTGCAGGCGGGTCCGGGGCTTGGGCGGCCGGTCGTTGGCCATGACCACGGCGATCCACGGCAGCACCGTGCCCAGGATGGCCAGGATGATCATCAGCCAGACGGTCTGGTAGAAGACCGCGGCCAGGACGAGGGCCACGCCACGGACGCCCATGGTGATCGCGTAGCGCCGCTTCCGGGCTGCCTGCTGGTCGATCAGGCTCGGGGCCGCCTCGGTGATGAGCACCGGCTCCGGTCTGCGCGACCGCGGGAACTGCTGGCTCGAAGCCACGGGCAACCTTCCCTCCGCTGGCCGGGGTGCCGCGAGGGTCACCCCGCCGGCTCCCGGACCACCCCCATGGTGCCACCGGGACGGGGCCCGTGCAGGCGCCCCCGCGTCAGCTCCCCGAGGCCTGCTTCGCCGCCTTCGCGGCCTGCTTCTGCTCCTGCTTGAACGCCCGCACCTCGGCCAGCGAATCGGGTCCGGTGATGTCGGCGACCGAACGCCGCGAGCCCTCGGCGCCGTAGTCGCCGGCGGCCTCCCGCCAGCCCGACGGGGTGACGCCGTACTGCTTGCCGAGCAGGGCGAGGAAGATCTTCGACTTCTGCGCCCCGAAGCCCGGGAGCCCGTTCAGCCGCTTCAGCAGCGTGGCGCCGTCCGGGGCGTCGGCCCACAGCCCCTCCGCCCGCCCGCCGTGGTGCTCCACCAGGGCGCGGCACAGCTCCTGCGCCCGGCCGGCCATCGACCCGGGGTAGCGGTGCAGGGCCGGCGGCCCCTGGAAGACGCGGACGAGCTCCTCGGGATCCATGGCCGCGAGCTGCTCGGCCGACAGGGCGTCCACCCCGAGCCGGTCGGCCAGCAGCCGAGGAGCACCGAAGGCGCGCTCCATCGGGAACTGCTGGTCCAGCAGCATGCCCAGAAGCAGCGCGAGCGGGTCTCGGCTCAGCAGCTCGTCGGCGGCGTCCTCTTGGGCGATGCGGAGGTTCGGCACACCGAGATGGTGCCGTAGAGCGATCCCGTCGCAATCACCACCGAGCACCGCGGGCCGTATGGTCCCGCCAGTGGACGATGCGCCTGCCAGAGATCTCGTTCCAGGCCTTGTGAACGAGCCCTGACTTCCGGCTTCGCTCTACTCCGGCCACCACCACGCCGTCCGCATCCTGGGCGCCGGGCGCCACTTCCCGACATGCACAACGAGCCGGGGCGCGGTAGCGTCACAACAGTAGTTGAGCATTCAATGAGATGCGCGACTGCGTCCCGCCATGTCCGAACCTACGCGCTACAGGGAGAACCGTGCCCAACATCGCTGTCGTCTACTACTCGTCGACCGGGAACGTCCACCAGCTCGCCGCCGCTGTTGCTGACGGCGCCCGTGAAGCCGGGGCCGAGGTTCGCCTGCGTCGAGTCCCCGAGCTGGCTCCCGAGGAGGCCATCGACTCCAACCCGCTCTGGCGCGCCCACGTGGACACCACCGCCGATCAGGTCGAGGTGGCCACGCCGGCGGACCTCGAGTGGGCCGATGGCTACGCCTTGGGCACGCCGACCCGATTCGGCACCCCCGCAGCCCAGATGAAGCAGTTCATCGACACCCTCGGTGGGCTCTGGTTCACCGGGAAGCTGGCCAACAAGGGCGCCACCGCCTTCACCAGCGCGCAGAACGTCCACGGCGGTCAGGAGTCGACGATCCTGACACTGTTCAACGTGTTCTCCCACTTCGGGGCGGTCATCGTGCCGCCCGGCTACACCGACCCCCTGCTGTTCGAGGCCGGCGGGAACCCCTACGGCGTCTCCAACGCCTCGGGCGGCCAGGCGGCGACCGCCAACCAGGCCGAGCTGGCCGCGGCCCGCTACCAGGGCCGCCGCCTCGCCGAGGTGACCGCCAAGCTCGTCGCCTGACATGGATCACGGTTCCTGGGGCTGCTCCGCGGACTCGCCCCAGGAACCGACCAGGCCGGCAATCCCGGCGCTACCGCCGCGACGTCGCCCGCGCCGCCCTTCCAGGGGCCACGCGGGTAGCGAGTGACTCTTCCGCCGCGGCCGCTCCGCGGGAAGTCGCGGTCAGAACCGGCGCCTCTCGTCGCGGCAGGTCGAACTGCAGTCGACTTCTTCAGCTGCTTCGTCGACGCATGTGCTGGTCCAGCAGCATCCCGATCAGCAGGGCCAGCGGATCCCGGCCCAGGAGTTCGTCAGCCGCTGGGTCCTGGGCGATGCGGAGGATCGGCATGGCAGAGATGGTGCCGTAGAGCGGTCCTGCGGCACTCACCCCCGGACGAGGAGCAGCGTCTCGATGACGAGTTCGTGCGAGGTCAGGGACAGGGGGCTGATCGGAACACCTTTCCTGCGGACGGTGCAGAACGGTCGGAGTGAGTGGTGTGGGTCGGCGGCGATGCTGCGGTCAGGTCGCGGGGGCGGCGGGCCGGGCGGCGGCGGGACCGCTGGGCGCCGGATGACGCCATGCGGCGACGCTCCGCACCGCCCAGCCCGCACGGGTCGAGCCCAGGCCGACCAGCCGGCGCAGCGCTGGCCCGGTGGGACTGCCACCGACGTGGACGGTGATGGCGTGGAGGCCGCGCACGCCGTGCGGGAAGGGTGTTGTGGTCGTCTCCTCCTGCCAGTGGCCGGTGGTCGCGCGGCACCGGACGCGCAACCGGTGCGGACCAGGCGTGGCCGCCCAACGGGCCCTCCATGACCGCCAGGCGCCCGGTCCGAGGTCGACGCCGAGAGTGGCACCGGTCCACGGACCGTCGTCGATCTGCAGCTGCACGCGGTCGACGCCGACGGGCGGCGCCCAGGCGTAGCCGCGGATCGTGACCTCGCCGGGCTGGATGTGGGCATGCGGGCCGGGGGCGTCGATCCGCGAGGCCGGGTGCACCGGGTAGGTGCCGTCGGTCCAGCCGCGCGAGCCCCAGTAGGACGGCGGAGGTGTCGCAGTGACGGTGAGGCGCCGCAGCCACTTGAGGTTGCCGTCCTGCCCGTGCCGGCCGGAGACGAGCAACCGGGCGGGACTGCCGTGCTCGCGGGGCAGTGGTCGCCCGGCCATGCCGACGGCGAGGAAGCCGTGCCGGCGGGCCGCGTCCAGGGGCAGCACGTTGGTGTAGCCGTCGACGGCCTCGGCGACCAGCCACCCGTCGTCGTCAGTGACGCCGGCCCGCTCGAGCAGGTCGACCAGGCCGATGCCGGTCCAGCGGGCGCAGCCCATCCGGTCGCCGCCGACGGGGTTGTGCACGCAGATCATCAGCAGGTCGCGCTCCTCCAGGGGCAGGGCGAGCAGCTCGCGGAGGGTCAGGGACAGCGGCCGCTCCACCTCGCCGTCCACCTCGAGTCGCCAGGTGCCGAGGTCGGTGCGCGGCTCGGGGACGGTGACGTCGATGACGACCAGCTCCCCGGGCTCGGCCAGGAGCGGGGCGACGCCCGGCTGCGGTGCGGCGTCGGCGGCAGACACCGGCAGCAGCGACCGGACGGGGGTCGGCAACGTCACCTGGTCGTGCAGCGCGACGGCGCCACGACGACGTGCGCGGCGGTCCGCGGCGACGACCGCGCCCGTGGCCGCCGCAGCGGCGGCCAGCACCGCCGGCGGCGGTACCGGCAGCGGGGCGACCGCAGCCGCGGCGGTGACAATGCCGGTGGCCGTGGCGGCGGCGGTGTCCCGGGCTGAGGCGTCGCCGCGGCGCAGCGCGAGGTAACCGCCGACGGCGTGCGGAGCGGCGGCCACGGCGGCGCCGAGCACCGGGCGACGGTCGGCCAGGGTGCCGCCGGCGGCCGCGGCGATGCCGCTGGCACCGGCCGCGAGCACGGCCAGACCCGGCTTGTCGGCCCGGCCGACGAGGGCGACGCCGCCATCGACCAGCATCGCCGGGGAAGCGTCGACCAGGCCGCGGGCCAGGCCGGAGGACGGCGAGCGGCCACGGCGGGTGGCGGAGGCGGCGATCTCACCGGCCGCGGCGGCGAGCAGACCGGCGAGCAGCCCGGTCCGCCCGGGACGCGGACGAGGGGTGCGGTGGGCGGTCATCGAGGGCTCCTCGGGTGCGTGAGTCGGTCAGGGCTGTCAGTGGCGAGCCGGCGGTCCGGCGGGGTGTGAGCCGGCCGGTGAGAGCGGATGTGCGGCCATCGCCAGCGCGACCGCGAGGACCGTGCTGACCGGTGCCCACAGCACGAGCCCGGCCGGGGCAGCCAGCCGAGCACGGCCGGCCCGGCCAGCACGGCGGCCGGAGCTCCGGTGCCCGTGAGCACGGTTCCGCTCGACGAGGCGCGGCAGCGGAGCCAGCCGGCGACGGTCAGCGCCCACCCGGCGACGATCACGAGGACGGCGGCCCAGGAGCCATCGGCGAGTAGCTGCCACCCGACCTCGAGACCGACCACGGTGGCCACCATCGGCAGCAGCGTGGCGGTGAGGTGGACGAGAAATCCCCGGACCGCCGCGGAGGTAGGGGCCGTCGGCGGAGGGCGCCGACCGATCCGGCGGCGGCCACGTTCCCCGCGACGTCGGCGCGGGGAGGGCGGTGGACGTTGACCGGCGGGGAGTCCCGGTGATCATCGCTGTCTCCTGCGGCTGGACGGAGGTCGGTGGGTCGAGGTCGACGCTAGGAACGCATCGCCGGCGTCACGCCGGGAAAACCGCCGGGGTTGCGGTGACGGCGCCGAGCTCGGTGCGCCGCTGTGGCTGGGCGTCGTCCGCGGTCAGCCGGCCGGTGGCCCACACGACGGCGTCGACGTGGACGGCGGTGTCGTCGGCGGAGGTGGCGGTGTGGGCGGACACGCCGAAGTACCCGGATCGGTCAGCCAGAGAGGCTCCCGGCCGGCGTTGCGCTGGAGCAGCCCGGTCGGCGGGGTGCCGACCGCGACGGTGCTCGTAAATCGGTCAGCCGGTCGGACAGTGACGAGCTGTCTCAGACCGGTGGTGTCGGGTCGTACTGGAT
This sequence comes from Blastococcus sp. SYSU DS0539, assembly GCF_054050855.1. Classification (NCBI taxonomy): domain Bacteria; kingdom Bacillati; phylum Actinomycetota; class Actinomycetes; order Geodermatophilales; family Geodermatophilaceae; genus Blastococcus; species Blastococcus sp. SYSU DS0539. The sequence continues at coordinate 403,441 of NZ_JBJHAF010000001.1, read as the reverse complement.
CCCGCGGCACACCTCCTGTGCCCTCTGCCTGCCGGCCAGGCGGTCAACCAGGTGCAAGGCCATGTCGATGCCGGCCGAGATCCCGGCGGAGGTGATGACGTCACCGTCGTCCACGAACCGCACCCCGCGTCGAACGTCGATCGTCGGGTCCAGCTCGGACAGCTTGTCCAGCGAGCTCCAGTGCGTCGTCGCGGGCCGCCCGGCCAGCAGGCCTGCCGCGGCGTAGAGGAGCGCGCCGGTGCAGACGCTCGTCAACAGCGGAACCGCGGCCCGCTGGCGACGGATCCAGTCGAGCTGGGCGTCGTCGTGGAGCTGCGGACGCGTTCCCTGCCCGCCCGGGTAGAGCAGGACCTCCAGTGCAGGGGCATCCGCGTAGGAGTGATGAGCCTGCACCACCAGACCCTTGGCGCACTGCACCAGGCCGCCTGACGCGGAGAGGCACGACACGTCGTAGCCGTCTTGGGGGAAGTTGCGGGTCCAGTACGAGAGCACCTCCCATGGCCCGATTGCGTCGAGCTCCTCGACGCCCTGGAACAACACGATCCCGATGTGCAGCCTCTCGTGGGTCATGCGGCCATGACAGCAAGGCACCCGACGACGCCACGCCGGGAGAACCGCCAGGTTTGCCGCCGAGGCGGGGCCGGTGGCCCAGACGGATCAGAGGTCGAGCGGCAGTGCGGTGAGCTCGGCGCGAGAACTCACTGCGAGCTTGTTGAACACGTTTCGCAGGTGGAAGTCGACCGTGCGGGGGGACACGAACAGCCGCGCCGCGACGTCCCGGTTGGTCAACCCCTGCCGGACCAGCCCGGCGACCTGGCGTTCCTGCGCGGTCAGGTCGGTGGCGGTGGTGACGTCGCGGCGGCGGGCGGTCTCTCCGGAGGCGCGCAGCTCCTGGGCGGCGCGTTCGGCGTAGGGCGCCGCGCCGACCTCCTCGAACACGGTGAGCGCGGCCCGTAGGTGCTCGCGGGCGTCGACCCGCCGCCGGGTGCGCCGCAGGTGCTCGCCGAAGGCCAACTGGGTGCGGGCCCGATCGGGCAGCCGCGGCGAGGCGGCGTGCGCGTCCAGCGCGGCCAGGAAGTGCTTCTCGGCGTCCGGGCCGTCGGCGAGCAGCGCACGGCCGTGCTCGGTGACGGCGACCGCCGAGGCGGTGTGGGTAGCTGCGGCGAACTGCTCGACCTCGGCGAGCCACGTGCGCACGACGTCGGTCCGGCCGGCGCGGACGGCGAGGTCGAAGACGTCCAGGACGGCCATGCGGCGCAGCATCGCGTTCTGCATCTGCCCGAGGTGGTGGAGCGCGGGCGCGGGCCGGTCGGTGCCGCGCAGCGCCCGCGCCCAGTGCGCCAGGTCGGTGACGAGGCTGTCGGTGATGCCGACCGGATGCGCCGCGCGGATCGCGGCCACGTCGGCGAGGTGGCGGTCGGCGGCATCGTCCCCACGCAGGGCTGCGATCACCGCCAGCTGCGCGGTGGGCAGAGCAGTCAGCCCGGTGGAGCCGGTGCTGGCGGCGAGCGGCAGCGCCTCGGCGGCGGCGCCGCCGGCCTTCGTCCACGCCCCGGTCGCCAACTGGGAGTGGAAACCGCGGGTGAGGGCGTGCTCCACCATCGTGAGCGCGCCGGCGCGGCGGGCGGCGGTCAACTGCTCCTCGTGCAGCCGCAGACTGCGCTCGTCCTCATCGATGAGCCAGGCGGCTATGCCCAGATTGGGCTGCAGCACGTGGTCGCCGTCGAGCGGCTCGGCGTCGGTCAGGTCGAACGCGCGCCGGAACGAGGCCGCGGCGGGCGCCCAGTCCCGCCGGCCGACGGCGGCGAACCCCTGCAGCAGCGCCCAGGCCGCCCGGCCGGTGGCCGGTGCGTCGGCGGAAGGTTCGCCGACCAGCGTGGCGGGGTCGATCGGGCGCGGAGAGCGCGCCCCGAAGGCCGACAGCGCCGCGGCGAGCATCGCCAACGGCCGCGCGGTCGCCTCGTCGGCCTCGGCGGCGAGCTGGGCGGCCTGCAGGATGACGTCGTAGCCCTCGTTGAGGGAGTGCGTGTTCCACTCGATCTGGCCCTGCAGCAGCAGCAGCCGGGTCCGCTGCACCGGGTCGGTCACGTCGGCCGCGGCGGCGACCGCCAGCCCGGCGGCCTGCGACGGATGCGCGCCGAGCCAGGCCGAGGAGGCAGCGGAGAACAGCCGCCGGCCACGGCTCTCGCTGTCGACGGTCAGTTCGGCGGCGCGAGCCCAGGCGGCAGAGGCGGCCTCGTGGCCGCCGCGGGCGGCGGCGCGCTCGGCCACGCCGTCGAGCGCGGCGACCACCGTCTCATCGGGCCGGTCGGCCGCAGCGGCCAGGTGCCAGGCGCGCCGGTCGGGGTCGGCGCCGAGGACGTCGGCCAGCGCTCGGTGGGCAGCGCGGCGCTGGGCGCTGGTGGCCGCCCGGTACACCGCCGAGCGGACCAGCGGGTGGTACAGCGCCAGGGTGTCGCCGTCGACGCGGAGCAGCCCGGTCCCCTCGGCCTCGTCCAGGGCGTCGTCGGCGATGTCGAGACGCGAGGCGGAGTCGCGGACGACGGTCAGCCGGCCGGTGTCGTCGGCTGCGGCCAGGAGCAGCAACCGCTGGGCCGGCGCGCTCAGGCGGCGGACCCGGTCGAGGAACCCGCGCTCGACGCCGCTGGTCAGCGGAAGCGGTGCGGGCAGCGGCGCCCGGCCGGCCAGCTGGTCACCCGTCAGGGCGGCGGCGAGCTCGCCGAGCGCGAGCGGGTTGCCGCCGGTCGCGGTCACCAGCCGGTCACGCACACCTGGGTCGACCTCGCCGCCGGCCCGGCCGGTCAGCAGCTCCTCGGCGTCGGCACCGGTCACGCCACCGAGGACGGCGGTGTGCAGGTCGGACGCCTCGAAGCCGTAGGCATCACCGTCTCGGGCGGCGAACAGCAGCGCGACCCGCTCGGCGTGCAGCCGGCGGGCGGCGAAGAGCAGCGCCGCCGCCGAGGCGTCATCGAGCCAGTGCGCGTCGTCGACCACGACCAGCACCGGGGCCTCCTCGGCGGCGTCGGCGAGCAGGCTCAACGTGCCCAGGAAGGCCAGGAAACGGTCGCCCTCGCCGTCTGCCTCGCCCAGTGCCGCGCCCAGCGCGGCGGCCTGCCGTGCCGGTAGCGCGTCCAGGCGGGCGCGCAGCGGCCACAGCAGTCGCTGCAGCGCGGCGAACGCCAGCGGCGACTCCGACTCCACCCCCGAGGTGCGCAGCACCCGCATGCCCGAGGCGGCGGAGACCGCGTCGGCCAGCAGCGTCGACTTGCCCGAACCGGCCACGCCGCGGATCACCAGCGATCCGCCGGCCCCGCCGCGGGCGGCGTCGAGCAGGGCAGCGATCGCCGCACGTTCGCGGTCGCGTCCGGCCAGCACGACCGGCACCGTACCGACCGCAGCGGACAGGTCCCGTGCTCGCGATCCTGGCGATTTCCCCGGCGTGAGGGGCCTCGGTGGCGGCGAGCGTGGCAGCCAGACCCCCCAGACCCACCCCGAGGAGAAGCCATGTCGGCCCACCCCACCATCGAGCCGGCGGCGCCCGCTCACGAGCACCCGCACGCCTCCGGGCACGGTGCACCCGACGGCCACGGCCACGGCGGCGAGCCCACGCACGTCCACCGTCGCCCCATCCACCACGCGCCGGGCCACGCGGCACCGGCCGCGGACGAGCCGCGCCAGCCGTGGACGACGTTCGCGCTCATGATCGCCGCCCAGTTCATGGTCATCCTGGACGTGTCGGTGGTGAACGTCGCGCTCCCGTCGATCGGCGAGTCCCTGCGCCTGTCGGCCGGGGACCACCAGTGGGCCATCAGCGCCTACGTGCTGCTGTCGGGCGGACTGCTGCTGCTCGGTGGCCGGATCGCCGACCTGCTCGACCGGCGCCGCGCATTCCTCGCCGGTATTGCCCTGTTCACCGCCGCGTCCCTGGTCAGCGGCCTGGCGCAGACCCCGCTCACGCTCATCCTGGCCCGGGCGGCGCAGGGTGCCGGTGCGGCACTGCTCACCCCGGCCGCCCTGTCGATCGTCATGACCACCTACGCCGGGAAGCAGCGGCAGACCGCGCTCGCGGTGTGGGGCACGGTCGGCAGCCTCGGCATCGCCGTCGGTGTGCTCTTCGGCGGGGCGCTGACCAGCGCGCTGGGCTGGCGGGCGGTGTTCTTCATCAACGTGCCGATCGGCATCGCCGTCGTGCTCGGCACCCTGCGGACCGTGACCCGCGGCGACTCCCAGCCTCGCGCGTTGCGCCGCCTGGACGTGCCCGGCGCGCTCACCCTGGTCGGCGGACTGCTGGCCCTGGTGTTCGGCGTCGAGGCCACCCGCTCCGCCGGCTGGGACGCCCCCCGCACCTGGCTCGCACTGGCCGCCGCCGCCGCCCTGCTGACCGCGTTCACCCGGCTCGAGTGGCGAGCCGCCGACCCGCTGGTACCCCCTGCCACCTGGCGGATGCGGTCGCTGGTCTCGTCCTCCGCGGTGATGGCCGGTGTCACCGGCGCCGTCGTCGGTGCGATCTTCCTGACCTCGCTGTACCTGCAGGCCGTCGTGGGCTCGTCACCGATCGTGGCCGGGCTGCAGTTCCTGCCGCTGGCCGCCGCCATCACCCTCGCCGCCGCCGCTGCGTCGAAGCTCATCGGCCGCCTCGGGGCCCGCACCCTCATCCTCGGCGGGCTGGTCGTGATGGCCGCCGGGGTGCTGCTGCTGGCCACGAGCGCCGGTGGTACCTCCTACGCCGCCGACGTGCTGCCCGGGTTCCTACTCGTCGGTGCCGGCGTCGGCCCGATGTTCGTGGCCATCGCAGTCGCCGCGATGAGCGACGTGCCGGCCGAGCGCTCCGGTCTGGCCTCCGGGCTGATGATGACCGGCCACGAGATCGGCGCAGCCCTCGGCGTCGCCGCGCTCACCGCCGTCGCCGGCGACCTCGCGACCTCCGCCGGCCTCATCGACGGCTACGGCCGCGCGTTCGCCGCCACCGCCGCCGTCCTGGCCGCGCTGTTCGTTCTCACCGCACTCGCCGTTCCCGGCGGCAAGCCTGCAGCCGGCACCGCCGGCCACGGGCACGGCCCCGGTCACCTCCACGGCCACTGACCCCCCACCGGCGCTGATCCCGGCGATTTCCCCGGCGAGAGGCACCCACCCCGGCGCCGACGCTGCGCACCGAACGCACCACCCGCTGCTCGCCGAGGAGTTCCCATGCTGTCCGGCACGCCCCGCACGTTCATCGGCGCCACCACCTTCTCCGTCACCGGCATGGCCTGCGAGCACTGCCGCCAGGCGGTCACCACCGAGATCACCGCCGTCGACGGCGTCGACACCGTCACCGTCGACCTGGCCAGCGGCATGGCCACCGTCACCGCCAGCCGCCCGGTGGACCGCGCCGACATCGCCGCCGCGATCGAGGCGGCCGGCTACCGCGTCCTGCCCTGACCGCCCGGCGGCGGGAGCTCACGCTTCCGCCGCCGGCGCCCTTCCACTCCCTCCACAGCCCTCACGAAGGGCTCCGCGACCCCCTCACCCATCGGCTCACCCCGGGCGGCCCAGGTCCGCTCCTCACGCCGCCGCACCCGCTGACCACCCGCCTCACACGCCCCCAGGAGACGCCATGCCCGCCCGCCCCCTCCTCCCGCCGCACCCGCGGCCCGCCCCTGCAGGAGAGATCGTGAGCCCCTCCCCTGTCGTCCCGGCCACCGCGGCACCGGCAGTTGCGCCAGCGGTCGCCGCCCGCGCCGTCGACCTGGTCAAGACCTACGGCGGCGGCGAGGCCACCGTCCGGGCCCTCGACGGCGCCTCGGTCGCGATCCCCGCCGGTGAGTTCACCGCCGTCATGGGCCCCTCCGGGTCGGGCAAGTCCACCCTGGTCCACGCTCTCGCCGGCCTCGACCGCGTCGACTCCGGCCAGGTCCTCCTCGGGGACACCGACCTGACCGCGCTGTCCGAGCGGGATCGCACCCTGCTGCGCCGCGAGCGGCTGGGGTTCGTCTTCCAGGCGTTCAACCTCATCCCGTCGCTGACCGCCGCCGAGAACATGGCCCTGCCGCTCACCCTGGCCGGCAAGAAGCCGGACCCGGCGTGGATGGACGAGCTGGTCCAGATGCTGGGCCTCGGTGCCCGGCTCGACCACCGCCCCGCGCAGCTGTCCGGTGGTCAGCAGCAGCGCGTCGCCGTCGGCCGCGCGCTGATCGCCCGCCCGGAGCTGGTCTTCGCCGACGAGCCGACCGGCAATCTCGACTCCCGCGCCGGTGCCGCGCTGCTGTCCTTCCTGCGCGACGCCACCCGCACGCTGGGCCAGACGATCGTCATGGTCACCCACGACCCGGTCGCGGCCGCGCACGCCGACCGGGTCGTCTTCCTCGCCGACGGCCGCATCGTCGACGAGCTGCCCGACCCGACCGCCGACACCGTGCTGGCCCGCATGGCCGGCCTCGACGCGCGCGTGGGGGCGTGAACCGAGATGTTCCGTCTGGCCCTCGCCAACGCGCTCGCCCACCGCTCCCGTCTCGCGCTGACCTGGCTGGCCGTCGCCCTCGGCGTCGCATTCGCCGCCGGCAGCCTCGTACTCACCGACACCAGCACCCGGCTGCTGGACGAGCAGTTCCGCACCACCGCCGCCGGCGTCGACCTCACCGTCCGTGGCGCGGCCGCCTTCGACGCCGCGATGGGCGTGGAGGTGCAGCGCGACCCGCTGCCCGCCGACCTCGCCGACCGCATCGCCGCGACCCCCGGCGTCGACGAGGTCCGGCCCGTCGCCTCGGGGCCCGGGCAGCTGCAGGCCGACGGGCAGGCCGTCGAACCGGCCGGCCCCACCATCCTCGGCACCTGGGCCGAAGCCCCGTTCACCGTCTACGAACTGCGCACCGGCCGGGCCCCTCGCGGGGACGGTGAGGTCGTGCTCGACGCGGCCACCGCCGCCGAGCACGGCATCGACCTCGGCGACACGGTCACCGTCTCGGCGACCACCAGCCGGCAGCTGCGGGTCGTCGGGCTCACGGGCATCAGGGACGGCGACGGCCTGGCCAACAGTGCCGTGGTGCTCCTCGATCTGCCCACCGCGCAGGCGCTGCTAGACCTCGGCACCGGTGTCACCTCGCTCGACGTGCTCGCCGCCGACGGCGTCGCCGTGCCCGACCTGCGCGGCGACCTGGCCGCCACCCTCGGCGAGGACTACGCCGTCAGCAACGCCCAGGACGCCGCCGCCGCCAGCGCGGACGCGGCCAAGGAGAGCATCGACCACCTGCGCGTCGTCCTGCTGGCGCTGGCCGCCGCCGGGCTGGTGGTCGGGGCGTTCCTGATCGCCAACACCTTCGGCATCGTGCTCACCCAGCGCGCCGGGGAGCTGGCGCTGCTCCGTGCCGCCGGCGCCACCGGCCGGCAGGTGTTCGCCTCCGTGCTCGGCGAGGCGCTGCTGGTCGGGGTCACCGGCGCGGCCGGCGGCACCGCCGCCGGCGTGGGCGCCGCCCACGCCCTGCGCGGGCTGGCCTCCGGCGCCGGGCTGGCGCTGCCCGACGGGCCGCTGACCGTCACCGGCCGCACGATCGTGGTCGGCTTGGCCGCCGGCACGCTGATCACGCTGCTGGCCGTGCTCGGCCCGGCCCGCCGCGCCGCTCGCACCGCCCCGGTGGAGGCCATGCGGGCCTCCGCCCCGGCGCCCGTCCGGCCGCGCCGGAGCCGGCTGATCACCGGCTGGACGGCGCTCGCCCTCGGCGTGGCCGGGCTCGTGGCCGCCGCGGTACTCCGCGACATCACCGGCGTCGCCGGCGGCTCGGTGCTCCTGCTGGCCGGCCTCGTCGTGCTCGCCCCGGTGCTGACTCCGCGGCTGGCGCAGGCCGTCGGGCGGCCGCTGACCGGCCTCGGCGTGCCCGGGCAGCTGGCGCGGGACTCCACGGTGCGCAACCCGCGGCGCACCGCGGCCACCGCGATGGCGCTCGCCCTGGGACTGGCGCTGATCAGTTTCGTCACGGTGCTCGGCAGCTCCGTCAAGGCGATCGGCGCGACCGCCGGTGAGGCGATCACCGCCGACCTGCTGGTGCAGAGCAGCCGCGACGAGATGCTCGGCGGCCTGTCCCCGGAGGTCGCCACCCGCGTCGCTGCGCTGCCCGAGGTCGCCGCGGTGTCGGCGGTCCGCTACGGCCACTGGCTCGATGCGGGCACGACCAGCGCGCTGACAGCGATCGACCCGGCCACCCTGCCGGGCGTCGCGGACATCGAGATGACCGCCGGCTCCCTGACCGCCCTCGGGGACAACGGACTTGTGCTCGCCGAGGGTGTCGCCGCCGAGCGGGAGCTATCCGTCGGCGACACCCTCGCGCTTACCTTCCCGCGCGATGGTGAGCAGCGGCTGCGGGTGGTCGGGCTGATGGCTGACCAGTCCGCCCGGGCGCTGTCCACCAGCTACGTCATCTCCGTGGACACCTACGCGCAGCACTTCAGCGAGAACGTCGACGCCACCGTCTACGTCGCCCTCGCCGACGGCACGGAGCCCGCCGACGCGCGCACGGCGCTGCGCGCGGCGGTCGCCGACTTTCCCAACGCCGAGGTGCTCGACCAGGCCGAGGCCGCCGCCGGACGCGCCGCTGCGGTCGACCAGGTGCTCGGGCTCATCACCGTGCTGCTCACCTTCGCGGTACTGATCGCGCTGCTGGGCATCACCAACACCCTGGCGCTGTCCGTCGTCGAACGGACCCGGGAGGTAGGCCTGCTGCGAGCGGTCGGCATGACCGGCGGGCAGCTGTCGGCGATGATCCGCGCCGAGGCCGCGCTCATCGCCGCCGTCGCCGCGGTCGTGGGCGTCGGCCTCGGCCTCGGACTGGCTGCGGCCACGCTGGCCGGGTCGTCCGGCAGCAACCCGTTCGTGATGGAGATCCCCGTCCGGCAACTGCTGGTCATCGTCGCCGCGGCGCTCCTCGCCGGACTGGCCGCCGGCCTCCTGCCCTCCCGCCGTGCCGCCCGGCTCGACGTGCTCACCGCCATCGCCACCCGATGACCGCCCGGCGCCGGGCCCGACTGCACCCGGGCCCGGCACCGGCACCACCCCGCTGCGGCCCGTCCGAGCTCCACCCGGTCCACCCCGAGTCCACGCCACCCTGCAGGAGCCGACCATGACCCATCCGCCCGCATCCGACAGCAGCGCCCTTGCCACGACGACCCCGCCCGTCGCGATCCGGCGGGCCGCACCCGCCGACGCCGCCGACGTCGCCGCGATGGTCGGCGAGATCGCCGCCCACGAGGACCAGAGCGCACACGTGCACGTCGATGTGGAGCAGTGGCGCCGACTGCTCCACCGGCGCGATGTCATCCTGCTGCTCGCCGAGCACGCCGGACAGGCCGTCGGCTACGTCTCCGCCCTTCGCCAGCTGCACCTGTGGACGGGTGACGACGTCCTTGACCTCGACGACCTCTACGTCCGCCCCGGCCACCGCGACGCCGGCGTCGGCCGCCAGCTCATGGCCGCCCTCGCCGCACTGGCTGCGCCCGACCAGCTGCTCATCCGCTGGGGCATGGAGGTCGACAACGCCGACGCCCAGCGCTTCTATCCCCGCCTCGGCGCCATCCTGCGACCCAAGGTGCTCGCCGCCTGGACTCCCGGCGCCTACCGCCACCTCGCATCGGCCCGCCCCCTGCCGGAGGACCGATGACGCTCCACCTGCGCCCCGCCACAACCGGCGACCTCCCGGCCGCCGCCCGGCTCCTCGCCGACGCCTTCACCGACTACCCCTGGACCCGCTGGACCGTCGCCGCCGACGACCACCACCGGCGGCTGACCGCGCTGCAGGAGCTGTACCTCGCCGCCATCGCGCTGCCCTACGGGCACGTCGACCTCGGCTGCACCGCCCAGCGCCTGGCGACGGTCGCCGTCTGGCTGCCCGGCACCGCCGTCCCCGACCAGGTATGGCGCGCGATCGGGCCCACGGTCACCGACCTGGCCGGTGACCGCGCGGCCACGGCCGCCGCAGCCGACGCCGCGCTCGCCCCGCACCGACCCGGCGGCGAGCACCTGGTGCTGGCCAGCGTCGGTGTGGACAGGAGCCACCAAGGGCGGGGCCTGGGGACCGTCGCCCTTGCATCGGGGCTCACCCGCGCCGATCGATACGGGCTGCCGGTGCACCTGGAGACCAGCGCGGCGCGCAACGTGCGCTTCTACCAGCACCTCGGCTTCTCTGTCACCACCGCCATCGACCTGTCGGACGGTGGGCCGCGCACGTGGTTGATGCGTCGCGAGCCCCGTGCGGCCGAGGCCGACCCCGCCGACGCCGGGCGTGCGTCCGGAGCGGCGCCCATCCGGTGAACGGCTTCCTGCTCGGCCTGGCCATCCGCACCGTGGACGATGCCGTGCGTACGGCGCACCTGACCGGCTGCATCGACGGGCTGACCGCCGACGTGATCATCTGGGCGCTGGCCTACACCGTCTCGCCGAAGTCCCATCGGTCACGATGCCCAACTCGTGACCGGTGCACGATTTGCCGGGTCACCGGCACCGCCGACCAGTTCAGGAGCCACTCGACCAGTTCAGGAGCCACTTCGCGAACGGTCACTGCTTCGTCGACGCATGTGCTGGTCCAGCAGCATGCCGATCAGCAGCGCGAGCGGGTCGCGGCCGAGCAGCTCGTCGGCGGCGGGATCCTGGGCGATGCGGAGAATCGGCACACCGGAGGTGGTGCCGTAGGACGGCACCGTCGCGTCCACCCGCCGGACGGGTGCCCTCGACGAGGATCGCCCCGGCGGGATCCGCAGGTGGTCGCGAACCGCGAGAGGATCGGGAGATGCGGCGTCCTCCAGCTCTCCGGGCCGTGCTGGCCGCGGGGCTGGTGATGACCGTGCTCGCCATCGCGGGGCTCGTGTGCCATCCGGCCGTGCGCGCGACCGCGAAGTCCGTGTTCGTGCTCGACGGCGCACTCGACGGGCCGCTCCCCCGGCCGTGGGCGCTGTCGGTCGAGCGCAGCGAGCAGGAGATGGGGGACGTGGTCGTCGACCGCTACTCCCCCGCTGCTGACGCGCCGCCGGTCCTCGTGGTGCCCGGTGCGGCTCCCGCCGGGCGCGACGACGAGCGTGTCGTGTCGCTGGCATCGTCGCTGGCCGCCGCGGGGCGGGAGGTGGTGGTCCCCGAGCTGAGCCTCTACGAGAAGGTGCTGGATGTCGACGACGTCGCCCGGGTCGTGGAGGTGGCCGCCGAGCTCTGCCGCGGTGGCGACGAGTTGGTGCTCCTCGGGTTCTCCTTCGGCGGGTCTCTCGCCCTGGTTGCGGCCGCGGACGAGCGCGTGGCCGGTTGCATCGACCTGGTCGCCACCTTCGGCGCCTACGCCGACCTCGTCGGGGTGCTCCAGGCGGCGGTGACCGGGGTGTCCGTGGTGGACGGTGAGGTGCACCCGTGGCAGGGCGCCGACGAGTCCGTCGTCCGCACGGTGCTCCGGGACGCCGCCACGCAGCTGGTGCCCGAGGACCAGCGCGAGCCGCTGCGCCGCGCGCTCGAGCAGGGGGAGCCGAGCGGTCTCCCCACTGCCGCGCGCCACCTCTACCGCATGGCGACCACCGACGATCCGGTGCTGGTCGCCGCCCTCGCCCGAGACATCCCGCCGCCCGGGGACGCCCTCGTCGAGACGTTCTCCCCGGTGAACGTGGCCGACGAGGTCGAGGCCGACGTGCTGGCCGCGCACGCCCTCGACGACCCGGCCGTGCCGGTCGCGGAGCTCCTCCGCCTCCAGCGGGCCTTTCCCGAGGCGGAGGTGGCGGTCGTCCGCTCGTTCCACCACGTCGACCTGACCACCGACGCCGACCTCGGCGCGCTGCTCGGCGATCTGCTGACCGCCTGGGCGTTCATGCAGGGTGTGCTCCGGCCGCAGGAGGACTGGCCGTGGGAGTAGGAGTCTGCTGAAGGAACTGGGCGGCGGGTCGCCATCGGGGCCGCCGTGCGGCGGAGCCTCGCCGCTGCGGAGCACGGTACGGCGAGCCGGCTACACGCGGCGCCACGAGCTTCGACGCTGGTCAGCTCAGCCCCGGGCACCACCGCATCCTTGACGCACGTGCTGGTCCAGCAGCATCCCGATCAGCAGCGCGAGCGGATCACGGCCGAGCAGTTCGTCGGCGGCGTCGTCCTGGGCGATGCGGAGGGTCGGCAACATCCGCGATGGTGCCGTACCCCGGTCCGGGTGCGATCCCCTGCACCCCGCTCGGACCGGGAGGCGTTCCCGACTCAGAGCCCCCGCGACAACCGCTCGAGCAGCCCGTCCAGCTGCGCCTCCCGCTCCCGCTCCGGCAGCTCCTGCAGGGGGCCCTGCAGGCAGAGCACGGCGAACCCGTGCACCGCCGCCCAGCAGGTGACGTCGGCGCCCGGACGGCGCTCGGCGGGCAGCACGCCGGCCGTGACCAGTTCGTCGAGCACGGTGGCGAGCACCCCGTAGGGGCCCTGGCCCGGTGCGCCGTCCTTCGGCCGGGCGCAGGCGAAAGCGGTGGCGAACAGCCCCGGCTCGACGAGCGCGAAGTGCACGTACTCCCGGCCCACCGCCCGCAGCCGCGCGGACGCCGGCTCACCGTGGTCGTCAGCGGGGAGGTCGGCCAGGCGGTCGCGCATCCGCTGCTCGAGTTCGGCCATGCCTCGCTCGGAGACCTCCGCGAGCAGATCGTCACGGTCGGCGAAGTGGCGGTACGCCGCGTTGTGCGAGACCCCGGTGCGGCGGGCGGCGTCGCGCAGCACGACGGCGTCGGCGCCGCCGGCGCGGGCCTGGTCGACGGCGGTGTCGATCAGCGCGGCCCGCAGATTGCCGTGGTGGTAGCGACGTGCGGCGCCGGGACCTTCGACCATGTTGACAGTGTCCACCTCTCGTGTTGTGGTGTCCATGTTGCGGGTGTCCACATCATGCCGCACCCCCCGAGCCCGTCCGAGCCGCACCGACAGGAGAACCACGATGAGCAGGACAGCACTCGCCGGCCGGATGACCGCCGACGCACCGCCCGGGACGGTCGCCTTCCTCATCGGCATGCGGATCAACCGGCCGTGGAAGATCCGGCAGTGGCTGCCGGTCGCCGCGGCGATGCCCCGGATGCTCCAGGAACTGTCCGCGCATCCCGACCTCGGCCTGCTCGCCCACCGCACCTACGTCAGCGGGCGGACGGTGCTCACCGTCCAGTACTGGCGCAGCGCCGAAGACCTCGACCGCTACGCCCGCGCGCGGGACCACGCTCACCTGCCCGCCTGGCGGGAGTTCAACCGGCGGGTCCGGGACAACGGCGACGTCGGGATCTTCCACGAGACCTACGTCCTGGACCGTTCCGAGACCGTCTACGTCAACATGCCCGAAGACTTCGGTCTCGGCGGCGCCACCGGTCTCGTGCCGCTGGCCGCCCGCGGACAGCGCGCGGCCCACCGGCTGGACCCTTCGGTGTCCGACGTCCCCGCGGTCGCCCCCTACTGACCGGCGAGCCGCTCAGGTCCGCAGGCGGGCGCGAGGCCGGCTCGATCGCGAGCCCCCACGGCCGGGCGCCGCGGGACCCCCGCGGCCGGTGTGGCCGCGGAGGTCCCGGGTGGTTCACTGCGGTTCGGTCACGCTTCCCGCTGCGCGTCGAGCGCCGCGGCGACGCGGCGGTGCGCCGCCCAGATCTCCTCGGGCATGTCGCGGAACAGCGAGAGGTGCTGCTCGCGGTGCGCCATCTCCTGCTGCCAGCGCGGGACGTCGATCGACAGGATCGTCTCGAGGTCGTCCTGGCGGAGGTCCTCCATGCCCTCGAGCTGGAGCTCCTCCTTGGTCGGGACGATGCCGACCGGCGTCTGGCGCCCGGTGACCTCGCCGTTGCGCAGCTGCATGAGCCACAGCAGCGGGCGGAGGTTGTCCCGGTATCCCGGCCACAGGAAGCGGCCGTCGTCGCCGCGCTGGAACCAGTTCACGTGCGCGAAGACCGGCTGGTCCTCGGCGGCGCCGATGATCTTCAGCCAGTGCGCGGCGTACGCGCCCTCGGAGTAGGCCATGAACGGCCGCATCGACATCGGGTCGTAGCGCAGGACGCCCTCGGTGCCCTCGGCGGCGAAGGTCGCCTCCGCGCCGAGGGTGAGGCCGTCGTAGACGCCCTCGGCGAGGTCGGTGATCGCGCGGATCAGCGGCTCGCGGTCCCGGGTGCGCCCGCCGAAGATGATCGCGTCGACCGGCACGCCCTTCGGGTTCTCGTAGTCCGGCGCGATGTTGGGGATGTTGGCCAGCGTGGTGGTGAACCGGCTGTTCGGGTGCGCCCAGGGGGCGTCCTTCTCCGCCTCGGACCGCTCCGAGATCAGCTCGCCCTTCCAGTCGCGCCAGCCGGTGACGTCGGCCGGCGGGTTCTTGCTCTTGCCCTCCCACCAGACGTCCTGCGTCTGCTCGTTGTAGGCGACGTTGGTGAAGATCGTCCCGGTGCCCTCGGCGATCGCCTCGACGGCGGTGGGGTTGGTGACCTCGTTGGTGTCCTTGGCGACGCCGAAGGCGCCGAACTCGGGGTTGATCGCGTAGACGCGGCCGTCCTCGGGGTCCACCCACAGCCAGGCGATGTCGTCGCCGTAGAAGTGCACCTGGTAGCGGTCACCGAGGGCGTCAGGCGCCAGGATCATGGCCAGGTTCGTCTTGCCCGACGCGCTCGGCATGCCACCGCAGATGTGGTACGTGCGGCCGGTCTGCTTGTCGGTGATGCCGAGCAGCAGGAACTGCTCGGCGAGGAACTTGCCCGAGGCCCAGCCGTCGTAGGTCGCCTGGCGCAGGCCGTGGGCGATCTTGCCCAGCAGCGCGTTGCCGCCGTAGGAGGAGCCGTAGTGCAGGATCGTGCGCTCGTCGGCGATCGTCACGAAGTAGCGCTGGTCGTCCGCGGTGCCCTGACCCAGGTTGTCCAGGTCGCCGGTGACGTGCACGCCGCGGACGAAGTAGTCCGGGTCGGCGAGCTCGTTCACGTACTGCACGCCCACCCGCGCCATGCGGATCATGTGCAGCACCACGGTGCGCGTGTCGGTGAGCTCGACGCCGGTGGCGTGGGGCTGCAGCGGGGAGCCGGGCGGCGCCATCACGTAGGGGACGACGTACATCGTCTTGCCCGCGGACTTGCCGGCCATCCGCTCCTCGAGCATCGGGCGCATCTCCGACGCCGGGCGCCAGTTGTTGTACTCGCCCTTGTCGTCGGGGTTGCTCGTCGCGACGACCGTGCGCTCCTCGGAGCGCGCCGTGTCCTTCGGGTGGCTGCGGGAGTAGTAGCGACCCTCGCCGGCCGGCAGGAGCTCACCCGCCTCGAGCGACTCGCGGATCAGCCGCGCGTCGTCGGAGGCGTTGATGACCTCCACCCGGGCCGCCCCCGTGTGCTCGGCCCAGTGGCGGACGAAGTCACGGACGGGACCGTTCTGCAGCCCTGCTTCGTCGAGCACGTCGTCAACGTTGATCACAGCTCAGCCTTTCGTTCGGCACGGTTGGGGACACGTGGAGCGTGGGACGCACGCCGATGACCCGTTGGTCGGACTCTTCCACCCGGAGGGCGTGGGCTCACTTCGCAGGTACGCCGTCGCGATCGGAACGTGCGGCGACGTGCTCCAGGACGTGCGCGACGGTGCTCGCCGCTGGGATCCTCCACCAGCGACTGTGATGCCGCGCCGCAGGTCATCCGCGCCGTCCGCGCGCCGGGGCAGCAGCCGGCCGACGGGCCGCAGTGCTCGGCGGCCGGGGCGCTGCTGCTCGACACTCACGCCGGAGTCCGGGCCGGGTCGGCGAGCGCGACCGCGTCGTCGGCTCGGTCGAGCGCGGCCAGCAGTCCTTGCTCCTCCCGCAGCGTGCGGGTCAGCATCCGGCGGGCGACCGCCAGCAACTCTGCCGTCTGGGGGTCACGCAGCGAGCAGATGACCGCGTTCTTCACCCGCCTGCTGTCCACCACCCCCGCCCGGCGCAGCACCGTCACCTGCTGGGACACGTGCGACAACTCCATCCCCGTCCCGGTGGCCAGTTCGCCGATGGAGCGCTCCCCCTCGGCCAGGAGCTCGAGGATCCGCACCCGACCGGGGTGGGCCAACGCCTTGAACAAGTCGGCCTTCGCCTCCGTGACGGGACGACCGGGCGTGAACGGCACGGGCTCACTTTAGGACTTGATGGATTACTGAAGCAGGCGTGCCCATCGTGACTCCCAGGGCATCCGGCCACCCGTCCGCCTGCTTCCCCTACGCAGGTGCCGCCGACCATCGCGATCATCGATGCGCACCTCGATGACGCGCCGTCGACGTCGGCGAACCGGACCTCGGTGTCGACCCCGTCCGGGGCAACGTCCAGCCCGGCCACCTCGAACTCCGTCTCGGTCCAGGTTCCGGTGCCCCCGCCGATTCCGTAGCCGGCGCGGTCCAGCTGCAGGCCGCGCTGCGGGTAGTAGTCCACGCGCCGGTCGGCACGCCGGGACAGGCACGCGAGCATCCCCCTGCCATGGACGTCGCCGTCGAACCACTGCAGCTCGAGACCGTCGTAGACCGGATCGTCGGACAGCTCGACGTTGAGGCAGCGCGCGATCGGAGCAACGCTGAGCGACAGCGGGCACAGCGGGCACAGCGGACCGGCGGGCACCTGCGGGCCGTCCGGGTCCTCGGGTTCCTGAGCACTCACGGACATCTCTCCTCGCTGGGCATCGGAGGTCGGCCGGCTTCCGCACATTCTCGGCCAGGACACCGGTCCCCGGGTCGTCGACGGACCGGAGCCGCGGCGGCGAGGAACGTCCCCGACCGGGGCGGTGCACGTCGTTCCCGGCCTGCCGCGACAGGGAGGTGACAGCCGGGTGAGAGGCGCGCCGGGAACGATCGAGTCACCGGAACGGGGGACGACGACGAGGAGGCACCATGCCCATCGACGAGCAGAAGGTCGAGCAGTTCCTGGGTCGGGTCGTCGGCGACCTCGGGGCCACCGTCTCCAGTGCGCTGGCCCGTCTCGGTGACCGGCTCGGCCTGTACCGGGCGATGGCCGGCGCCGGGCCGCTGACGCCGGCGGACCTGGCCGGACGCACGGGGACCCAGGAGCGCTACGTCCGTGAGTGGCTCGACAACCAGGCGGCCGGGGGCTACGTCGAGTACGAGCCCGCGCGCGGCACCTACGAGCTCCCGCCGGAGCACGCGCTGGTGCTGGCGGACGAGGACAGCCCCGTGCGCATGGCGGCCGGGTTCGAACAGATGGCCGGGGTCTGGGCGGTCGAGGAGAAGCTCGAGGCCGCGTTCCGGTCGGGGGACGGCGTGGGCTGGCACGAGCAGAGCCCCGGGTTCGCCGCAGCGACGGCGGCGATCTTCGCGCCGGCCTACCGGACGCACCTGGTGCAGAACTGGATCCCCGCGCTCGACGGCGTGCCGGCGAAGCTGCGCGCGGGCGGACGCGTCGCCGACGTGGGCTGCGGGCACGGCGCGTCGACGATCTTGCTCGCCCAGGCGTTCCCGGACGCCACCGTCACCGGGTTCGACTACCATGACCAGTCCATCCAGGCCGCCCGGGGACGTGCCGCCGAGGCCGGCCAGGGAGGCAGCGACCGGCTGACCTTCCAGGTCGCCGACGCCGGCGACTACCCCGTTCCCGCGGACGGTTACGACCTGATCTGCTTCTTCGACGCCCTGCACGATCTCGGCGACCCACTGCAGGCCGCGCTGCACGCGCGGGAGGCGCTCGCCGAGGACGGCACGGTGCTGCTCGTCGAGATCCGCTCCGCCGACCGCCCCGAGGAGAACCACCATCCGTTCGGCCGGCTGGGGTACGGCATGTCCACCGTCGTGTGCGTCCCCCACGCGTTGTCGCAGCCGGGCCGGTTCGCGATGGGCGGGCAGGCCGGAGCCGCGGCGATCGGTGAGATCTTCGCGAAGGCCGGCTTCACCCGCTTCCGCAAGGTCGCCGACGCACCGATCCACCAGGTGATGGAGGCGCGTCCGTAGCGGAGCCGGCCGGGTCACCACTCCCGGCCAGGTGCTCGCCGGACCTCACCCGCAGCGGGCGGGGTGCCGGCCGCGCGGCTCGGCCAGCAACCGTTCGATCTCCTCGCGCGCGAAGGCGACCGCTGCCTCGTCGCTCATGCACCGCCCGCGCGTGTCGGCAGCCGCGAACGCATCGCTCCCCAGGGACCGGCGCAGGGCGGCGGCCGCGGTCTCCAGGCGTTCGGCGTCCGTCCCGAAGGGTGGGGCGCCGGTGGCCGCGGTCGCCACCGCGCCGTGCAGAACCGCCGCGGCCTGGTCGGCACCGACCCGCTCGAAGAGGACCAGGAGGTTGTGCAGCGTGGTCCACAGGTGGACCCAGTCGCCGCACGCCCGCCAGTGGTCGATGATCTCGCGGAAGGCGCGCAGGGCCTCGCGCGGCTCGCCGTGCCGGGCCTGCAGGGAGGCGACGGCGACGCGCGCCACCCCGGCCAGGAACCGGTTGCCGACGGCGCGAGTGGTGTCGATGGCCTGGTGCAGCGCGGCGAGCGCGACCTCGGGGGCGGCGTCCAACCGGATCTCCCCCTCGAGATAGCTGAACGCGGCGCGCAGGCTCAAGCTGCCGGCTCGCCCGACGGCTCGCCAGCCCACGTCGAGGTGAGCCCGCGCGTCGTCGGGCCGCCCCCCGTAGGCGGCCGCATGCACCCGGTAGAGGGAGCCCAGCGCCTCGGCGTAGGGGTCGGCGGCCGACCGCGCGCGGTCCAGGAGTTCCCGTCCGCGCCGCTCGGCGTCGTCCAGCCGGCCCTGGTAGAGCGCGATCTCGGCGAACAGCTGCGTGACCCGGAGGATCAGCCGCTCGTCCGCGGTCGCCGCGAGCACCTGGAGGCCGTCGTCGAGTGCCCGGTCGAGCTCCCCCCGCTGCATGCGGCCGATCGCCGCCGTCAGCAGCGCCGCCGGACGGCCCGGGTGGTCCGACGCGCCGGGCAGCTCGAGGGCGCGCTGCGCCCACCCGTACACCTCGTCGCGGAGCCGGTAGTAGGCGTAGTCGGCCAGGAGGCCGGGGATCCCCAGCGCGACGTCCACCTGCCCGGAAGCCCATGCCCGTGCCTGAGCGGCACGCAGATCGGCGAACTCGACGTCGATCAGGTGCACCCAGTCGGCCTCGTCGGGGCCGCGCAGGCCCTCCGCGGCCCGCGCGGCGAGCGCCATGCAGTGCTCGGCATGGCGGCGCCGCCGACCCGGCAGCTCACCTCGCTCGCCCAGGTGGGCCTCGCCGTAGTCCCGGAGGCTCTCCAGGAGCCGGTAGCGCGCGTGCCGGCCCGAGCGGTCGACGGTCACCAGGGAGTGGTCGACCAGTTCGGCCAGCCGGCCGGCCACCGCACCGGCAGGGACGTCGTCGCCCGTGCAGACCCGGGCGGCGGCGTCGAGGGAGAACCCGCCGGCGAACACCGCGAGCCGGTCGAAGAGCTGCCGGGTGGGGACGGGGAGGAGCTCGTAGGACCAGGCGAGGGCGGCCTGGAGGCTCCGGTGGCGTGGCGGGGTGGTGACCGAGTCCCCGGTGAGCAGGTCGAACCGGTGGTCGAGCCCGTCGAGGACGTCTCCGGGGGTCATGGCCCGGGTCCGTGCCGCGGCCAGCTCGATCGCCAGCGGCAGACCGTCGAGCCGGCGGCAGACCTCCCCCGCCGCCTCCCGGTCGGCATCCGTCCAGGCGACGCCGGCACCGGCCGTCGCGCGGTCGAAGAACAACTCCACCGCGCTCCCGTCCCCGTCCACGACCTCCAGCGGCGCGACCGGCCAGACCTGCTGGCCAGGGACGTCGAGGGGCTGCCGGCTGGTGCCCAGCACGTCCACGCCCGGACACCACGCCACGATCCGGTGCACCAGGTCCGAGGCGCCCCGCAGCACGTGCTCGCAGTTGTCGAGCACCAGCAGCAGGCGCCGGCCGTGCAGCAGCTCGAGGAGGGTGCCGGTGCTCCCCCGCTCGGACGGCAGCACGCCCAGCGCGGTGGCGACCGCGTCCGGGACCGCCGTCGGGTCCACGACGCTGACCAGGTCGCACCACACCACGCCGTCGGCGTAGCCCTCGGCCAGCTCCCGCGCGACCCGGCCGGCGAGCCGGCTCTTGCCGACCCCGCCGGGGCCGGTCAGGACCACGAGCCGGTTCGGCCCCACCGCCGCCGCGACGCCCTGCAGTTCTGACTGCCGCCCGACGAAGCTGGTCAGCTCCTCGGGGAACCCGGCGGTGGTGTGCCCCGGTGCTCGGCGGACGTCGGCCGGCGGACCCGCCGCCGCTCCCTCCTCCACGGGCGGGGCCGGCCACGGGAGGGGCTCGGCCTGCCGCAGGACCGCTCGTTCCAGCTCGCGCAGGGCCGCCGACGGCTCGACCCCCAGCTCGTCGACCAGCGTGTCGCGCAGGTCCCGGTAGGCGGCGAGCGCATCCGCCTGCCGCGCGGAGCGGTACAGCGCCACGATCTGCTGGCCGCGGACCCGCTCGCGCAGCGGACTGCGGGCGACCGGCACCTCGAGCTCGGCCACGGCCTGGTGGTGGCGCCCCAGCCGCAGCAGCGCGTCGATCCGCAGCTCCAGCCCGGCCGCCCGCAGCTCCTCCAGCCGTGCCGCCGCCGCGAGCGCCTCCGCGTGGTCGCACTCCGGCAACGGCGGGCCCCGCCACAGGCGCAGCGCTCGCCCGGTGAACTCCACGCGGGCCTGCGGCGCCGACGCCGCGCGCGCCTCCTCCACCAGCCGCTCGAAACGGCCGGCATCGATGTGGTCCGCGGGCGCCACCAGCTGGTAGCCGCCGGGTCGCGTCACGAGCACGTCGTGGACCTGGGCGCCGGCCCGTCTCTCGAGCACGGCCCGCAGCCGGGAGACGTGGGTGTGGATCGCCCCGGCGGGATCGTCGGGCTGGTCGTCGCCCCACAGGATCTCGGCGAGTCGCTCGCTGGACACGACCGCACCGGGCTCGACCAGCAACGCGCTCAGCGCCACCCGTTGCTTGGGACTACCGATCGGCACTTCGGCGCCGCCGACGTCCACGCGCAGCGGACCGAGGATCCCGAACCGTAGTGCGGGCCCACCGGGATGCGGCTGCGCGTCCATCGCCCCGCCGACGGTACCGGCCGCACCCGCCCGGACGGCGTCCTCCCGTCCTCGCACGGGCTTGGCCAGCGTTCGTCACGACCGGGGTGCGCTCGGGGACGGCGGACCGGCCCCCGCCGGATCACACTGGGGCGCATGACCGGCCGGGCGTCGTCGCGCACGATTCCGGCCCCGGCGCTGCTCTACGACGCCCAGCGGGACATCCACTACCCCAAACCGCTGTGCCGCGGGTGGCTGCACCTCGCCTGGTTCGCGGCCTCGCTCGTCGCAGGTCCGCTGCTCCTGATGGCCGCGGACGGCGGGACCGGGATGATCGGCGTCGCCGTCTACACCGGATGCCTGAGCGGGCTGTTCGGGGTGAGCGCCCTCTACCACCGGGGAACTGGGACCGGCCGCCGGCCGTGTGCTCCAGCGCGCCGACCACGTGATGGTCTTCCTGCTGATCGCCGGAACGGCCACCCCGGTCTTCCTGCTCGCCGTCCCCGGCTCGTACGGCCTGGCCTGCCTGATCGTTCATCGGGCTCGGTGCCGTCAGCGCGCTCGCGCTGCCCGCGATGTGGACCGGCGTGGGTGTCGCCCCCGCGATCCTCGTCATCGTCGGCGGCCTGCTCTACCTGACCGGTGCGATCGCGTACCACCGCCGCCGGCCGGATCCGCACCCGTCGGTGTTCGGCTACCACGAGGTGTTCCACGCGCTGGTCTGCGCCGCCGCCACCTGCCACTACGCGGCGATCGCGCTGCTCGCCGGGTGAGGCGCGCGCCGGCGACCGCGGTGGGCCGGTGGCAGCGCAGCGATCACCACTCCACCACGACGTCGAACGTCAGCCCCCCGTCGACGGACTCGACGAGGGCCCTGCCGGTGGCCACGACGATCCGGGAGCCGCCGACGTCGGTGCCGGCCAGGGTCACCGCCTGCGGAGCGGATCCCAGCCCGGCGCCCTGCTGCCACGTGACCCCGGCGTCGCTGCTGGTCCAGACGACGCCCGACGGGTCCACCCCGGCGACGTCGGTGCCCGCGCCGGCCCAGTCCACGACCTGCAGCAGCGGAGCGCCGGCCACCGGCGCCCACGTCCGGCCGGCGTCCGTGGAGCGGAGCAGGCCCCGCGCGGTCGTGGCGAGCACGAGCTGCCCGTCCGGGGACGCCGTGAGCGTGTGGGGTTCGGCCGGGATCGCCAGCTGCTCCCAGGTCCGGCCGTCGCTGCTGCGCACGAGCGTGCCGTCGTAGCCGAGAACCCCGGCCGCGCTGGTGGTGAGCGCATGGAAGTCGGACTCGCCCTGCCGGGACACCGGGCTCCAGGTCCGGCCGCCGTCGGTCGACTCGATCAGCCCCATGGGCTGCGGCAGGTCGACGTCCGGGCCGGGGTGACCGGAGGCGACGAAGTGCCCGGCCCCGGCGACCGTGAACCCCATCAGGTCCATGACCGGGCTGACCAGCGTGACCTCTCCCCCGGCAGTCACCTGGAGGAGTCCCTCGTGCGTCGCGAGGAACAGGGAACCGTCGGCCGGGTCGATCCCCGCTCCGTGCACGTGGCTGACCGCCACGGATGCGGGTGCGGGTGCGGACATCGAGGACGTCGCTGCTGACTCGGAGGTGCCCGGCGCGCAGGCGGTCAGCAGCAGGGCGGCGGCCAGCAGGACGGGCGGCCCGCCCCGTCGTCGGCGAGCGCCGGCGACGACGGGCAGCGCCTGGGGAAGTGCGGACACAGGTGTGGCTCCTTGTGCGTGGTCCGCGACGCCGCGGCGGGCGAGCGGGCGCCGTGACGGCGCCGCCCGGGCTGCGTCGCGTCGGTCAGGTGGCGGAGGTGGGGCGCGGATCAGTCACCGAGCTCGGAGAGCAGCTGCCGCATCTCCTCGATCTCCTGCAGCTGGCTCTCGCTGATCGAGCGGGCGAGCTCGACGGCTTCGGCGTTGCGACCGTCCTCGATCTCCGTCCGCGCCATCTCGACGGCGCCCTCGTGGTGCTCGATCATGGCCGCGAGCCATCTGCGGTCGAACTCCGGACCGGCGGCCGGCATGCCCTCCATGCCCATGCCGCCCATCCCGTGATCGGCACCGCCCATGCCGTCCATCCCGTGATCGGCACCGCCCATGTGGCCGGCCCCGTCGTCGAGCGGCTGCCCCCACTCCTCGAGCCAGCCGGTCATGAGCTCGATCTCCGGCTCCTGGGCTGCCTCGATGCGCTCGGCGAGGTCCACGACCCGGGCATCGGAGGCCCGGTCCACGGCGACCTCGGCCATCATGAGCGCGCCCTCGTGGTGCGGGATCATCCCCTGGGCGAAGGCGATGTCGACGTCGTTGAACTCCGCCGTCCGACCGGCGGGGTTCTCGTTGGTGCCGCTGCTGGTGGCCGGCCTCTCGGCGGCACCGGAGCAGCCGGTGAGGACGACGGCGGCGGCCATCAGCCCACCGGCGAGGCGGACGAGTCGGGTGCTGGTACGGGTCACGCTGGATCTCCTGGGGTGCGGCGTTCGGGCATGCGGACGGGACCCGGGACAGCAGGAGCTGCCCGGGTGCGGGGTCCGGCCTAGATCCGCAGGAGGCAGAGCGCGGACAGCTCGGGGGGACGGAGCGGCGTCGTCGTGCCGCCCGGCCGGCGGGAGCGCGAGGGCGGTCCGCGGACGAACAGGGCCGCCGCCCGGCGGAGCCGGGCGAGCGCCCCGAGGACGGTCACCACCGCGAGGAGGACCGCCAGGCAGGCCGCCCACACCTGCGCGTCGCGCGCCGGGAGATGGAGACCGGGCAGGCCCACGGAGCGGGACGCGGCGACCTCGGGACCCGCATGCGCCGCCGTGGCGAACGCGGCAGCGACCGCGCCGAGGCCGGGGTGGCTCGCCGCGACCGCGACCTCGACCGGCGACGACGCGGTCCCGTGTGCGGCGCCGTGGCCCGGCCCGCCGTCCGCCGACATGCACTGGAGGCCGTGCATCGAGAAGACGCCGGCGAGCACGAGCAGGACCCACAGCCGTCGGGCCGCCATGCCACCTCCTCGCACGGTGTCGAGGCTACTGCGCGGGGACGACACCTTCGGCGGGTGCGCACCCCTGCCCGGCACCGGCTGAGCGCCCTCCCGGGTTGCCGTTGAGATCCGGTGACGGCCTGCTCGCCGGCGTTTCCCGCTTCGCCGGCCGGGCAGGCGACCGTCGGTCAACGGCCCCCGCCGGTCCCGCCCGCGTGACGTCGCCGACGTCGCGCGGGGTTGCCACTGCAGACGCCAGGGGTCACGAGGTGAGGCGACGGGCGGACCCGCGACGACCGAGGGCGGGTGGATCCCGCCCCCAGCCACCGAGAGAACGGAGCACCGGACATGGCGACGAAGAAGGATGCCGAGCAGACCGAGCAGGAGCACGGTGGCGGGCTGTCCCACGAGACGAAGATGTACCTGCGCTTCGCGGCCATGATCCTCACCGCCATGGTCGTCATGTACTGGACCATGTTCGCCGGCACGTGGGAGTGGGGCCACGTCCAGTGGAGCGAGAGCCGCCTGTTCATGGCGCTCACCATGGGCGGCACCATGGGGCTGATCATGCTCGCCTGGATGCTCAACATGTACAAGAACATGAAGGGCAACATCGCGATCGTGGCCGTCAGCCTGCTGCTGCTCGGTGGCGGCATCTTCCTCGACCGCAGCCAGACCACCGTGCAGGACACCGCCTGGATGCGCGCGATGATCCCGCACCACTCGCTGGCCATCACCCGGTCCGAGCGGGCCGAGATCACCGATGTCCGGGTGTGCCGGCTGGGCGCCGAGATCATCGAGGCCCAGGAGCGGGAGATCAGCGAGATGGAGTGGCTGATCGAGGACATCCGGGAGAACGGGGAGGCGGAGACGCTCGAGGAGGCACAGGCCCGGCCCGTCCCCGAGTTCTCGGGATCTGCACTGCGCGACTGCCCGCAGGGATGACCGGCAGGCCGGCGGGCGGACGAGCACCTGCCCCGCCGGGGCGGGCGGACGAGGACCTGCCCGGCCCCGCCGCGCCGTACGGGAGGATCGGCCCGTGCGCGCCGTCGTGAGCCGGGTCGGTACAGCCGCTGTAACCGTCGACGACGAGGTCGTGGGCGCGATCGGGCCGGGACTGCTGTCACTGGTCGGAGCGGGCCGGGACGACTCCGCCGACCGCGCCCGGGCCATGGCCCGCAAGATCCACGAGCTGCGCATCTTCCCGGGGGATGCCGGGGCCGTCTCGGCGGCCGATCTCGGCCTGCCGGTGCTGGTGGTCAGCCAGTTCACGCTCTACGCCGACACCCGGAAGGGCCGCCGTCCGTCGTGGCAGGACGCCGCCCCCGGCGACGTGGCGGAGCCGCTGGTGGACGAGGTGGTCGCGGAGCTGCGCCGTCGCGGCGCGACCGTGGCCACCGGGGTGTTCGGCGCGAGCATGCGGGTCTCGTCGGTCAACGAGGGCCCGATGACCCTCCTGCTGGAGACCTGACCGGCGGCGGCTGTCGCACAAATGACATGTCTGGGCGTCCCGCACCACGGGTACCGAGGGGTGACCGAAAGCACTCCCTGTCGATTTGCTGTGAACGGTCGAATTGCGGAACACCGGACCCCGTGGCGGCCGTTGTGCAGGGCGTACCACACCGGACAGACGAAGGCGGGACCGGCCGGTGACCCCGTAGCCGTGGCCCCCGCTCCACGCCTGGATGACGCTCCGCCCTCACGACGCCGGCGGATGCATCCGAATCGAAGGCAAGGACGAAGACCCATCGTGACGCTGCTGCAGTCCTCCCCCACCGACACCCTGGACGTGCGCGCTCCCCGACGGGAGCCCGACACCAGCGGTCTGGTCTCCACCGACCTGGTGCGCGTCTACCTCAACACCATCGGCAAGACCGCTCTGCTGACGGCGGAGCAGGAGGTGGAGCTGGCCAAGCGGATCGAGGCCGGTCTCTACGCCGAGCGGCTGCTCGCCGCACCGGAGGGCCTCACCCCGGCCCGCAAGCGGGACTACAAGATCCTCGCCACCGACGGCAAGGCCGCCAAGGCGCACCTGCTGGAGGCCAACCTCCGGCTCGTCGTCTCCGTGGCCAAGCGCTACACCGGCCACGGCATGACGTTCCTGGACCTGATCCAGGAGGGGAACGTCGGCCTGATCCGCGCGGTGGAGAAGTTCGACTACACCAAGGGCTTCAAGTTCTCGACCTACGCCACGTGGTGGATCCGGCAGGCGATCACCCGGGCGATGGCCGACTCCGGGCGCACCATCCGGCTGCCCGTCCACCTGGCCGAGCAGGTCAACAAGGTGGTCCGGACCCGGCGGCGGATGCACCAGGAGCTCGAGCGCGAGCCCACCGCTGAGGAGCTCGGTCTGGAGCTGGACCTGCCCGAGGCGCGGATCAGCGAGCTGCTCGAGTACAGCCGCGACCTGGTCAGCCTCGACCAGACGGTGGGCACCGACGAGGAGTCCCGGCTCGGTGACTTCATCGAGGACGCCGACGCCGCGGTCGCCGAGGACGCCGTCGCCTTCCAGATGATGAAGGGCGACGTCCGGACCGTCCTGTCCACGCTGGAGGACCGGGAGCGCGACGTCGTCGTGCTCCGGTTCGGCCTGGACGGCGGCCAGCCCCGCACCCTGGAGCAGATCGGCAAGCAGTTCGGTCTCTCCCGCGAGCGGGTCCGGCAGATCGAGCGCGAGACGATGGCCAAGCTGCGCGACCCGCAGCGCGCCGACGCCCTCCGCGACTACCTGGCCTGACGAACAGCAGCAGCGAGGGCCGGTCACCCGCGGGTGACCGGCCCTCGCTGCTCGCTCTGGGGGTGTTGCTCGCGGTTCGGGGGGCCTGCAGCGCTCCGGGAGCACGAGGAGCACCCCCAGAGCGCTACACCGGGGAGCGCATCCGGCGGGGGCCGGGGTCGACGCGGGCGGTGGGCGGGCCGACGAGCCCGGTGCCACCGGCGACGACCAGGGAGCGGCCGCCGTGCCATGGGTTGGCCGGCCCGACGATCACCGGCTCCAGCGTGAGCCGCAGCACCTCGGGCAGGTCGTCGGCCAGCCGCGCCACGCGCAGCACCAGGTCCTCCAGCGCGGCCAGGTCGACCGGCTCGGACCCGCGGTAGCCGTCGAGCAGCGGGAAGGCCCGCGGTGCCCGGACCAGCTCGGCGGCGTCCAGGTCGGTGAGCGGGAGGGTCCGGTAGGCGCGGTCACCGAGCAGGTCGGTCGCCACGCCCCCCAGGCCGAAGCTGACCAGCGCGCCGAACGACGGGTCGTCGACGATCTCCACCACCGTCGCCACCCCCGGGGCGGCCATCTCCTGCACGATGACCGGGTCACCGGACGGGATGGCGGCGAAGGCGGTGCGCACCGCCTCGGCGTCGGCCAGGTCCAGGCGCACGCCACCGAGGTCGGAGCGGTGCCGCAGCCACGGGGCGGTCGACTTCAGCACCACCGGGTAGCCGATCGCGTCCGCGGCGGCGACGGCCGCCTCGGCGTCGGTGACCGTGCGGGTGCCCAGCAGCGGCACGCCGTAGGCGGCCAGCAGCCCGATCAGCTCGTCGTCGGTGAGCTCGCGGCCCCCGGGCGACTCGGCGAGCGCGCCGTGCACGATCCGTTCCGCGGCTGCCTCGTCGACGTCGGGCAGCTCCGGCAGCTCGCCGACCGGCCGCCGCCGCCACCGCGCGTACTCGGCCGCCTTGGCCAGTGCGATGACCGCGCGCTCCGGGGTGCTGTACGAGGGCACCGAGCCGCGGGCCGGCATGCCCTGCTCGTCGGCGACGGCGAGCTCCGGGGGGATGCCCTCCGTGGAGAGGAAGCTCGCCACGATCGGCTTGTCCGAGTTCACCGAGACCTCGCGCAGCGCCGGCCCGAACTCCTGCGAGCCGGCCATGAGCGGGGGCAGGAAGACCGCGACCACGGCGTCGACGCGCTCGTCGTCGACGGCCTCCTGCAGCGCGGCCCGGAACTCGTCGGCGCCACCGGCCACGCCGATGTCCACCGGCGCGTCGTGCGCCAGCTCCAGCCCCTCCTCGAGGACGGCGTCGGCGACGAGCACCCCGATGGCGGTGGAGTTGCCCACGATCGCCACCCGGTCGCCGGCCGGCAGCGGCTGGTGGGCCAGCAGGGTGCCGACGTCGAAGAGCTGGGCGACGGTCTCGACCCGGATGACGCCCGCCGAGGCGAACAGCGCCGCCACCGACTGCTCGGGCACGGCCACCGAGGTGCCGGCCAGCCCCGGGGTCACCCCGACGTGCCGGCCGCTCTTGACCGCGACCACCGGCTTGGTGCGCCCCACGGTGCGGGCCAGCCGGGCGAACTTGCGCGGGTTGCCGAAGCTCTCCAGGTGCAGCAGCACCACCTCGGTGCCGGGGTCGGTCGCCCAGTACTGCAGGAGGTCGTTGCCGCTGACGTCGGCGCGGTTGCCGGCGGAGACGAAGGTCGACAGCCCGATGCCGCGGCTGCGGGCCCGTTCGAGCAGGGCGACGCCGAGCGCACCGGACTGGGCGAAGAAGCCGACCCGGCCGCGCCCGGGCACCATCGGCGCCAGGCTGGCGTTGAGCCGCCGCTCCGGATCGGTGTTGACGATGCCCAGGCAGTTGGGCCCGACCACCCGCATGCCGGAGGCCCGGGCCGCCGCGACGAGCTGCCGCTCGGCGGCGCGCCCCTCCGGCCCGGCCTCGCCGAACCCGCCGGAGATCACGACCAGCCCGCGCACCCGCTTGCGACGGCAGGCCTCCACGACGCCGGCCACCTCGTCGACCGGCACCGCGAGGACCGCCAGGTCGAGGTCGTCGGGGATGGACTCGATGTCGGCGTACGCCGGCACCCCCCGCACGTGCCGGGCGCCCGGGTTCACCGGGTACACCGGGCCGGCGAAGCCGTAGTCCAGCAGGTGCCGCAGCACCGCGTTGCCGATCTTGCCGGCGTCGTTGCTGGCGCCGACCACGGCCACCGACGACGGCGTCAGCAGCCGGGCGATCGACCGGGACTCGCTGCGTTGCTCGCGCTCGTAGGCGACGGCGAGGGCGTCCTCGGTCTGCTCGATCGGGAAGGTCAGGTGGACGACGCCGTCCTCGTAGGAGCGCTCGGCCTTGTACCCGGCGTCGCGGAAGACCCGCACCATCTTGCTGTTCTGGGCGAGCACCTCGGCGACGAAGCGGGTGATCCCCCGCTCGCGGGCCGCGGCGGCGAGGTGCTCGAGCAGCACCGACCCGAGGCCACGGCCCTGGTGGGCGTCCTCCACAAGGAAGGCGACCTCGGCGTCGTCGGTGCCGGGGTACCGGTCGTAGCGACCGACGGCGATCACCTGGTCGCCGAGCAGGATCACGAACGCCACGCGCGCGTCGTGGTCGACGTGGGTGAACCGGTGCAGGTCCTTGTCCGAGAGCCGCTTCATCGGCCCGAAGAACCGGTAGTAGCGGGTCTGGTCGCTGCTGCGCTCCATCAGCCCGGTCAGCCCGTCGGCGTCCTCGGGGCAGATCGGGCGCAGGTGCACCGTGCCGCCGTCGGCGGCCACGATGTCGGCCTCCCAGCCCGGCGGCGGGGTGGGGTTCTCCTGCTCCTCGGCGCGGGTCGGCTCAGTCACGGGGGTCGTCCGGGTCGAGTCCGAAGTAGGGGAAGCTGGCCCGCCGGGTGCGCATGATCGCCCGGTCGACGCGGGACTCGGTGAAGTTGTCCCAGCGGGAGAAGCCGGTGTAGCCGCCCTCGGTCATGTGCGTGGGCGGGCGGGCCCGCAGCCCCCGGCGGACGACGTCCTCGCGCCAGGACTCCGGGATCTCGGTGGCGGGGTCCAGCGCGGTCCCGCTGATCTCGGCGATCAGGTGGGTCCACGCGCGGGGCACGCAGCGCACCAGGCCGTAGCCGCCACCGCCCAGGGCGATCCACCGGCCGTCGCAGAGCTCGTGGGCCAGTTCGTGCATCGCCTTGTAGCTGGCGCGCTGGCCGTCGACGGTCAGCGCGAGGTCGGCGAGGGGGTCCTCGTGGTGGGCGTCGCAGCCGCACTGGGTGACGATGATCTGCGGCTGGAAGGCCTTGAGCACGCTGGGGACGACGGCGGTGAACGCGCGCAACCACGAGGAGTCGTCGGTGCCGTTGGGCAGCGCGAGGTTGACCGCGCTGCCGAGGGCCTTGCCCGGGTCGCCGGTCTCCTCGGGGTAGCCGGTGCCCGGGAACAGGGTCAGCGGCGTCTGGTGGATGCTGACGGTGAGCACCCGGGGGTCGTCGTAGAAGGCGGTCTGGACGCCGTCGCCGTGGTGGACGTCGAGGTCGACGTAGGCGATCCGCTCGTACCCCTGGCGCAGCAGCCAGGCGATCGAGACCGCGGCGTCGTTGAACACGCAGAATCCCGAGGCGCTCCCGCGCATCGCGTGGTGCAGCCCGCCGGAGATGTTGACGGCGTGCTGCGCGGCGCCGCTGTGCACCTGCTGGGCGGCGAGCACGCTGCCGCCGGTGATGAGGGCCGCGGCGTCGTACATGTCCGGGAAGATCGGGTTGTCCGCGGTGCCCAGGCCGTGACCCACGTCCGGGTTGGCCGGCGCCTGGCGCACCGCTTCCAGGTACAGCGGGTCGTGGACGAGGGTCAGCAGCTCCTCGTCGGCCGGTGTCGGCTTCAGCACCCGGAGCCGGTCGCTGGTCAGCAGGCCCAGCCCGTCGGCCAGGCGCATCGTCAGGTCGAGCCGGACCGGGTGCAGCGGGTGATCACCGCCCATCGTGTAGCCGAGCAGCGCGTCGTCCCAGACGACGGCGACCGAGTCGCTCATGGACCCCTCCCCTGCGCCGCGCCCGGCCGGGCGCGGGTGCCTCCGTCGGACGCTACCGGGTCCGGTCCCGGCCGGTACGTCGCCGAGACCACCTGCGCGGGTCAGCCGGTCAGGGCCTCCCGGCCCCGTAGACTGGCCCCCGACACGGAGGAGTACCTGTGAACGACCTCATCGACACCACCGAGATGTACCTCCGGACGATCTTCGAGCTGGAGGAAGAGGGCATCGTCCCGCTCCGGGCCCGTATCGCCGAGCGCCTGCACCAGAGCGGCCCGACGGTGAGCCAGACCGTCGCCCGCATGGAGCGCGACGGGCTGCTCACCGTCGAGGGTGACCGGCACCTGCAGCTCTCCGAGGAGGGCCGCCAGCTGGCCACCGCGGTCATGCGCAAGCACCGGCTGGCCGAGTGCCTGCTCGTCGACGTCATCGGCCTCGACTACGCCGACGTGCACGAGGAGGCCTGCCGCTGGGAGCACGTGATGAGCGAGGCGGTCGAGCGCCGTCTGTTGTCGCTGCTGGGCAACCCGACGGTCTCCCCGTTCGGCAACCCGATCCCGGGCCTGGAGGCGCTGCGTGGCGACGAGCCGCTCGGGGGCGAGACCTCCGCGGTGCTCGACTCCCTCACGCTGCTGTCGACGACGGCCACCGCCGAGGGCCGGCCGGTCGTCGTGCGCCGGATCAGCGAGCAGCTGCAGGAGAACACCGAACTGCTGCGTGCGCTGGCCGAGCACGGGGTCCGGCCGGGCGTGACGATGAACGCGCAGCTGATGGAGGGCTCGGTGGGTCTCGACGGCTACGTGCTCCCGATCGACGTGGCCCAGCACATGTTCGTCAGCGCGGTCGACGAGGAGCTCACGCCCCTCGAGGCCGCCCCGCTCCTCTAGCCCGCCGCGCGACCGGGTTCGTCCCCGGACGGGCTCGGCGCGGCCCGGGACGCGCTGATCCCGGCGCACGTCCCCGGCCCGGCCGGGACGGCGGCGGAGCGGGGTGTCTCACTACGGTGGGGCGGTCCCCGCTCCCCCGCGAGAGAAGGCCCCGGTGAGCTCGTCCGCTCCTGCCCCCTCCGACTCCTCCGCCGAGCCCGCGCCCACGCCGTTCCACCGCCTGGCGGACTTCGTGGCGCTGCCCCGGATCGGGAGCCTGGCGTTGTCGCCCGACGGGCTGCGGCTGGCGGTGTCGTTGCACACGCTGGACCCGGAGCGGAAGAAGTGGCAGTCGGCGCTGTGGGAGCTCGACCCGCAGGGGCGGCGTCCGGCCCGCCGGCTGACCCGGAGCACCCCCGGTGAGTCCTCGCCCACCTGGGCACCCGACGGCTCGCTGCTGTTCACCTCGGCCCGGCCCGACCCCGGTGCGGCCCCCGAGGCGGAGCCGAAGCCGGCGCTGTGGAGCCTGCCGGCCGACGGTGGTGAGGCCCGGCCGGTGGTCGGGCGCCCCGGCGGGATCAGCTCCTTCGCCGTGGCGGCCGACAGCGGGGACGTGGTCGTCGTCGCCGGCACGATGCCGGGCGGCTCGGACGCCGCCGCCGACGAGGAGCGCCGCAAGCAGCGCACCGACGCCGGGGTGACGGCGATCCTGCACGAGGCCTATCCGGTGCGGTACTGGGACCACGACCTGGGGCCGGCGGCTCCGCACGTGTTCTGGGCGGGCCGGCTGCCCGCCGAGGAGGCGCCCGTCGGCGGTGCGCCGGTCGAGTTGCGCGACCTCACCCCGGACGCGCTGCCGCCCAACGGCTCCGGCGACGACATCGCCCTCTCCCCCGACGGCCGGCTGCTGGCCCGGGCCGAGGAGGTGCCCGACGGACCGGCCGGCCGGCGCAGCCGGCTGGTCCTCACCGAGACCGGCTCCGGAGACACGCGGGTCCTCGTCGACGACCCGCTGGCCGACGTCTACGGGGCGGCGTTCTCCCCCGACGGGGCCCGGCTAGTGTGCGTGCGCGAGGCGATGTCCTCCTACGCCGAGCCGCCGGACTACACGCTGCTGCTGGTCGAGGTCGCCGACGGGACCGCCCGTGAGCTGACCCCCGACGTCGACCGCTGGCCGAGCGCGCCGCAGTTCTCCGCCGACGGCACCGCCGTCTACTACCTCGCCGACGACGACGGCCGCCACGCGCTGTTCCGGGTGGCGCTGGACGGCGGGGAGCCCGTCCGGCTGACCGGCGACGGCGCCTACAGCGAGCTGCGGGTCGCCCGCGACGGCAGCGCCCTGTACGCCCTGCGCTCGGCCTACGACTCCCCACCGGTGCCGGTGCGGCTCGACCCCGCCGCGCCGATGCAGGACCCGGAGCCGCTGCCCAGCCCGGCCGCGGTCGACCGGCTGCCCGGCACGCTGACAGAGGTCGAGGCGACCGCGGCCGACGGCACCCGGGTGCAGTCGTGGCTGGTGCTGCCCGACGGCGCCTCGGCGGACGCCCCGGCGCCGCTGGTGCTCTGGATCCACGGCGGGCCGCTGATGAGCTGGAACTCGTGGTCCTGGCGCTGGTGCCCGTGGGTGCTGGCCGCGCAGGGCTACGCGGTGCTGCTGCCCAACCCGGCGCTGTCGCAGGGGTTCGGGCTGGACTTCGTGCGCCGGGGCTGGGGCGAGTGGGGCGACGCGCCCTACACCGACCTCATGGCCGCGGTGGACGCCGCCGAGCAGCGCCCGGACATCGACGCGAGCCGCACCGCGGCGATGGGCGGCTCCTTCGGGGGCTACATGGCCAACTGGGTGGCCACCCGGACCGACCGGTTCAAGGCGATCGTCACCCACGCCAGCCTCTGGAACCTGGAGGCCTTCACCGGCACCACCGACGCCGCGTACTACTGGGAGAAGGAGTGGGGCGACCCCTTCACCGAGCCGCGGCGCTACGAGCAGAACTCGCCGCACCGGTACGTGGACGCCATCCGCACCCCGATGCTGGTCATCCACGGCGACAAGGACTACCGGGTGCCGATCGGCGAGGCCCTCGCCCTCTGGTACGGGCTGCAGAAGCGGGGCGTCCCGTCGAAGTTCCTGTACTTCCCGGACGAGAACCACTGGGTCCTGACGCCGGGGAACAGCCAGGTCTGGTACGAGACGGTGCTCGCCTTCCTCGCCGAGCACGTGCTGGACCAGGAGTGGCGGCGCCCCGAGCTGCTCTGATGCCGGACCCCGGCCGGCGCCGCCGGCCGGGGTCACGGGACGCCGGGGGCGGCCGCCCGGGCGATGAGCGCACGCAACTCCCTCGGGGGCAGGCAGGCGGCGAGCCCCTGGCCGAGCAGCCGGGCCAGGGCGTATCCGGGATCGCTGCCGAGCGCGCGGTCCAGCGCGACGTTGGCCAGGGCGCCGTCGCCGCGCAGCCACGCGCTCACCGCCAGCAGGGTGGCGGGCGCCGCGTCGAGCGGGGCGGGCGCCCGCCGGGTGCACTCGGTCCACAGCAGCTCGGCCGCCGCGGCGTCCTCCTCCAGCGCCAGCTGGAGCGCGCGGTCGCGCACGCCGAGGTCCTGCAGGGCCCACAGGAGGCGGGCCAGCTCGTCGTCGTCCAGCGGACCGGCGGGGTCCGGCGCTCCGGGGCGCGACCGCGCCACCGCCTGCCGCACCACGGTTCCGGACCCGTCGGCCGGCACCACCGGTCCCGCCGCCCCGCGGGAGGACGCGCGCTCGGCCGCGACCCGGGCGCAGGCGCGGCGCAGGCTCTCGCGGGCTCCGGGCGGCGCGCTGAGCCGGGACGCCAGGGCGGAGCGGTCGGCGGCCACCACCTGCCCGGTGGTCACCGACGCCGCCGCCAGCGCGCTCACGCCTCCCGGCAGCGGCGTGCCTCCCGACGGCGCGCAGCACGGGTGCGGGCAGTCGTAGGACCACCAGCGCCCGCGGCGCACCAGCAGCACGTCGCGCACGGGGACGTCGACGGCGGCCAGCGCGAGGACCAGGTCGTGCACCAGGTCCCGGTGCGGCAGGTCGGTTCCCGGCGCCGGACCCTCGTCGGGCCGGGTGCGGTCGTCGGCGGCCTCGGAGACCACGACGAGCAGCGCGGCGACGGGATCGTCGGTGCGCAGGCTGCGGGCGAGCAGCCGGGCCGCCGCGGCGCCGTCCCCGGACGGGGGGATGTCGCCCCGCACGGTGAGCCCGACCCGTCCGCCGGAGGGCCCGCCGAGGCCGATCAGCACCACCGACTCGCTCGGGTGGAACCCGAGCAGGTGCGGCAGCGCGGCCGCCACCTCCCCCGGGTCGGAGATGCGGACCTCAGGGCGGTCGGAGCGGTCCTGCGCGGTGGGGGCGTCCATGCCCCGACCCTCGCCCGGCGTGCGCCAGGGGTGACCCCG
This sequence comes from Blastococcus sp. SYSU DS0539, assembly GCF_054050855.1. Classification (NCBI taxonomy): domain Bacteria; kingdom Bacillati; phylum Actinomycetota; class Actinomycetes; order Geodermatophilales; family Geodermatophilaceae; genus Blastococcus; species Blastococcus sp. SYSU DS0539. The sequence goes on along the minus strand of NZ_JBJHAF010000001.1, from coordinate 368,529 downwards.
GGAACGGGATCTGTGGACACCCGCGCGGCTGTGGACGCCGCCGGGCGCACCGCATCAGTCGAGGGCGTCGGCCTGCGTCTCGTAGGCCTGCGCCAGCAGGTCGGCGAAGGCGGCCGGGTCGGTGGCGCCCACCCCGGTCTGACCGGCGTCGATGGTGAGCAGCAGGAGCAGCCGGTCGCCGTCCTCGACCGCCCCGATCAGCGTCGGCACCGCGACCTGCGAGCCGCCGGGCCCGGTGAGGGTGGTGGTGTAGCGCAGCAGCGCGGAGCCGTCGCCCAGGTCGTCCACCGGAAGGTCCTCGAAGGTGATCGTGGCCTGGCCGAACTGCGGCGAGGAGACCTGCGCCTCGGGGCAGCGCTCCGCGGCGCCGGCCAGCTGGGCCACCGCGTCCTCGGTCGGGCCGCCGCGCACCAGCATCTCCACCGTCGACGACGCGCCGGTGGTGGCGCTGTGCGCGGCGAGGTCGTCGAAGTCGTCGAGGTCGGGCTGGGTGCCGTCGACGGCGGCACGGCAGCTCTCCGGGGTGATCTGCAGGTCCTCGGCCGCGGCGGCGATGCCCGCGCCCTGGCGCAGCTGGTCCGGGGAGACCGCGACCACCGTGGCGTCGGGCCCGAAGGCGGTCGCGGGCAGCAGCCCGGAGGCCAGGTCGGGCGCCTCCGTCCCCTCCGCGGCGGAGGACGCGGCGGCCGACGAGGAGGCGGACGAGGAGGCGGCGACCGTCCGGTCGGAGGCGTCGTCGCCCCCGCAACCGGCGAGCGCGACGGTGGCCGCACCGGCCAGGAGCACACCGGGGAGACGGCGCCGCCCGGCGACGCAGGACGCGGAGGACATGCCGACGAACCTAGTCGCCCGGTGCCGCGGCCGGCCCCGCGCCCGCCGCCTCAGACCCGGTACTGGATGGCGCTGCGGGAGCCCAGGATCGGCCGCACGTGCTCGGCGATCACCGCCAGGTGCACCGGGTCCTGCGCGTAGCGGCGGAAGGCCTCGACGTCGGGGAAGTCGGCGATGAGCACCGTGGAGGCGTTCCCGTCGACCAGGCCGGCGTCGTCCGCGACGGTCAGCGAGGTCATCCCGCCGACCTCCCGCCGGAGGCCGCGCAGCGCCTCCACGGTGGCGGCCCGGCGGTCGGCATCGGCGCTCGGGGACCAGGTGAAGACGACGACGTGGCGGATCATGACCGGACACTGTGCCAGGGTCGGGCGCGCCTCGCCTCGCCTTGGCGCAGGAGTGCCGGAGGGCGCTCGTTAGAGTCCGCTCCATGGGACGGTCGTTGCGCATTGCACTGCTGTCCTACCGCAGCAAGCCGCACAGCGGCGGCCAGGGCATCTACGTCCGCGCCCTCTCGCGCGAACTGGCCGAGCTCGGCCACCGCGTCGAGGTGCTCAGCGGTCAGCCCTATCCCGAGCTCGACGACGGCGTGCCGCTCACCCGCCTGCCCAGCCTCGACCTGTACCGGGAGCCCGACCCGTTCCGCACGCCGCGGCCCTCGGAGTTCCGGGACTGGGTGGACGTCGCGGAGTGGGCGACCATGTGCACCGCCGGCTTCCCCGAGCCGCTGACCTTCACGCTGCGGGCGGCCCGCCACCTGCTGCCCCGCCGCGACCAGTTCGACGTGGTGCACGACAACCAGTCCCTCGGCTACGGGCTGCTGCGACTGGTCCGCGCCGGGGTGCCGACCGTCGCGACGGTCCACCACCCGATCGCGATCGACCGGGACCTGGAGCTGGCCGCCGCCCCGACGCTGCGGCGGAGGCTGACGCTGCGCCGCTGGTACGCCTTCACCGGGATGCAGGCCCGGGTCGTGCAGCAGCTGGACGGGGTCACCACCGTCTCGGAGAACTCCCGGCGGGACATCGCCGCGCACATGGGTCTGGCGCCCGACCGCATGGCGGTCATCCCGGTCGGCATCGACCCCTCCCACTTCACCCCGCCGCCGGCCGGCCGGGACCGCGAGACCGACTCGATCCTCGCCATCACCAGCGCCGACGTCCCGCTCAAGGGGCTGGTGCACCTGCTCGAGGCGGTGGCCAAGCTGCGCACCGAGCGGCCGGTGCGGCTGACCGTCGTCGGCGCCGCCCGGCCCGGCGGGCCCGCGGAAGCGGCCCTGGACCGGCTCGCCCTGCACGACGCCGTCCGGTTCACCGGCTCCGTGCCCGAGGAGGAGCTGATCCGCCTCCTGCAGACGGCGACGGTCGTGGCGATCCCCTCGCTCTACGAGGGCTTCTCCCTCCCCGCCGTCGAGGCGATGGCCTGCGCCACGGCCCTGGTCACCACCGACGCCGGCGCCCTGCCCGAGGTGGTCGGCACCAAGGCGGGCCTGCGGGTGCGCGCCGGCGACGTCGGCGAGCTGACCGCGGCGCTGCAGCTGGTCCTCGACTCGCCGTCGCTCGCCGAGCAGCTGGGCCGGGCCGGGCGGCGGCGGGTGCTGGACACCTACACCTGGCGGGCCACCGCCGAGCGCACCGCCGACTGGTACGCCGAGACGCTGGACCGCCGGTCCGCCGAGCGCAAGGGGAACGAGCAGTGCTGACCGTCGACTACGACCGCCTCGACCTGCGGCCGGGGATGACCGTCCTCGACCTGGGCTGCGGCGAGGGCCGGCACGCCTTCGAGGCCTACCGCCGCGGCGCGAAGGTCGTCGCCGTCGACTGGGGCGTGTCCGAGGTCGAGACGACGAAGCGCTGGCTCGGCGCGATCGCCGAGGCCGGTGAGGCACCGGCGGGCGCCCGCTTCGAGGTGGTGCGCGGAGACCTGCTGCACCTGCCCTTCCCCGACGACAGCGTGGACCGGGTGATGGCCTCGGAGGTGCTCGAGCACATCCCGGACGACGCCACCGCCATGCGCGAGATCTTCCGCGTGCTCAAGCCCGGTGGCCGGGCCGTGGTGACGGTGCCGCGGTACGGCCCCGAGCGGGTCTGCTGGGCGCTGTCGGACGAGTACCACGCCAACGAGGGCGGCCACATCCGGATCTACCGCCGGAACGTGCTCCGCGCCCGGCTGGCGACCGCGGGGCTGGTCCCCGGCGGGAGCCACCACGCGCACGCCCTCCACGCGCCGTACTGGTGGCTCAAGTGCGCCGTCGGCGTGGAGAAGGACTCCGTGCTGGTCCGCGCCTACCACCGGCTGCTGGTCTGGGACCTCACCACGCGCCCGTGGGTGACCCGCGTGGCGGAGCGGGTGCTCGACCCGCTGATCGGCAAGAGCGTCGTCGTCTACGCCGACAAGCCCGCCGAGCCGGCGGCCCCGGCCGCGCGCACCTGGTCCACGGCGTCCGGGCGGCCCGACCGGGAGCGGTCCGCTGCCGCCGGCTGACCGGGGCGGCGTGCTGCTCCCCGAGCTGCCCGGGGTGCTCGGCGCCGACCAGGTGCGGCAGACGGTGGCCTGGATCGCCGGGGAGCAGGACGGCGACGGTGCCCTGCCCTGGTTCCGCGCCGGCCAGCTGGACCCCTGGGACTCGGTCGAGGCGGCGATGGCGCTCGACCTCGGCGGTGAGCACGCCCGGGCGGCCGCGGCCTACCGCTGGCTGGCCGGCCGGCAGCGCGCCGACGGCAGCTGGGCCGCCGAGTACCGCGCCGGCGCCGAGTCGGCCCCCGCCGCGGAGAGCAACCACGCCGGCTACCTCGCCGTCGGCCTGTGGCACTCGTGGCTGACCACCGGGGACGAGGCGCTCGTCGTCGAGCTGTGGCCGGTGGTGCGGGCGGCGCTGGACCTGGTCACCCGGATGCAGCTGCCCGGCGGCGCGATCAGCTGGGCCCTGCGGCCCGACGGCACGCCGGACGACCTGGCCCTGCTCACCGGTAACGCCAGCCTCTTCCAGGCGCTGCGCTGCGGGCTGGCGCTGGCCGACCTGACCGGCGAGGCACAGCCGGACTGGGAGCTGACCGTCGCCGACCTCGGCACCGCGCTGCGCCGGCGCCCGCACGCCTTCGCCGACCGGTCGCGGTACTCGATGGACTGGTACTACCCCGTGCTGGGCGGTGCGCTCACCGGCGAGGACGCCCGCGACCGGCTGGCCGGCGACTGGGACCGCTTCGTCGTGCCGGGGCTGGGGATCCGGTGCGTGGCCGACCGGCCCTGGGTCACCGGCGCCGAGACGTGCGAGCTCGCGCTGGCCCTGGTCGCCGCGGGGCAGCGCGACGCCGCGCTGGAGCAGGTCGCGGCGATGCACCACCTGCGGGACGACGACGGCGCGTACTGGACCGGGTTCGTCTACGCCGACGACGCGCGGTGGCCGGTCGAGCGCACCACCTGGACGGCGGCCGCGGTGCTGCTGGCCGCCGACGCGCTCTCCGGCGCCTCGCCCGCGAGCGGGCTGTTCGCCGATCCGGGCGCGCTGCCCGCCGCCGGCATGGCGGATTCCACTCCGGAGCCGGGTTGGCTGGCGGGAGGGACGGGCACGATCCCCTCGTGACCGTTCTGCCCAGCACCGACCAGCCCCGCTCCCCCGGGCCCGACGTCACCGTGGTCGTCGCCAGCCGCAACCGCCGCGACGACCTGCTCGCCACGCTGCCCCGCCACGAGGCGCCGGTGGTGCTCGTCGACAACGCCTCCACCGACGGCACCGTCGCGGCCGTGCGGGAGGCCCATCCCGAGGTCACCGTGCTCCCGCTGGACTCCAACGAGGGGGCGCACGGCCGCACGCTGGGCGCCGCCCGGGCCGGCACCCCGTTCCTGGCCTTCGCCGACGACGACTCCTGGTGGGCACCGGGCGACCTCGCGCGCGCCGTGGAGATCATGCGGGCCCATCCGCGGCTGGCGCTGATCAACGCCCGGATCCTCGTCGGGCCCGAGGAGCGGCTGGACCCGGTCTGCGCCGAGATGGCGGGCAGTCCCCTGGGCACCCCGGCGGACCTCCCCGGCCCGGCGCTGCTGGGCTTCGTCGCCTGCGCCGCCCTGGTGCGGACCGAGGCGTTCGAGGCCGTCGGCGGCTTCGACCCGGTGGTGCGGTTCCCCGGGGAGGAGGAGCGGCTGGCGCTCGACCTCGCCGCGGCCGGCTGGGGTCTGGCCTACGTCGACGAGGTGACCATCCACCACCACCCGTCCTCGCGACGGGACGCCCCCGGGCGGCGGCAGGCCGGGATCTGGCGAAGCCGGCTGCTGACCGCGCTCATGCGGCTACCGGCCGGCGACGTCGCCCGCACGGTCGCCCAGGCCACGCGCGCCGGCCGGCCCGGCGTCGAGGGGGTCCTCCGCGCGCTGCCCGACGTCCCCGCGGCGCTGCGCCGGCGCCGGCGACTCCCCGACCAGGTGCTGGCCGGGCTCCGTGTGCTGGCCGGTGAGCGCGCGTGACCACCACCGCGCCCGGGACGGACGCCGCCCGATCCGTCCCCGGTCCCGATCCGCGCGTCGCCGTCGTCGTCATCACCCACCAGCGCCGGGACGAGCTGCTGCTCGCCCTGGCGCGGCTGGTGGCGCTGCCCGAGCAGCCGCACGTCGTCGTCGTGGACAACGGGTCCACCGACGGGACCGCCGACGCCGTCCGCGAGCGGTTCCCGCAGGTCGAGCTGATCGCCAGCCCCGAGAACCTGGGCGCGGTGGGCCGCAACCTCGGCGTCGCCCGGCTCGACACCCCCTACGTGGCGTTCTGCGACGACGACACCTGGTGGGAGCCGGGATCCCTGCGCACCGCCGCCGACACCCTCGACGCCCACCCCCGGCTGGCGATCGTCACCGCCCGGATCCTGGTGGAGCCGGGTGGCACCGAGGACCCGATCGTCGCCGAGCTGCGCGACTCCCCCGTGCGCGGCGCCGACTGGCTGCCCGGCCCGGCCCTCGGCTCGTTCCTCGCCGGCGCGTCCGTGCTGCGCCGGGAGGCCTTCGAGGAGGTGGGCGGCTTCTCCGAACGGCTGTGGCTGGGTGGCGAGGAGGAGCTGATGGCCGGCGACCTCGCCGCCCGCGGGTGGGAGCTGTGCTACCTGCCGGCGCTGACCGTGCACCACCAGGCCAGCACCGCCCGCGATCCGCACGGGCGCCGGGCCGACGGCATCCGCAACACCCTCTGGACGACGTGGCTGCGCCGGCCCGTCCGCCCGGCCCTGCGCCGCACCGTGCACCTGCTGCGCACCGTGCCGCGGGACCGGGTGACCGCCCGCGGCCTGGTCCAGGCGGTGCGCGGGCTGCCGTGGGTGCTGCGCGAGCGCCGGGTCCTCCCCCCGCACGCCGAGGCCCGGTTCGCCGCCCTGGAGGACGCCCAGCGGACGTCGACCGCCCGCAGGTACGTCAGCTGACCGCCGAGCGTGTGCGCTGACGCGGGGATACCGGACCGCGAACCCCGCCTCGGCGCACACGCACGGCGCCGGACGGCGCCTCAGCGGGCGCAGGTGATGCAGGTGCGGGCGGTCGGCCGGGCGGCGAGGCGCTCGGGTGCGATGGGTCGCCCGCAGGTCTCGCACCGGCCGTAGGTGCCGGCCTCCACGGCGGTGACGGCGGCGTCGACGTCGGCCAGCCGGCGGCGCGCGGACTCCAGGAGTGCGGCGACCTGCTGGCGCTCGAACGCGATCGTCGCGCCCTCGGGGTCGTGCTCGTCGTCGGCGTTGGACGCCCTCGAGGCGGCGACGACCTCGTCGAACTCCCGGGTCAGGGCTTCGATCTGCGCCAGCGCCGCCGCCCGCTCGGCGCCCAGCGGGTCAGCGGTCACGGCGCAGCAGCCGCAGCGAGCCGGTGCCGGGCAGCTCGGTGAAGTCCCCGGACGCCAGGACGCGCAGGTAGACGCCGAAGGGCGCCTGCCCGCCGTCGGCCGGGTCGGGGAAGACGTCGTGGATGGCCAGCGTGCCGCCGACGGCGAGCTTCGCCACCCACGCGTCCTGGTCGCGGCGCGCGGACTCCTCGGTGTGGCTGCCGTCGAGGAACAGCAGCGCCGGCGGGGTGCTCCACAGGGGCGCCAGGACCTCCGACCGGGTGACGACGGCGATCACGACGTCCTCGGCGCCGGCCTCGGCGATCGTGCGGCGGAACCGCGGCAGCGTGTCGATCCGGCCCACGGCGGGGTCGACCAGCGACGGGTCGTGGTACTCCCAGCCCGGCTGGTGCTCCTCCGACCCGCGGTGGTGGTCGACGGTGACCACCTGCCGGCCGGTCTCGCGGGCGGCCGCGGCCAGGTACAGCGCCGAGCGCCCCATCCAGCTGCCCACCTCCAGCAGCGGCCCGGGGACGGCGACGGCGCACGCGGCCGCGTACAGGGCGCGGCCCTCGTCGTCGGGCATGAAGCCCGGGGCGGCGGAGGCGGCGGCGAGGAGATCGGTCACGCCCACAGCCTCGCTCATCGGGCGAACCGGGCGCGCAGCGCGGTCACCCCGCGCTCGGTGGCAGTGCCGGCCTGGGTGTCGGCGGCCTTCGCGAAGAAGGCGCCGGCGGCGGTGGTCACCGGCACGGCGAGGACCAGCGCGATCGCCCCGACCATCGTGCGGATGACCTCCTCGGCCAGCGCGGACGAGGTGAGGACGACGTTCCAGGGCTGGGAGTAGAGCTCGAAGAGCAGCAGCAGCGGGAGCGCGGCGCCGGCGTAGGCGAAGACGATCGTGTAGACGGTCGACGCGATGTGGTCGCGGCCCACCGCCATGCCGCGGGTGTACAGCTCCCGCCAGCTCATCGACGCGTCGACCTCGTGCAGCTGCCAGATCGCCGACGCCTGCGTGATCGTCACGTCGTTGAGCACGCCCAGGCCCGCGACGACCACCCCGGCGAGCACCAACCCGGAGAAGTCCAGCGTCGGGTCGTAGCCCTGCAGGGTCACGGTCTCCTCGCTGGTCAGCCCGGTCAGCCGGGCGGTGGCCACCGCGAGCGCCCCCATGACGGCGACCAGCGTCAGCCCGAAGAGGGTGCCGACCAGCGCCGTCGTCGTGCGCGCCGACAGACCGTGGGCCAGGTAGAGGACGACGAACATGATCGCCGCGGAGCCGACGAGGGTGACCAGCACCGGCGAGGCGTCCCCGAGCAGCCCGGGGATGACGAACCGCAGCAGGATGAAGAAGGCGAACGCCAGGCCGACCAGCGACGCCAGGCCGCGCAGCCGGGCCACCAGCCCCACGACGACGGCGAAGACGATGGCCAAGGTGATCATCGGGGCGTCGCGGGCGAAGTCGTAGAAGGCGTACGCGGCGCCGCCCTCGGCCCCGGCGTCCCGGGTGAGGACCAGGGTGTCGCCCTCCGCCACGCCGTTGGCCACCACCACGGCGTCGAGGTCGAGCTCGACGAAGTCCCCGGCGCCGTCACCGTCCAGGATCTCCACGACGGCGCTGGCGCACGTCTGCGGCCGCCCCTCGACGCCGCAGTCGTACGGCTCGAAGGTGGCCACCCGGGCGTCGGGATAGGTGGTCCCCGGCGGCAGCGCCTCCGCCGCCGCCTGCTCGGCGCGGGTCGGCTCGCCGTCGGGCCACAGGGCGACCAGGCCGATCACCGTGGCCAGGCCGACGGGGACCAGGAGCAGCAGCATGAGCCACACGGCGCGCCGCCGGCGGGCGAGCGCCTCCTCGGTGGGCGGAGGCGCGTCCGGATCGGGGGCGTGGCTGTGGGTGTGGGGCGACGACACCCGGTCAGGCTAGGAGCCCCCTCCTCCCCCGGCCGCGCCCGACACCGGACTAGGAGTGGTCGGTGCCCCGGGAGCCGGGGCCGCCCTCGGGCGTCGCCTGCGCCGACACCGCCCCGCCGGCGTCGACGACGGTGAACCGGTGCCACAGCCCGCTGAGCTGCAGCGGCCGGGCCACCGACGGCGGCGGGTCGACCAGCGCGGTGTCGATGGCCCGCGGAACGCCCAGCTTCTGCAGCTGCACGAGCACGGCCAGCCCCGCGGAGTTCATGAAGGGGACCTCCCGGAGGTCCAGCTCCACCCGGCGCAGCGAGTGCTCGGTGAGCAGCAGATCGGTCACGATGCGCACCAGCGGCCGGCGGGCGGTCTCGGTCAGCTCGCCGGCGACGGCGATCCGGGCCGTCTCCCCCTCCACCGTGTGCGAGACGGACGGCTCACCGGCCGATGCGTCCCGGTGCGTGTCCTGCGGCGTGGTGCGGGTCGTCTCATCCACGGGGTCCGTCGTGCCCCGCGGAGCCCTCGTTCACGCACCGGCGCCGGGATCTCCCGGCCGCCGAAGTTCGGGGAACATTTTGCGGCCAGAGACGTTTACCGAAGTGCAGCGTCGAGGTAATCTCTAGTCGCCACTAGAGGTTCCACCTCGGGCAGCGAACACACGCACTACCGTCACAGGAGGTTCCAGCCATGATGCTGACCGCTTACGACCCGTTCGCCGCCACGTCCGCCGCCTTCCGGGCGCTGGACCAGCTCACCGGCCGCTCCGGCACCGGCACCGCGCGCCCGCTGTCGGGCATGCCGATGGACGCCTACCGGGTCGGCGACAACTTCGTCGCCCACTTCGACCTGCCCGGTGTCGACCCCGGCTCGATCGACCTGTCGGTCGAGGGCAACACCCTCACCGTCAGCGCCGAGCGCTCGGTCCCCCAGCTGGAGAACGCGGAGTGGACCATCGCCGAGCGCCCGTTCGGCAGCTACACCCGCCAGCTGGTGCTCGGCCGCAGCCTGGACACCGACCGGTTGGAGGCGAGCTACCACGACGGCGTGCTGACCGTCAGCATCCCCGTCGCCGAGAAGGCCAAGGCACGGAAGATCACCGTGACCCGGGCCGACACCCCGGCGGCCGTCGAGGGGCGCACCATCGAGGGCGAGTCGCAGCACGAGGCCAAGGCGGTCGAGAGCTGACCGCGGCCGGCAGCACCGCAGGGGCCGGGCCCGTCCAGGGCCCGGCCCCTGCGCCGCTCCGGGGCCGGCCGCAACCGAGAAGGGGTCGGCCGGGATCCCGGACCACCACGTACCACGACGGGAGTGCACCGCGATGACATCCGAGGGGCAGGACCCGCTGCGCCGGTTGGACGACCCGGAGTACCCGGCGCTCACGATGAGCCAGGCGGCCGAGCTGCTCGGCGTGCAGGCGGCGTTCCTGCGCAGCCTCGACGGCTCCGGCGTCCTCTCCCCGCACCGCTCCCCCGGTGGCCACCGGCGCTACTCCCGCCAGCAGCTGGAGCTGGCCGCACGCATGCGGGGGCTGCTGAACGACGGGCACCCCGTGGCATCGGCCGAGGTCATCGTCGGCCTGCAGGACGAGCTCGCCGCGGCCCGCGCCGACCTCGCACGCCTGCAGGAGGAGGCGCACGGGTCCGGTCCGGTGGACGGATAAACCCTAGGGGGGTATCGTTCTGCGGGACGCCGCACCCGCGGTGCCGACAGGAGGAACGACGTGGAGACGACCGACAGCGGTTGCGCCGCCCACGACCACGCGCACGGCTACATCCACCGCAAGGACGACTACCTCAAGCGTCTGCGGCGGATCGAGGGCCAGGCCCGCGGCCTGCAGCGCATGGTGGAGGACGAGAAGTACTGCATCGACATCCTCACCCAGGTCTCGGCCATGACCAAGGCGCTGCAGGCGGTCTCGCTCGGGCTGCTCGAGGAGCACCTGAGCCACTGCGTGGTCGACGCCGCGCGGGCCGGCGGCCGCGAGGCCGAGGAGAAGGTCCGCGAGGCCACCGACGCCATCGCCCGTCTCGTCCGCTCCTGATCGTCCGCACATCCCCGAGAGGAATCCCCGTGAGCACCACCGCCAGCTACACCGTGACCGGCATGACCTGCGGCCACTGCGTCAACTCGGTCACCGAGGAGGTCTCCCAGGTGCCGGGCGTGACCGGGGTCGACGTCGACCTGGCCACCGGCGGCCTGACGGTCACCAGCGAGCAGCCGGTCGACGAGTCCGCCGTCCGCGCCGCCGTCGAGGAAGCCGGATACGAGGTGAGCGGCCGCTGACGCGGCCGGCGCCATGAACACCCCCACCAAGATCGCCGCGTTCGCCGTCGGCCTGGTCGCCGTCTTCGGCGCCGCGGTCGGCGTGGGATCCGCGGTCGGCCCGGTCGGCGCGGTCGACGCGGTCGACGCGGTCGACGACTCCACCGGGGTCGGGCACGGGGACGGCGGCCACGACGCCGCCGCCCCCGCGCCGGCGGACGCGCCGGGCGGGCTCCAGGTGACCGAGGACGGCTACACCCTCGCCCTGGCCGACGGCACCGCTCCGGCGGGCCCCGCCACCCCGGTCGCCTTCACCGTCCTGGGGCCCGACGGCTCCCCGGTCACCGCGTACGACAGCGAGGCCGACGTCGATCTGCACCTCGTCGCGGTCCGCCGCGACCTGAGCGGCTACCAGCACGTGCACCCCGCGCTCGGGGACGACGGCGTCTGGCGGGCACCCCTGGCGCTGCAGCCGGGCAGCTGGCGGCTGTTCGCCGACTTCACCGCTGCGGCCGACGGCGAGAGCCGCGTGCTCGGCGCGGACCTCGCCGTCCCCGGCGCCTACGACCCCGAGCCGCTGCCCGCCCCGTCGGCCGTCGCGGAGGTGGACGGCTACACCGTCGTCCTGACCGGCGGGCTGACCCCGGGCGAGGAGTCGGAGCTGACCCTGAGCGTGAGCCGCGACGGCGTCCCGGTGACCGACCTGCAGCCCTACCTCGGCGCCTACGGGCACCTGGTGGCGCTGCGCGACGGTGACCTCGCCTATCTCCACGTGCACCCGGCCGAGCACGACCGCACCGAGGCGGCTCCCGGCCCGCACGTCCCCTTCGTCACCACGGCCCCCTCGGCGGGCACCTACCGGCTGTTCCTGGACTTCCGGCACGGCGACGCCGTGCACACGGCCGCGTTCACGGTGACCACCGAACCCCACGAGGAGCACGGATCGTGACCACCGCCCCCGGCAGCGCCACCAGCGACGTCGAGCTGCTCATCGGCGGCATGACCTGCGCGTCGTGCGCCGCCCGCGTCGAGAAGAAGCTGAACAAGCTCGACGGCGTCACCGCCACCGTCAACTACGCCACCGAGAAGGCGAAGGTCAGCGTCGCCGACGGCGTCAGCACCGACGACCTGATCGCCACGGTGGAGAAGACCGGCTACAGCGCCCGCCTGCCCGAGCCCCCGCGGCCCGAGCTCGCCGAGGAGGCCGAGGCGGACCCGGCCGACGCACCGGTGCGCGCGCTGCGCACGCGGCTGATCGTCTCCACGCTGCTCAGCGTGCCGGTGATCGCGCTGGCGATGGTCCCGGCCCTCCAGTTCGAGTACTGGCAGTGGCTGTCGCTCACCCTCGCCGCGCCGGTCGTCGTGTGGGGCGGCCTGCCGTTCCACCGGGCCGCCTGGACCAACCTGCGGCACGGCGCCGCCACCATGGACACGCTGGTGTCCCTGGGCACGCTCGCCGCGTTCGGCTGGTCGCTGTACGCGCTGTTCTGGGGCACCGCCGGCACCCCCGGCATGACACACCCCTTCGAGCTCACGATCGCCCGCACCGACGGCAGCGCGAACATCTACCTCGAGGCCGCGGCCGGGGTGACGACGTTCATCCTCGCCGGGCGCTGGTTCGAGGCGCGCTCCAAGCGGCGCGCCGGCGCGGCCCTGCGCGCGCTGCTCGAGCTCGGCGCCAAGGACGTCACGGTGCTGCGCGGCGGCACGGAGCGGCGGGTCCCCGTCGCCGAGCTGGGAACCGGTGACCTGTTCGTCGTCCGCCCCGGCGAGAAGATCGCCGCCGACGGCGAGGTGACCGAGGGCTCCTCCGCGGTGGACGCGTCGATGCTGACCGGCGAGTCCGTGCCCGTGGAGGTGCGCCCCGGCGACGTCGTCACCGGCGGCACCGTCAACGCCGGCGGCCGGCTGGTCGTCCGCGCCACCCGCGTCGGGAGCGACACCCAGCTGGCCCAGATGGCCCGCCTGGTCGAGGACGCCCAGAACGGCAAGGCGGAGGTGCAGCGCCTCGCCGACCGGATCTCCGGCGTCTTCGTGCCGGTGGTCCTGGTCCTGACGGTGGCCACGCTCGGCTTCTGGATCGGGACCGGCGCAGGGCTGCCGGCCGCGTTCACCGCGGCCGTCGCGGTGCTGATCATCGCCTGCCCCTGCGCGCTGGGGCTGGCCACGCCGACCGCCCTGATGGTCGGCACCGGCCGCGGTGCCCAGCTGGGCATCCTCATCAAGGGTCCGGAGGTGCTGGAGTCCACCCGCCGGGTGGACACCGTCGTCCTGGACAAGACCGGCACGGTCACCACCGGCCGCATGACGCTGCTGGACGTCGTCCCCGCCACCGGTGCCGACGCCGGGCAGCTGCTGCGCCTGGCCGGCGCCCTGGAGTCGGCGTCGGAGCACCCGATCGCGCAGGCCGTCGCCCGGGGCGCGACCGAGCGCACCGGTCCCCTCCCCGCGGTGACCGACTTCGCCAACGTCGAGGGCCTCGGCGTCCAGGGCGTGGTCGAGGGCGCAGCCGTGGTCGTCGGCCGCCGCCGGCTGCTGGCCGACTGGGCCATGCCGCTGCCCGCCGACCTCGACCGGGCCGTCACCGAGGCGCAGGCCGCCGGCCGCACCGCGATCGCGGTCGGCTGGGACGGCGCGGCCCGCGGGGTGCTCGTGGTCGCCGACGCGGTGAAGGACACCTCCGCCCGCGCGGTCGCCCAGCTGCGGGCGCTCGGGCTGACCCCGATCCTGCTCACCGGCGACAACGAGCCGGCCGCCCGGGCCGTGGCCGCGCAGGTGGGCATCGACGAGGTCATCGCCGAGGTGCTCCCCCAGGACAAGGTCGACGTGGTCCGCCGGCTGCAGCACGAGGGCCGCACGGTGGCCATGGTCGGCGACGGCGTGAACGACGCGCCGGCACTGGCGCAGGCCGACCTCGGGCTGGCGATGGGCACCGGGACCGACGTCGCGATCCAGGCGAGCGACCTGACCCTGGTGCGCGGTGACCTGCGGGTGGCCGCGGACGCCATCCGGCTGTCCCGCCGGACGCTGGGCACCATCAAGGGCAACCTGTTCTGGGCGTTCGCCTACAACGTGGCCGCGCTGCCGCTGGCCGCCGCCGGGCTGCTCAACCCGATGATCGCCGGGGCGGCCATGGCGTTCAGCTCGGTCTTCGTCGTCTCCAACAGCCTGCGGCTGCGCCGGTTCGCCCCGCTGCCGGAGAACCGGGACGCCACGACCGCCGTGCCGGCGGGCCGCCCGGCCGCGGCGCCGGCCGAGCCCGCCGCCCGTCGCTGACCGGCCGCAGCCGGCGGAATGCCGTGCTTCCACCGGGCCGACGGGGGTACCACCCGGGCGCAGTCCGGCGCTGCCCGGCCCAGCTGGGCAGAGCCGGACAGCGCCCAGGTACCTGTTCTCCCTCGGAGGTGTTCCGCTGAGTACCGCCCTCCACCGCGGCCGGCGATCGGCTGCCCGGGTCCTGTCCGGCGTCGGGCTCGCCGCCGGTCTGCTGCTGCTCACGCGCGCGGCGCCGCTCGCCGAGCGGCTGGCGCCGCGCTACCCGCGCGGCCGGCTGTGGGTGGCCCGCGTGCTCGGTGCCCGGCTGGTCGCCCAGCACGCGGCGGTGCTCGTCTCCCCGGAACCCGCCACGCTGCGGCTGTCGGCCGCGGTGGACGGGTTGCACGCAGCGAGCATGCTGCCGGTGCTGGCCATGCCCCGGTACCGCCGGGCGGCGCTGGCCAGCGGTGGCTTCGCGGCGCTCAGCGCGCTCGCCGCCCGACGGCTGGCCGGGCCGGTCGGCCGTTAGCAGCAGCCCCCGCCACGTGGGTGCCGGTCTCCGGGAGGGCGCCGGACCTCGACGGGGGGTCAGCCCTGCTGCTCGCGCAGCAGGTTCTTCTGCACCTTGCCGGTCGAGGTCTTCGGCAGATCGCCGCGGACGAAGCGCTTCGGCGTCTTGAACGCGGCCAGCCGGGACCGGACGAAGTCGGCCAGATCCCCGTCGCTGACCTCCGCCCCGGCCTTCAGCGTCACGTAGGCCACCGGGACCTCGCCCCACTTCTCGTGCGGTTCGGCGACCACGGCGGACTCGACGACGGCGGGGTGCGCGTCGAGGGCCCGCTCGATCTCCACCGAGGAGATGTTCTCGCCCCCGGAGATGATGATGTCCTTGCTGCGGTCCCGGATCTCCACGTAGCCATCGGGGTGCACGACGGCGAGGTCGCCGGTGCGGAACCAGCCCCGCTGCCCGTCCGCGTCGGGGAGGGTGACCGCCGCGGTGGCGTCGTCGTCGCGGTAGTAGCCGAGCATCACGTCGTTGCCGCGGGCGACGATCTCCCCGACGGTCGTCGCGTCGCGCGGCACGTCGGCACCGTTGTCGTCCACGACGCGCAGCGGGTCCGCGACCACGTTGCCCACGCCCTGCCGGGCCTTGAGCTCCGCCTGCTGCTCGCCGTCCAGGTCGTCCCATTCGGGATGCCACTCGTTGAGCGCCAGCGGACCGTAGGTCTCGGTGAGCCCGTACAGGTGGGTGACGTTCATGTTCAGCGCCGACATGCGCGCCAGAAGCGTCGGCGTGGGGGGCGCGCCGCCGGTCTGCACCTCCACCCGGGGGTCCACCGGCCCCTCGGCCGCCTCGTCGGCGTTCAGGATCATCGTCAGCACGGTGGGCGCCGCGCTGAAGTGGGTGACGCCCTCGGTGCGCAGCAGCTGCCAGATGCGGGCCGGCTCGACCCGCGGCAGGCAGACGTGGGTGGCCCCGGCGGCCGAGACGGCCCACGGGAAGCACCAGCCGTTGCAGTGGAACATCGGAAGGGTCCAGAGGTACCGACTGGTCGAGCCGAGGCCGGTGTGCATGGCCATCGCCAGGGCCTGCAGGTAGGCCCCGCGGTGCGCGTACATCACCCCCTTCGGCCGCCCCGTCGTCCCGGACGTGTAGTTCAGCGCGAGCAGCCCCGTCTCGTCCGCGCAGGGCAGCGCCAGCGGTTCCGCGCCGGTCAGCAGCTGCTCGTACTCGCTGTCCCGGTCACCGGCCAGCACCAGCGGGACGCCGGCCGCCGCGGCCACCTCGGTCGCGGTCTCGGCGAACTGCGGGTCGGCGACCAGGAGCGAGGCCCCGGAGTGCTCCAGGACGTACCCGAGCTCGCCTGCGGAGAGCCGGGTGTTCAGCGGCACGATCACCGCGCCGGCCCACGGGATCCCGTTGTGCAG
The DNA here is from genome assembly GCF_054050855.1 of Blastococcus sp. SYSU DS0539. Lineage (NCBI taxonomy): Bacteria > Bacillati > Actinomycetota > Actinomycetes > Geodermatophilales > Geodermatophilaceae > Blastococcus > Blastococcus sp. SYSU DS0539. The sequence goes on along the minus strand of NZ_JBJHAF010000001.1, from coordinate 352,562 downwards.
CTCGAGCATCGTGGCGCTGTTGGCGCACAGCGCCGCCACCCGGTCGCCGGGGGCGATGCCACGCGCGGCGAGCCCACCGGCCAGCCGGCGGGACCGGTCGGCGAACTGCCGGTAGGTGAACCGACGGTCCCCGTCGATGATCGCGGTGCGATCGGGGAACACCCGCGCGGACCTCTCGAGGTATGCCGTGGGGCTGAGCTGGCTGAACGTGAACGAGGCCATCCGGTTCTCCTGACGGGTCGGCGGGGAGCGGATCGAGCGAAGCCCTGGTTCACACCACCCTGCCCGGTCCGGCCGCAACCGGCTCGCGGAACGGCGCGCCGGCCTCCGCTCAGCCCACCGCGGGCACCAGCAGCAGCGCCGTCGGCAGGAGCAGCAGCAGGACGGCCGCGGACAGCGCGGCCCAGCGGGCGGCGGGCGGCAGCGGATCGGCGGGTCCCAGCAGCCGCACGACGCGGGCCCGGACCCCCGCCCCGGACACCGCCAGCGCGCCGGTGGGCACTCCCCCGCTGCCCGAGCTCCCGGCCGCCGCCGCGACGATCGCCTCGGCCAGGGTGCGCCGGGGGTTGGCGCCGCGCAGCGAGGAAAGCGCGACGTCGTCGGCCCGCATCTCGACCAGCTCGCGCACCGCGCCGTAGGCGCGCTCGGCCGCCGGCAGCACCGGCAGCGCGGCCTTCCAGGCGACGAACGGCAGGAGCAGCAGGTGGTGGTGCTCCGCCAGGTGCGCCCGCTCGTGCGCCACGACGGCGGCGAGCTGCTCCTCGTCCAGCTCGGCGACCATCCCCGACGAGAGCACCAGCAGCGGCTGGGCGCCGGGGATGCAGAAGGCCACCGGGGCCGGGTGCTCGAGCAGCCGGGCGTCGGGCTGCGGCGCCGGCTGCACCACCAGCTCCAGCAGCGCCCGGTGCCGGCGGCGGGTGCGGGTGATCCGGAGCCACGACAGCACCAGGACGCCGACCAGCTCGGTGGCGAGCACCCCGGCGAGGGTGAGGGTCACCCAGTGGTCGCCGCGCACCGGGTCGGTGGCGGAGTGCCCGCTGAGCACCGACCACGCCGCCTCGGGCAGCGAGTGCCCCCACGGCGCCAGCCCGTGCACGAGCAGGGCACCGATGATGGACAGCCCGCCGGCCAGGCCGACCGCCTGCCAGCACAGCAGCGCCACCCACGGGTCCCGCCCCGCCCAGCGGGCGCGGGCGAGCAGCGCCGGTACCGGCCACGCCAACAGCGCAGCCAGCACGCCGAGGGTGACGGCGGTGGCGGGGAGCACCGGTCGCGGGCGCGCGGATCAGCCGCGCGCGGCGTCGTCCGGACCGGCCCCGGCGAGCAGCTCCCGGAGCATCCGCGCCTCGTCGGCGTCGACGCCCCCGACGAAGCGGGCGAGCACCGCCTGGCGGTCGGCGGCCTGGCCGAGCACCTCGCGCATCACCTGCGCGGCGTGGTCCTCCCGGGTGGCCCGGGGCGAGAAGCGGCGCGGGCGGGCGTCGTCGTGGACGACGAACCCCTTCTGCTCCAGCCGGGTCAGCACGGTGTGCACCGTGGTCAGCGCGAGGCCGCGCTCGGCCAGCTCGTCCCGCAGCCGGGTCGCGGCCACCGGCTCACCGGCGGCCCAGAGCCGCTCCATGACCGCGCGCTCGAGCTCGCCCAGCGACGCCATCGGTCCTCCTGTCCGGCAGATCACACGCCCACTCTTCTACGTGTTGTAGAAAACGACTTCTACCGAGCGTAGAAAGAACGTGTCGATAGTACGTCGGCCTCGACGACGAGGGGACAGGTGCCGTGGACGTCCTGGACGTGGCGCGCTGGCAGTTCGGGATCACGACCGTCTACCACTTCCTGATGGTCCCGCTGACCATCGGGCTGGGGGTCCTGGTCGCGGTCATGCACACCATGTGGGTGCGCACGGACAAGCCCGAGTGGCTGCGGATGACCCGGTTCTGGGGCCGCATCTACCTGATCAACTTCGTCCTCGGCGTGGCCACCGGCTTGGTCCAGGAGTTCCAGTTCGGCCTGGCGTGGAGCGAGTACTCCCGCTTCGTCGGCGACGTCTTCGGTTCGCTGCTGGCGCTGGAGGCGCTGCTCGCCTTCTTCCTCGAGTCCACGTTCCTCGGGCTGTGGATCTTCGGCTGGGGCCGGATCCCCAAGAAGGTGCACCTCGCCGCGCTCTGGGCCGCGGTGATCGGCTCCATCGTGAGCGCGTACTTCATCATCGCCGCGAACTCCTGGATGCAGCACCCGGTCGGCGTCGTCACCGACGACGCCACCGGCCGGCCGCTGCAGGTGGACTTCGTCGCGGTGCTGACCAACAACACCGCGCTGGCGGCCTTCAGCCACGCGATCGTCGCCGCCCTCATGGTCGCCGGCGCCCTGCTCGTCGGCATCGGCCTCTGGCACCTGCGGAAGCGGGCGCTGGCCGGGCAGCCCGCCGGCGACCCGGACCACGCCGTCTGGCGCCGGTCGGTGCGCCTGGGCGGCTGGGTCTCGCTCGCCGCGTTCGTGCTCGTGGCCCTCACCGGCGACTGGCAGGGCAAGCTGATGTACGAGCAGCAGCCGCTGAAGATGAGCTCGGCCGAGGCGCTCTGCGACACCGAGGCGCCGGCGTCCTTCTCGATCTTCGCCTGGGGGAAGCTCGGCTCGAACGAGTGCGACGACGTCCACTCGATCACCGTCCCGTACCTCCTCAGCTACCTGGCCCACGGCGACTTCTCCACCGCCGTCCCCGGCGTGAACGAGCTGCAGGAGGAGTACTCGGCGGTCTACGGCGCGACCTACCCCGACGACCCGTCGTTCGGGGACAAGGCCGGCGAGCCGATCGACTACACGCCCGTCCTCTCGGTCACCTACTGGAGCTTCCGGCTGATGATCGGCATGGGCGCGGTCTCGGCGGGGGTCGCGGCCTACGCGCTGTGGGCCACCCGCCGCGGCCGGGTGCCGACGTCGCGGATCGGCGTCTACGGCGCGCTGCTCGCCGTGACCGCCCCGTTCGTGGCCAACGCGACGGGCTGGATCTTCACCGAGATGGGCCGCCAGCCCTTCGTCGTGCACCCGAACCCGGACGTCCCGGTCGAGGACCAGGTGTACTTCTTCACCGGCCAGGCGGTCTCCCCCGGCGTCACCGCCGCCGAGGTCTGGACGTCGCTCATCGGGCTGACGCTGGTCTACGGCGCGCTGGCCGTGGTCGAGCTGTGGCTGATCGGCCGGTTCGTGCGGGCCGGCGTCACGACCGGGGACGGCGCGCCGGTCCCCGGATCGACGCCCGAGGGCGGTCCCGACGACGACCTGCCCGGCGGGGCCGACGGCCCCCCGCGGCGCGACCGCGACGACGTCCTCTCCTTCGCGTACTGAGGAAGAAGCACAGCCATGGATCTGCACACCGTCTGGTTCGCCGCCGTCGCCCTGCTCTGGACCGGCTTCCTGCTGCTGGAAGGCTTCGACTTCGGCGTCGCCGCCCTGCTGCCCGTGCTCGGCCGGCGCCCGGCCGACCGGCACCTGATGCTGCGCAGCATCGGCCCGCTGTGGGACGGCAACGAGGTCTGGCTGATCACCGCCGTCGGCGCGGTGTTCGCCGCCTTCCCCGGCTGGTACGCCAGCTGGCTGCCCGCCCTGTACCTGCCGTTCGTGCTGGTGCTCTTCGGGCTGATCATCCGGGCCGTCGCCTTCGAGTGGCGGCACTCCCACCACACCGAGCAGTGGGACGCGACGTGGACCCGCGTCATCGTCACGGGGTCGCTGATCGCCTCGCTCGGCATCGGTGCGGCGCTGGGCGCCACGACGCTCGGGCTGCCCATCGACGCCAACGGCAACCGGCTCGGCGGCGCCTTCTCCGGGCTGGGCTGGCCGGCGCTGCTCGGCGCCGTCGCGGTGCTCGCCTTCTCGCTGGTGCACGGCGCGCTGTTCCTGGCGCTCAAGGTCGACGGCGACGTGCGGGAGCGCGCGCGGGCCTTCGCCGTCCGGTGGGCGCCGGTCGCCGCGCTGCCCCTGCTGGCGTGGGCGGCACTCGTGCACCTGCGGTACGGCACGCCGGTGACCGCGGCGCTGTGGCTGGTGGCCGCCTTCGCCGTCATGGTCGCGTGGGCCCGGATCCGCGTCGGCCGGGAGGGGCAGGCGTTCGCCGCCTGGGGCCTGATGCTCGTGGCCGCGGCCGCCACCATCTTCGGCGCGGCCTACCCGGTCGTCGTCCCCTCGACGATCGACACCGCGTTCGACCTGACCATCGCCGACGCCTCGGTCAGCGACTACACGCTCACGGTCATGACCTGGGCGGCGGGCGTCGGCCTGCCGGTGGTGCTGGGCTACCAGGCCTGGACCTACTGGGTGTTCCGGAAGCGGCTGACCGCCGAACCGGTGCACGAGGAGCCTCACGACAGCGCGCCGGCCTCGGTCTGACGGATCGGGAGGAACGGCGATGAGCACGTCCGCGGACGCGGGGCGGGGGCCGCTGGGCGCGCTCGCCGGGGTGCCGGGGCTGACCGGCGCCCTGGTGCGCGCCGCCTCCGCGGCGCTGCTGCAGACCGGTGGCCTGGTGCTCCTGGCGGCGGGCCTGGCGCACGCCGTGGCCCGCGCCGCGGGCCTGGCCGACGGCGCGGTGACCCCGCCGCTCGTCCTGGCCGCCGTCGGCGCGGCGCTGCGGGCTGCCGCCGGCGCGGCCGGCCAGGCGCTGGCCGCGCGAGACGCCCGGCGGGCCGAGGACCGGCTGCGCCGGGACCTGCTCGACCGGCTGGCCGCCTCGCCCGCGGCGGTCGCCGCGGCCGGTGGGCCAGGTCCGGCCGCCGTCCTCGCCACCACCCGGCTGCACGACCTCGGCCCGGCACTGGCCACCTATGTCCCGGCGCTCGCGCAGACGATCGTCGTCCCACCGGCGCTGCTGCTCGCCCTGGCGTGGACCGACCTGCTCTCGGCGGTGCTCGTCGCGGTGACACTGCCGCTGGTCCCGCTGTTCATGGTGCTGGTCGGCCGGCACACCCAGGCGGCGACGGCTGACTCCGCGCGCGCCCTGGACCGGATCGCCGCGCACGTCGCCGAGCTGGTGCGCGGCCTGCCCGTGCTCGTCGGGCTGGGCCGCGCCGCCGAGCAGACGGCCGCGCTGGCCGGCCTCGGCGAGGCGCACCGCACCCGCACGCTGGCCACCCTGCGCGTCGCCTTCCTCTCCGCGCTGGTGCTCGAGCTGATCGCCACCCTCTCGGTGGCGCTGGTCGCGGTCACCGTCGGGCTCCGGCTCGCCGAGGGGCACATGGCGCTCGCGCTCGGCCTGACCGCCCTGCTGCTCGCGCCGGAGGCCTTCGCCCCGCTGCGCGCGCTGGGGTCGGCGCACCACGCCGCCGAGGACGCCTCGCTGGCCGCCGCGGAGGCGCGTGCGGTGCTGGCCGCGCCGGTGGCCGCGACGCCCGCCCCGGTCGCCGACGACGACCCGCGCGGGGCCGACGTCGCCGTCGCCGGGCTGACCGTCTCCTACCCGGGCCGGGCCGGGGCCGCCCTGCCCGCCACCGACCTGGTCGCGCGCCCCGGCGAGCTGGTCGCCCTGAGCGGCCCCAGCGGCTCGGGCAAGTCGACCCTGCTGGCCGCGCTCGCCGGTCTGCTCGCCCCCGGGACGCAGGTGGCCGGCACGGTGACCGGGGTGGGCCCGGTCGCCGTCGTGCCGCAGTTCCCCCGGACGACGGGGGCGACCGTCGCCGACGAGCTGCGCCGGCACGCCGCCTCCGAGCCCGGCGTGGACGAGATCGCCGGCGAGGCCTTCGTCATCGAGGCGCTGGCGCGCGTCGGCATCGAGGAGCTGGCCGACCGCGCGCCCGGCTCCCTCTCCCCCGGCGAGCTGCAGCGGGTGGCGCTGGCCCGCGCGCTGGTGCGTGTCCGCCGGGGCGCGCGACTGCTGCTGCTCGACGAGCCGACCGCGCACCTGGACGACGAGGCCCGCGACCGCGTCGTCGCCGTCCTCGCCGGGCTGCGCGGCATGGTGACGAGGGTGCTGGTGACCCACGACCCCGCGCTGGCCGCCCTCGCCGACCGCACCGTCCACCTCGCCTCCCCCGCTGCCGGCGCGGATGGTTCCCTCGCCCCGCTCGGCCTGCCGCGCGCAGCGGTGGCGGAAGCGGTCGCGGACGTCGCGGAGCCGGCGCCGACGGGGGGCGCGATGCGCCGGGCCGTGGTGTTCGGCGCCCTGTCCGCGGGCGCCGGCATCGCCCTGACCGCCGTCTCCGGGTGGCTGATCGTCCGGGCCGCCGAGATGCCGCCGGTGCTGACCCTGCTGGTGGCCACCGCCGGGGTGCGCTTCTTCGGGATCGGCCGGGCGGTGCTGCGCTGGCTGGAGCGGCTGGCCTCGCACGACGCCGCGCTCCGGCAGGCCGCCGGCCTGCGGGTGCGGGTGTGGGCGGCGCTGGCCGCACAGGGCCTCGCCGCCGACCGGGCACCCGGGTCGGCGCTGGCGCGGGTCGTCGGCGACGTCGGCGTCGTGCAGAGCCTGACCGTGCGGGTGCGGCCGCCGATCGCAGTCGCGGCGGTGGTTCCCGCGCTCACCGTGGTGGCCCTCGGGATCGTCGACCCCGCCGCCGGTGCCGCCGTCGGCGCGGTGCTCGCCGCGACCGGAGGGCTGGTCCTGCTGGTGCACCGCCGGCTGGACGCCGGAGCCGCGCGGGCGGAGAGCGGCATGCGGGTGGCCGCGCTCGACGACACCGCCACCGTGCTCGACGGGCTGGCCGACCTGCGGGCCCACGGCCTGGCCGCGCGTGCCGCCGCCGACCTCGGCGTGCTCGCCGACCGCCAGGCCGCCGCCGCGCGCACCGGTGTCCGGGCCGCCGCCCTGGGCACCGGTGCGGTCGTGCTCGGCACCGGGCTCGCCGCCGTCACCGGCACCGCGGTCGCCTGGGCCGGCGGGGTGACCGGGCCGGTACTGGCCGTTCTCGCCCTCGCGCCGCTGGCCCTGGGCGACACCCTCACCGGACTGGTCGACGCCCTGCAGCGGCGCGGCGCCCTGGCCGATGCCCGGGCCCGGCTGGACGCCGTCATCGAGGCCCCGGTTCCCGCCGATCCGGGAGCGCCGCTGCCCGCGCCGACCACGATCTCGTCGTTGCGCACCGCGGCGCTCGTCGCCGGCTGGCCCGGCGGCCCGGACGTGCTGCGCGGCCTGGACGCGTCGGCCCGCTCGGGCGAGGGCTGGCTCGTCGTGCGGGGACCCTCGGGCACGGGCAAGTCGACCTTCCTCGCCGTCCTCATGGCCGCCCTCCGCCCCCGCGGCGGGAGCTACGAGGTCGACGGCACGGACACGACCCGGCTGGCCGGCCACGACCTGCGCGCCCGCATGGCCTGGCTGCCGCAGGAGGCGCACGTCTTCTCCTCGACCATCCGGGCCAACCTGGCCCTGGCGGCCCCGCGCGGCGACCTCGCCGGCCCGGCCGGGGAGGCGCGCATGCGCGCGGCCCTGACCGCCAGCGGGCTGGCGGGGTTGCTGGCCTCGCTGCCGGACGGGCTCGACACCCCGGTCGGTGCCGGCGGCACGGCGCTCTCCGGTGGCGAGCGGCGACGGCTGGCCGCCGCGCGGGCCCTGCTGGCCGACCGGGACGTCGTCCTGCTCGACGAGCCGACCGCACACCTCGACGCCCCCACCGCCGCGGCGCTGGTCCGCGACCTCCGCGCGGCGCTGGCCGGCCGGGTGATCGTCTGCGTCACCCACGACGAGCTGGCACGCCCCGGCGACACCGTCCTGCACCTCGGCGAGACGGTGGCTCGCACCGCCGCCTGAGCGGTCCATGAACAGTCCGTCTCTGCCCGGCCCGGCTGGGCAGAGACGGACTTTCCGGGAGGAGGCTCCGGACGGCCCCGCCTGTCGTACCGGTGCGGCACCCTGCCGGCAGGCGAGACGGTGGCTCGCACCGCCGCCTGAGTGGTCCGTGACCAGTCCGTCTCTGCCCGGCCCGGCTGGGCAGAGACGGACCGCCCGGGAGGAGGCTCCGGACGGCCCCGCCTGTCGTACCGGTGCGGCACCCTGCGGGCATGGACGTGTCCTTCACCGGTTCGGTCTTCCTCGGCATGAGCGTCGACGGGTTCATCGCCCGGCTCGACCACGACCTCTCCTGGCTCACCGGCGGCGACGCCGGCGGTGCTCCCGACGACGGCGCCGGCGGCGACTTCGGGTTCGGCGAGTTCATCTCCGGCGTCGACGCGCTGGTCATGGGCCGGTCGACCTACGAGGTCATCGCGCCGATCGCCGAGTGGCCGTACCAGGGCCGGCCGGTGCACGTGCTCAGCACGACCCTGGCGGACGACGCGGATCCGCGGATCACGCTGCACCGCTCCTTCGACGAGGCGGTGCGGGCGCTGAGCGGAGCCGGGTACCGCCGGGTCTACGTGGACGGTGGCCGGACGGTGCACGCCTTCCTCCGGGCCGGCCTGATCGCCGACCTCACGCTCTCGCGGGTACCGGTGCTGATCGGGACGGGGCACACTCCCTTCGGCGAGCTGCCGGCCGACATCCCGCTGGAGCACGTCGCCACCCGGTCCTTCGCCGGCGGCATGGTGCAGAGCACCTACCGGGTGCGCCGCGCGCCGTGACCGGGGGCGGTCAGGCCGCGGGGACGTCCACCGGGATCTCCGGCCCCAGGCGGGCGTCCCGCAGCAGCTGCAGGTCGTCGCCGGACCAGAAGCTGCCGGGGTCGTAGGCGTTGAGCGGGCGGTCGTCGGGCAGCAGCCCCATGGCCGTGTAGGTCGCCGCGACCAGCTCCGCGCAGAAGACGGTCTCCGCCGCGGTCCGGCGCCGCAGCCGGCCGTTGACCCAGCCGCGCGCCAGGCCGCGGGTGGTCGGGAACGGCCGCCCGTCCAGCCGGGCGATGGTGCGCAGGACGGCGTCCTCCATGGCCGGGGTCACCCCGCCGTCCTCCGCCGGGCCGACCAGCTGCCGCAGCCACGCCCGCTGGCCGTAGCGGCCGCGCCAGGTCAGGACGGCGTCGCGCAGGTCGTGCAACTGGACACCGCGCTGGTGGGTGCCGCTCCACGCGTCGGGCAGCGACTTGCCGAGCTCGGCGTGCCACAGCAGCGGCGGCAGGTCCTCCAGCACGACGGCCATGCCGACGTGGTTCACCGGCGCGTTGGTCAGCGCGCGGATCGCACGATCGGCCAGCGACGGGCCGCGGAAGACCCAGACGTCGCCGGTGCGGGTCAGGTCGACCGCGGCGTCCAGGGAGAGATCGGGCACGGGCGGCTAGGTTACGGAGGTGCGCCTCTGGAAGCTGCTGGGACTGGCCGGCCTCGCGGGGGTGACCGCCGGCGGGGTCGTGCTCGCCCGCGACGAGCGGCAGCGCCGCGCCTACACCCCCGACGACGTGCGGGCTCGCCTGCACGAACGCGCGGCGGCGACCCCGGAGCCGGAGACACCGGCCCCGGCGACCGCCGCCGAGCTCGCCGCGGGCCGGAAGCACCGGCTGGCCCGGGCCCTGCGCCGCCGCTGACCGGGCAGCGCCGGGCCCTCGTCCGCGTAGTCACCGGAGATGACCGCGGCCACCCCGAGCCCGGCCGGCAGCACCGAACCGGCGGTCCCGGTGCGCAGCTGCCGCTTCCGGTGGTAGCCGGGGCCGACCGTCTCAGCCTCGATGCCGGCGTGGCGGGCAGCGGTGCGGGCGGGCTCGAGTCGCGGTCCGGCGGACATGGCGAGGCCCTCTCGGCCGGCCCCCGCGGAGCCGGGGAGGGCCAGCCTGGCCCTCGCCCCTCGCCCCTCGCCGGCACAACCGCCTGCGACGGAACGGAACGCGCCGTTCACACGGCCGCCCCGTCGGCCGGTCCCCGGGGCTCACCCCGTCGCGCGCTGCCCCTGGGTGCGGTCGACCCAGCCGATGACGAGGACGTGCGGCAGCGTGAGCGCCGCCAGCAGCGGCAGGTCCGTGGCGACCAGCCCGCGCCAGCCGTCGGCCGAGGACCAGAGCGCGGCGAGCACCAACAGGACGACGGCGGTGGGCGCGCCGGCCGCCAGGGCGAACCGGCGCAGCGGTCGCGCCAGCCGCCCCGCGACGAGATCGGCACCGTTCGCCGGGTCCTCGGCCATCACCCGCGCCACGTGCCGCATCGAGTGCCAGGCCCCGAAGTAGACGCCGAAGGCGGCCAGCGGCGGGACCACGAGCACCAGCGCCGTCAGCAGGACGACCTCCCCCGCCTCCAGCCACCGGTGACGGCGGGCGAGGACGACCGCGAGCACCACCCCGGCCCCGGACAGGACCGCGACGGCCGCCGTCGCGGCCCCGGGCGGCACACCGCCCCAGCCGGGGGCCACCGCCGCGGTGAGGGCGCCGGTGTCGCTGCCGGGCGCGCCCAGACCGCGGAGCAGCGGCACCAGGAGGACGAGGCCACCGAGCACCAGTGCCGACCCCGGCCGCGGCCGCACGGGCCGACCGGCACGCAGGTCGGCGAAGGCCGTCTCCCCGGTCCCGAAGTGCCATGCCGAGACCACGACGAAGATCAGCAGCGCCGGGCCGGGCGCGGTCGTGAAGGCCGCGTAGGCCCCGGCGGCCAGCCCGGCGTACGCGGCCCCGAAGAGCGCCAGCCGGGTCAGCGACCAGCCGAACCGCCAGGCGGGGACGAGGTGGTCCACGGCACCGTGCGGGAGCCCCACGAGGAGGCCGGCCACCAGCACCGCCGCCGAGCCGGTGGCTCCCCAGCCGCCCGGGACGACGACGTCGACCGCCAGGACCGCGCCGGCGGCCGCGCCGGACCACCGGGTCGCGGCACGGGCCGGGACCCGGAACTGAGCCGCGGGAGCGTGGCCGGTCGCCGACGCGGCGACGCCCGCGGCCACACCGTCAGCCGCGGTCGGGGCGGGCGTGCCCGTCCCCGACCCGGGAGATCACCGCCGGAGAGACCCGGGTGAGTTCCGGGAGCACGGCATCGCTCTTGTGCACGTTGCTCGACCAGACGGGCTCGGAATGGGTGTCGACGCCGGCGACGACGTCCTCGGCGGTCCGGAGCTTGGCGACCTTGTGGATCAGCACACCGAACCCCACCTTGGCGACGACGTCGGTCACCGAGTAGCCGACCTGCATGGCGGTGAGCCAGGCCGGTGTGACGTCGACGAAGACCGGGACCGAGTAGATCAGCGGGTAGATGCCGAAGCTGCCGAGCAGCACGATCGTCGCGTTGCGGAGGCTGGTGGCGGCCTCCTCGCCCATGGTCGGCAGGGAGTCCCGGACGGCACCGATCAGCGCGACGTAGAGGTAGACGAGGAAAGCCGTGCTGATCAGCCCCCACCCGACCAGCGCCGTGGTGTCGCGGCCCTGGGCGATCACCTGCGAGCCCAGGTACCCGGTGACGATCATGAGGAAGGCCGCGGCCATGGTCGTGAAGCGCAGGTTGCGTGCCCTCGTGCCGGCCAGCGAGCACACCGCCAGCAGCTCGACCATCAGCAACGGCACGGTGATCGACCAGTCGATGTAGCGGCTGCTGATCGTGTGCCGCGCCTCCTGGTTCGGCACGTAGACGCCGCCCTGCAGCGTGAAACCGGCGTCCCAGTTGCTGACGAGGCGGGCGTAGGCGAGGGCTGCGACCGCGGCGAGGCAGAGCCCGGCGTAGGCCGACGGGCGGTACCGGGCCGACACCTCCTCGCGGCTGGTGAGCGCGTAGAGGAAGTAGGCGAACAGTGCGAAACCGGCACCGAGGAGCGCCAGCTGGACGACGTCGTAGAGGCCCGGGGGCATCGTCTGCAGTTCCGGGGCGGGGGTCTCCATGCGAACTCCTGGGTGTCGCGCCACGACGACTCCCGGACGGTCCGCCGTCTCCCCGCCCGGTGACCGGACGGTGCCGGGCCACTACCCGGTCGCACCGTCGGCAACCGGCCGGCGGGGCCGTCCGACGGGGCTGTCCGACGGGGCCGCTCAGATGCTGCGCCAGCGGCCCTCGGTCGCGTTGCCGTCCGGCCGGGACTCGAAGACGTTCCCCTCCGTGGGCTCCACCCGGTCGCCGGCCAGGGCCAGCCGCCGCAGCAACGGCTCGACGAGCACGTCGTAGACCCCGGGGAGGAACCGGAACCCAGCGGTGATCAGCGGGTTGAACAACCCGGCCTGCACGATCCGGCGCGGGTCGTCCATCGTGGCGAGCACCCGCCGCGCCACCCGCTGCGGCGAGTACGCCGGCGGCGGGGGGCGCCCGGTGCTGCCGGCCCACGTCGCGCCCTGGGCGTAGATGGGCGTGTTGACGCCGCCGGGCTGCACGATCGACACGGAGATCCCCGGCTCGTCGCGCGTCTCCTGCTGCAGCACCCGCGCCAGCGCCAGCTGCCCCCACTTGGCCACGGCGTAGCTGCCCATCACCGGGGTGGTCACGTTGCCGAGCAGGGAGTTGACGACGACGAGGTGCCCGCCGCGCTGTCGGCGGAAGACGGGCAGGACGTGCCGGGCCACCGTGGCGGTGCCGTGCAGCGAGGTGTCGACGACCCGCTCGTAGACCTCCTTGGGCACGTCCTCGATCCGGCCGTAGGCCATGACCTGGGCGGAGTGCACGACGACGTCGAGCCGGCCGAACTCCGCGACCGCCGCCGCGACGACCGCGCCGATCGCCTGCTCGTCCAGGATGTCGGCCGGGCAGACGGTGACCGCGGCGGCGCCGGCCGCGCGCGCCTCGGCGGCGGCGGCCTCGAGCGGCTCGCGCCCCCGGGCGACGAGCACCAGCCGGGCGCCGCGGCCGGCCAGCTGCACCGCCGTCGCCCGGCCGATGCCGCTGGACGCGCCGGTGATCAGTGCGGTGAGCGGTGACCCGGTGGAGTCGGGGATCGGCACGGAGAACTCCTCGCCAGACGAGCTGCGGCCGGTGTCCGGAGGACATCGGTTGTCCGCGACCGACTACCCGTGTCCCCCCGCGGTCATGCGGTCCAGCTCGGCCAGGAGCCATCCCGGACCGGCGACCGCCACGCCGTCGGGCAGCCGGGCGCGCAAACCGCGGTCGGCGGTCACCACGAGCAGGGCGGCCCCGTCGCCGGCCAGGCCGGTCACCGCCTGCACGAGGGCGTCGTCGCCGCTCCCCCGCGCCCGGACCACGCGCACGCCCCCGGGCGCCGGGACGTCGCGGGCGGCCCCCTCGACGACCGCGACCACCTCGGTGCAGTCCAGCGGTCCGCCGTCCGGACCCACCGCGCCCGCCCCGGGGAGGGCGGCCAGGCGCCCCAGCAGCCGGCCGGCCGCGCCCGCACGATCGCGCCACCAGCCGTCGGGGCGGGAACCGACGACGTTGGCGACGTCGACCACGAGCACCGTCACCGCGTTCCTCCGCTCCCCGGCCACCGCCGCTCCCCGGTCACCGCCGACCGCACCCGTGCACGATGCCATCCGCGCGGGCCGCCGAGCGCCCTCCGGCGAGGTCGGCTGGCCGGGCTCCGACGCCGCCCCAACCGGGCCGCCGGCTCCTACGCTGCCGGCATGTGCCGCAACATCCGCCCGCTGGCGAACTTCGAGCCGCCCGCGGCCGACGACGAGATCCAGGCCTCCGCCCTGCAGTACGTGCGCAAGATCAGCGGCACGGTGCGGCCGTCGCGCGTCAACGCCGAGGTGTTCGAGCGGGCGGTGGCCGAGGTGGCCGCCGCCTCGGCCCGGCTCCTCGACGCCCTGGTCACCACCGCCCCGCCGAAGGACCGGGAGACCGAGGCCGCCAAGGCGCGGGCCCGGTCGGCGGCCCGCTACGGCAGCTGACCGGCGCTGGGGAACCGGGACGCCCGCATTCCGGAGTGATCGGCGCCACACCGGGTAGGGAGCGGGCTCCCGACATGAGGAGCTCCACCATGGCCCGCAACACCCTGTCCCGCGCCCTGCACGACCTCGGCCTGTCCGCCTGGTTCGGCGGCACGCTGGCCAACGCCGTCGCCCTGAACGCCGCCGCGGCCGAAGCCACCGGCGCCCGCAGCACGGGGCAGGTCGCCAACGCCGGCTGGGACCGGTGGACGCCGGTGAACGCGGTCGCCATCGGCGCCCACCTGATCGGCAGCGTGGGGCAGCTCCGGGCCAACCGCGGCCGCGTCGCGCAGCAGCAGGGCGTGGCCTCGATGTCCACGCTCAAGACCCTGCTCACCGCCGCGGCGCTGGGCGCCACCGCGTACAGCCGCGTGCTCGGGCAGACCGTGTCCGGCGCCGGCGCCGTCCCCGCCCGCTCGGGCACCAAGCCCACCGAGCGGACCAAGGCCGAGGTGGCCGCCGCCCAGGAGCAGCTGGACACGCTGCAGTGGGTGATCCCCGCGCTCACCGGCGCCCTGGTGGCGGTCAGCTCCTACGCCGGGGAACAGCAGCGCCCCGGTGAGGTCGCGCGCGGCGTCACCCAGCAGTGACCGGTTGGGCACAGTGAAGTTGCGGACAATCGGCATGGCTGCGGCCGGAACCGGGTAGCTCCGGTCGGCCACGTTCTCCCGAGGAGTGATCTCCTCGCCGTCCCGAGGAGCCCTCCGCCATGGGTGCCCCCCTGTCCTCTCCGCAGCAGTCCACCCGGCCGGCCGGGTACCGGGTGACCGGCAACCGTGCCGCCGGGCAGCCCGGCCCGGGCGGCCAGGGGAGCACCCGGTGCGCGCACTGCACCGACGGGCTCGGCAAGCCCCGTCCGGTGGAGCCGGGGTCGTTCCGCGAGCGCGTGCACCGCAACCCGAGCGTCGCGATCGCCTACCGGATCGCCGTCTTCACCGCCGGGCTGCTGCTGGTGCTCGTCGGCATCGCGCTCACCGTCCTGCCGGGGCCGCTGACCATCCCGCCGGTGCTGGCCGGCCTGTGGGTCTGGTCCACCGAGTTCGACTGGGCCCGCCGCTTCTTCGCCACCTTCCGGCGCAAGGCGCTGGACGCCTGGCGGCACGCCCGCCAGCACCCGGTGAGCTCGATCGCCGTCACCGTCGGCGGGCTCGTCGCCGCGGGCGTCGCCTTCTGGGCCGTCGGGCACTTCCAGCTGGTCGACAGGACCACGACCGCCCTGGGCCTCTGACCGGTCGGGGCGGTCAGTTCTCCGTCGCCGGGCCGACGTCGTGCGGGTCCGGCGTGCGGAAGGGCGGGTCGTCCGGCGGGTCGGCGTGCTGACCGCCGGCGTCGGCCGGCGGCCGGTCGGTCTCCGCGGCGCGGTCGGGCTCCTCGCCCTCGACGCCGAACCCCTCGGCGGGCGCCGGTGCGCCCGCGCCGGGGTCGGCCGCGGGGATGCCGTCGTCCGGACGGCCGAGGTTGGGTTCCAGCGGGCTCGACATCGACATGCGCCGGTCCCTACCCCGCCGCGGCGCCGTCCTCCCCTGCCGCCGCCGGGTGTTCGCCGGATCGACGCCCGGGCGCCGGACGGCGACCACGCCTGGGCTACAACTCCTGCATGACCTCCACCGGCCCCCCGGCCCCCGGCCCCCGCCTCCGCCGCGCCCGGTTCGCCGACCTCAGCCCGTTCGAGGTCTACGCGCTGTGCCGGCTGCGGGTCGACGTCTTCGTGGTGGAGCAGGAGTGCCCCTATCCCGAGCTCGACGGACGGGACGTGGAGCCGGGCACCGAGCACCTGTGGCTGGAGGCGGCCGACGGTGCGGTGCTGGCCGCCATCCGGGTGCTCGACGACGGCGCCTCGCGCGCCGTCGGCCGGGTGGTCACCGCGGCGGACGCCCGCGGGCAGGGGCTGGCCGCGCGGCTGATCGAGGAGGCGCTGGCCGGCTACGGCGCCGGCCCGCTCACGCTGGGCGCCCAGGCCCACCTGGAGTCCTGGTACGAGCGGTTCGGCTTCCGCCGCAGCGGGCCCGGCTACGTCGAGGACGGCATCCCGCACGTGCCGATGCGGCGCGAACCCGGCTGACCCCCGCGGGCTCCGCCGGCCGGTCACCGCGCGCGGCGACCGGAGGTCAGCACAGGGTCGCCTAACCTGCAGGGGTGACGACGGCGACGGAGGTGCCCCCGCCGGCCACCTCCCCGGGCGGCCGGGACCGGGGCACCGCGGCGCCGCCCCGCTGGTCGCCGGTGGAACTGCTGCCCGCGCTGCTCGTCGCCCTCCTCGGGGGCTGGCTGCTGCGCCCGGGCCACGGCCTGTGGTTCGACGAGCTGTTCACCGCCGAGGTGGCCCGGCTGCCGCTGGGCGACATCCTCACCGCGATCACCCGCGGCGAGGGGACCACCAGCTACCTGGCCGGCGTGCCGCCGTCCTACAACGCCCCGTACTACCTGGTCACGCACCTGTGGACCTCCGTGCCGGGCCTGGGCGGGGACACCTCGCTCCGCGTGCTCTCCCTCCTGGCGACGGCGGGCGGCCTCTCGCTGACCACCCGGGCGCTGACCCGGCTCGCCGGCCGGGGCACCGGGGTGCTGGCGGGGCTGGTGCTCGCGGCCAACCCGCTGGTGCTCGAGCAGTCGGTCGAGGCCCGCAGCTACGGGCTGGCCGTGCTGGTCACCGGGGCGACCGCGCTCGGGCTGGTCCGCTGGCTGCAGGAGCCGCCCCGCGGCCTGCCGCTGTTCGGTCTCGCCGGGGCGGGCATGGGGCTGGCGCACTGGTACGCGGTCACCGTGCTCGCGGCCTTCGTCGCCGCCGCGGTGCTGCTCCGGGGACGGCGGGCCCTGCCGGTCGTGCTCACCGGGGCGCTGGCCGCCCTGCCGGCCGTGGGCTTCGTGGGGCTCGCGGTCCTGAACGGGACGGGCGCCCGGAACGCCGAGCACCTGCGCGACACCGACGGCCGGCTGGTCGCGCTCGCCGCCGAGGCGTGGGCCGGGGGACGCACCCCGCTGCTCTACCTCGGGCTGGGGCTGGCCGTGGTGGGGGCGTTCCGCGCGGCCGGTGCCCGGGTGGTCGGCGCCTGCTGGCTGGTCGTGCCCCTGCTGCTGCTGGTGGCCGCCGAGCTGGTGCGGCCGGTGTTCCTGCCCCGCTACCTGCTGGCCGGGCTCCTGGGCCTGGGCGTGCTGGCGGCGGCCGGCGCGATGGCGCTGCCCCGGCCGGCGCGGGTCCCGGTGGGCGCGCTCCTGCTCGGCTGCTCCCTGCTCGCCTCCGCCCCGCTCGCCGACCGCGGCCCGCGCGAGCGGGCCGACGACCTGGTCGCGGTGCTGGCCGACGTGCACGAACGCGGCGAACCCGTCGTCGCCGCCGACCAGCGGTCGGCCACCGGCCTCGACCACTACGTCCGCACCCAGGCTCCCCAGCTGCGCCCGGACGTCGTCCTCCCCCCGGCCGACGCGCCGCCGGGCGAGGACCGGGTGTGGGTGGTGCGCCGGCTGCTCGGTGGGGAGCCCGAACCCACCGACGACGACACGATCCTCCGGTCGGCCGGGCTGCGGATGATCGACCAGTACGAGTTCCCGGCGGACAAGACCGACCTCGTCCTCCAGCTCTGGAGCCGCTGACCGCGTGGGTCAGCCCCGGCCGCGCGCCGCCCAGGTCAGCGACCGCAGCGACTGCCGCAACCGGGCGCGCGCCGTCCAGGCCGACCGCCCCACCGGGCGCCGGTCCCGCACGACGGGCACGCTCGCCACCGGCCGGCCGGTGCGGCCGACGGCGAGGACCACGCTCGGCGCCCCGTGGTCCTGCACGGCGGCCACGACGGCGGCCCGCACCGCCGGCCCCATGGCCAGGAAGGCCCCGGCGTCCGGCGGCAGACCGGTCAGCCGGCCGGCCACGCGCCGGTGGAGCGTGCCGGTGAGCCGCCGCAGGGGGGACTCGTAGCGGCCGCGCCGCCCGGCGAACACCGCCGCCACGTCGCCGGCGGCCAGCCGGTCGAGCAGCAGGGGCACCGCCTGCGGCGGGTCCTGCAGATCGGCGTCCAGGCACACCCAGACGTCGGCGGACGCCTCCTCGGCGAGCCCGCGCGCCAGCGCCGCGTGCTGCCCGACGTTGACGGTCAGCCCGGTGACCGCGATCCGGGCGTCCCGGGCGGCGAGGTCGCGCGCCACGACGAGGCTGTCGTCCGGCGAGGCGTCGACGACCAGCCGCAACCGCCACGGCCGGCCGGCGAGCGCCGCACCCAGCCGGTCCGCGAGCTCCCCGAGCGTCGCCTCGTTCCCGTGGACGGGGACGACGACCGCCACCCGGGGGCCCGCTCCCCCGCTGCCGGTCACCCGGCCGCCCAGGTCCGGGCCAGGCCCTCCGCGAGGTCGACCGTGGGGGTCCAGCCCAGCAGCCGCCGGGCGCGCGCCGGGTCGCAGACCCAGTCGGCGGTGTCCCAGCCGCGCCCGGGGTGGGCGCCCGGCGCGGTCGCGATCGGGCGGCCGGTCACCCGCTCGGCGGTGGCCACGAGCTCCTCCGTGCTGGTCTGCACGCCGGTGCCGATGTTGAGCACGACGCCGGGGGCCAGGTCGTCGTCGACGGCCGCGCGGACGCAGGCGTCGACGACGTCGCCCACCCACACCCAGTCGCGCCGGCTCACCCGGGCGGGCAGGGCCACCGTGCCGCCGGCGCGGGCGGCGGACATCACGACCGGGACCAGGCGGGTGGGGTGGTCGCCCGGCCCGTACACCTGGAAGGCGCGGAGCACGGCGGCCCGGACCCCGCGCTCGGCCGCCGCCGCCTGCAGGAGCAGCGAGCCGGCGGCCTTGGTGGCGCCGAAGAAGCCGCGGGGCTCGAGGGCCGCGTCCTCGGCCAGCGGCTGCGGCGCGGCGGCGTACTCGGTCGAGGAGCCGAGCCGGACCACGGCCCGGCAGCGGTCGGGCAGCGCGTCGACCAGCCACGGGCTGGTGTTGACCGCCGTCGTGGCGGCGCGCTCCCCGGGCGTGGCCTTCGCCCGTCCGGCGGCGAGGGAGAACACGACGTCCGGCTGCGCGTTCCGCACCGCCGCCGCGCCGGCGACCGGATCGGCCAGGTCGACGTCGCGGCGGGTCAGGCGGGTGACGTGCCAACCGTCCCGCTCCAGCCGCGCTCCCAGGTGCCGGCCGACGAACCCGCCGGCGCCGGTCACGAGCGCCCTCACGCCGGCTGCGCCACCCGTGCCGTGGTCTCCTGCGCCAGGCCCGTGACGGCGGAGACGAAGGCCTCGCGGGACGCGGCTGCGCGCTCGGCGCCGGCCCGGCGCAGCTCGTCGAGGCCGGCGAGCAGCCGCGGCACCTCCACGAACGGGTCGCGGCCGGCCATGTCCGCGGTGAACGCGCGGCGCAGGAACGTGAACCGGGTGTCGATCCGGACCAGCTCCGCGGCCAGCAGGTCACCGGGGACGGGGAACCCCCGGCCCGGGAGGGTGAGGCCGCCCACGCCGAAGTGCATGGGCACCTGCGCGCGCACCGCGTCGACCGTGCCGTCCACGAGCGGGGCGAACAGCTCGGTGGACCGGCGGTCGATCCGCAGGTCGTTGAGGCCGACGTAGATCCGCGAGAGCGGCCGGAGGGCGAGCTGCGCCACCCGGTCGACCGCGTCCTGGGTCTCGACCAGGATGCCCAGGCCGCAGCGCCCCGCGACGAGATCGAGGGTCCGGTCCACCTCCTCCGTGCCGCGCACCATCGGCAGGAGCAGCTCGTCGGCCCCGCGGTCGACCGCGTCGGCCACCTCGGCGGCGGTCCAGGGTCCGAAACCGTTGATCCGGCAGAGCACGCGGCCCGGGGTAGCCGCGCGCATCCGGGTCAGGTCCTCGGGGCCGTCCTGGTTGATCTGCGTGCCCTCCCCCGCCTGGCGCCGCAGCTTGCCGCGCCGCTCCCAGTCGATGACGATCCCGGCCGCACCGGCGGCCACGACGTCGCGCCCCCACTGCGGGTCGACGGTGAAGAGGAACAGGTCCATGCACGTAGCTTAGGCTTTCCTAACCTGCTCCACGGCGCCGGCCCCCGGCGCGTCGGCTCAGCGCGCCGGATCGGCGAGCACGGCACGGGCGGCACGCCCGGTGGCCGGGAAGGCCAGCGCGGCGCCGGCCACCTCGATCGTGACCTCCTGCCCGACCGCGGGCAGCTGCGCGCCCTCCAGCCGGGCGGTCACCGTCGCGCCGTCGGGCAAGGTCAGCCACACGCGGGAGTCGTGCCCGTAGAAGTCCACGTCGCGCACCCGCGCCCGGGCTCCGGCTGCGAGCGGCGGCCCCAGCCGCAGCTGCTCCGGCCGCAGCAGGACCCGGGCCGGCCCGTCGGCCACCGCCTCCGCGACCGGGACCGCGCCCAGGACGCAGTGCGCGCTGCCGTCCCGGATCTCGGCGTCGAGGACCACCGACTCGCCGACGAACGCGGCCACGTCCAGGTCGGCCGGGCGCCGGTAGAGTGTCCGCGGGTCGGTGAGCTGGACCAGCCGCCCGTCGCGCAGGACCGCCACCTGGTCGGCCATCGACAGCGCCTCGGCCTGGTCGTGGGTGACCAGCACGGCGGTCGCGCCGGCGGCGGTGAGCGCCGCGACGACGGCCCGCCGGGTGTCCTCGCGCAGCGCGGCGTCCAGGGACGAGAAGGGCTCGTCGAGCAGGACGAGCGCGGGCTCGGGAGCCAGCGCACGGGCGAGCGCCACCCGCTGCTGCTGGCCGCCGGAGAGCTGGTGCGGCGCCCGGTCGGCCAGGTCGGCGTCCAGGCCCACCAGGGCCAGCAGCTCGGCCACCCGTCCGCGATCGGCGCGCCGCCGGCGGGGCAGCCCGAAGGTGACGTTGCCGGCGACGCTCAGGTGCGGGAACAGCCCGCCCTCCTGCGGCACGAAGCCGATGCCCCGGTGCTGGGCGGGCACGCCCCGCCCGGCACCGGCGACGACGCGGTCGCCGAGGGCGACGGTGCCGCTGTCGGGGTCGTCGAAGCCGGCGACGAGCCGCAGCAGCGTCGTCTTGCCGCAGCCCGAGGGGCCGAGCAGGGCGGTGAACCCGCCGGCCGGTACGTGCAGGTCCACGCCGGTGAGGACCGGTGTGGCGCCGAACGCCTTGGTCAGGCCGGTCACGGTGAGCACGCTCATGGGGTCAGACCTCGTCGGGTGTCGCGGGACAGCAGCACGGTGGCCGGGGCGGAGAGGAGCACCATCACGGCCGCGTACGGGGCGGCGGCGCCGTACTCGAGCGCGCTGCTCGCCGACCAGAACGCGGTGGCGAGGGTGGCCGTCCCGGTGGGGGCGAGCAGCAGGGTGGCGGTGAGCTCGGTGACCACCGCGAGGAAGACCAGGGCCGCGCCCGCGCCCAGGCCGGGCGCGAGCAGCGGCAGGGTGATCCGGCGCAGCCGGTCGACGCCGGACGACCCCAGGGAGGCGGCGACGTCGTGGAAGAGGGGTGGGGACTGCTCGACCGCCGCGCGGACGGTCACGATGGCGCGGGGCAGGAAGAGGATCGCGTAGGCGGCCAGCAGCACCGGGACCGTCTGGTAGAGCCACGGGGTGACCCGGATGCTCAGCGTCACCAGGGCCAGCGCGACGACGATGCCGGGGAGCGAGCTGCCCAGGTACGTCGCCCTCTCCAGGAGCGTCGCCGTGCGCCCCCGGGCGCGGACCGCCAGCCAGCCGGTCGGCAGGGCCATCGCCGTGGTGGCCACGGCCGCGGCGGCGGCCAGGGCGAGCGTGGTCCCGGTCGTCGCGGCGAGGTCCCCCCAGTCGAGGCCGGCCGACGCACTTCCGGCCAGCCAGTAGGCCAGCGCACCCAGCGGGACCAGCAGCGCCAGGCCGACGAGCCCGGCGAGCGCCAGCAGGGCGGGCGGGGCGAGCGCTCCCAGCGCCACCGGCCGGACCGGGCGGGCCGCGCCGCGGCCGCTGCCGGCGTATCCGCGGTGCCCCCGCAACCGGACCTCGGCCAGCAGCAGGAGCAGGCACAGCAGGATGAGGACGCCGGCCAGCATGGTCGCCGCCGGGCCGTTGAAGGTGGCCCGGTACTGGTCGTAGATGGCGGTGGTGAAGGTCGGGTAGCGCAGCATCTGCAGCGCCCCGAACTCGGCCAGCACGTGCAGCGCCACGAGCAGGCCGCCGCCCAGCAGGGCCACGCGGAGCTGCGGCAGCTGCACCCGCCGGAAGACCGCCCACCCGGACAGCCCCAGCCCGCGGGCCGTCTCCTCCAGGGCCGGGTCCAGGCCGCGGAAGGCGGCCACCACGGGCAGGTAGACGAACGGGAAGTAGGACAGCGAGACGACCAGCAGCGCGCCCGCGTAGGTGTCCAGCCCGGGCAGCAGCGAGATCCAGGCGAAGCTGTTCACGAACGCCGGCACGGCCAGCGGCGCGACCAGCAGCACGTGCCACAGCCGCCGGCCGGGTACCGACGAGCGCGCCACCAGCCAGGCCGCACCGACGCCCAGGGCCGCGCAGACCGCGACCGTGCCGACGGCCAGGCGGACGGTGTTCCAGAGCAGCTCGGCGACCCGCGGCCGGAACACCAGCTCGCGGATGCCCGACCAGCCGACGTCGAGGGTGTACCCGGCGATGTGGACCAGGGGCAGGAGGGCCAGGGCGGCGACGCAGGCGGCCAGCGCGAGGGTGACCGGCGACCGCCGCAGCGGTCGCCCTCCCCGGCCCGCGGACGCGCCGGAGCCCCGGACCGCCGGCGGGGCCGGCGCTCCGGGGCCCGGGACGCGGAGCGCGGGCGGGGTCAGAGCAGGCCCACTTCCTGCATCAGCTCGGTGACCTGGGGGGCGTTGAGCGACCCCGGGTCGACGTCGGGCGCCTGCAGGTCCGCCAACGGCGGCAGCGCCTCGGCGGAGGGGACGCCGGTACCGACGGCGTACTCGAGCGCGCTGCTGTCGGCCAGCCGCTCCTGGGCCGCGCGGCTGGTGAGGTACGCGACCAGCTGCTGCGCCTGCTCGGGCTGGTCCGAGGAGGCGAGCACCCCGGCGCCGGAGACGCTGAGGAAGGCGCCCGGGTCCTGGTTGCGGAAGTAGTGCAGCGCGGCGTCGTCGCCGATCAGCCCGTTCTGGGCCCGGTCGCGGAACCAGTAGTAGTGGTACGTGATGCCGACCGGGACCTCGCCCTCGTCGACGGCCTTCATGATCGCGGTGTTGCTCGCGTAGATCTCGGCGTTGCGCTCCAGGCCGGCGAGCCACTCCCGGGTCGCCTCCTCGCCCGCCAGCTCCAGGACCGCGCTGACGATCGCCTGGAAGTCCGCCCCTCCGGCCGCGATGCCCACCCGCCCCTCCCACGCCGGGTCGGCGAGGTCGAGCATCGAGGCCGGGAGCTCGGCCTCGGTGATCTCCGCCGGGTTGTAGATCAGCGCGGTCGAGCGGGCGGCGAAGCCGACCCAGTTGCCCGAGGACGGCCGGTACTGCTCGTCGACCTGGGACAGCGCCTCCTCCTCCAGCGGCGCGAGGAGGCCGGCCTCGTCCACGGCGGAGATGGCCGGGCTGTTCTCGGTGAGGAAGACGTCGGCCGGCGAGGCCTCGCCCTCCTCGATGATCTGGTTGGCCAGCTCCGAGTCGTTGGCGTCGCGGAACTCCAGCTCGATGCCCGTCTCCTGGGTGAAGTCCTCGAGCATCGTGCGCACCAGGCTCTCGTGCTGGGCGCTGTAGACGGTGAGCGTGTCGGCGTCGGAGCCGCAGGCGGCCAGCGACGACGCGAGGGTGAGGGTGGAGACGACGCCGACGGTCGCGCGCCCGAGCCTGGTCACGGAAGTCCTCCAGCAGATAGGTGAGGCACACCTAAGCATGCCCGGGCCTACTCCGCCGAGCGCACCCCCCCGGTCGCGCCGTGCGCTACAACGGACGACATGACACGCCCCGGAGCCCGCGCCGCGGCGGGCCCGCCTCCCGGTGCCGACGCCGCCCTGCTGCGGGAGGCGGCCGACCGGCTCGACGCCCTGGCCGCGCGCACCACCCCCGGGGACTGGCGGCTCGGCGGGCTGCTGGCCAGCCGGCCCGAGGTCGTCGCCCACGACGAGGACGGCGGGACCGAGCACGTCGCGGAGGCGCGCGCCCGCAGCGCCGCGTGGATCGCCGCGCTCTCCCCCGCGCTCGCCGCTCCGCTCGCCGCCTGGCTCCGCGCGGCGGCCGGCGGCCCGGTGCCCCCCGCCGCCGTCGCGGTCGCCCGGCAGCTGGCCGACCGCCTGCCCTGAGGCCGCACCGCTCCCGGACGGGCTCCCGGGGATGGTCGACCAGAACTGGGTAGGCGCTGCAGATGCAGCAGCAACCCGCGCCCGGCGACCGCGCCCAGCAGGTCCCGGAGGCCCCCGACGCCCCGGAGAAGGAGGGCCTCGCCCGGCGGCTGGACAAGCCGATGGGAGCGCTGGGGCTGGTGTTCGTCCTGGTCGTCCTCGGCCAGTCGCTCGCGCGCGAGCCGTGGCTGGTGACCACCCTGAGCATCACCGGCTGGGTGATGTGGGCAGTTTTCGTCGCCGAGTTCGCCCACCGGGCGGTCACCGCCCGCGACCAGCGGCGGTTCTGGACCCGCAACTGGTGGCAGCTGATCTTCCTCGCGATCCCGTTCCTGCGGTTCGCCCGCGCGCTCACCCTGCTGCGGGCCGCGCGCGTCGGCGGGGTGGTCTCGGCCGCCGTCCGCGGGTCCCGCTCGGCCGGCCGGCTGCTCAGCGGGCGGATCGGCTGGCTCGGCGCGGTGACGGTCGTGGTGGTGCTGGGCGTGAGCCAGCTGCTCTACGTGCTCGGTGCCTACGACTCCTACGGGACGGCGCTCTACGACGCCGCGCTGGCCACCGTCAGCGGCCAGCCGCTGACGGCCGGGGGCGGGCTCGCGCGGGTGCTCGACATCGTCCTGGCCACCTATTCGGTGGCGGTGTTCGCCACCGTCGCCGGCGCGCTCGGGGCCTACTTCCTCGACCGCCGCGAGAGCGAGCGTCGGGACGCCGGAGCCCCTGCCGGGGCCGGTGCGCCGGGCACCTGAGCAGCCCCGGCACGGCGGGTGCCCCGCCGGCGGACCCGCGGGGCACCCGTGCGCATCGACCGGTCAGACCGGCTCGGCGCAGTAGATCGTGCCGGGCTCCTCCTGGTCGGCCCCGACCCAGATGGCGTTGAGCGCCTCGGGGAAGTCGGCACACACGATCGTCTCCGGCTTCGCGAACTCGGTGTAGTCGATCTCCTGCTCGTCGATGCCCACGATCCGCGCCTCGGCCTCGGCCGACCCGCAGTCGACGATCTCGACCTCCTCGCCGGTGGGGTTCAGCACGCAGTCCCCGACCTCCGGCTCACCTGCGCCCAGCATGCTGACGAGGAGACCGACCACGACGAGGACGACCAGGACCCCGCCCACGGCGAGCAGCACCTTCCGGGCGACGCCGCCCCTCTTCTCCGGCTCCCCCGTGGGCGTGGCCCCGCCCTGCGGCGGCACCCAGCCGCCGGCCGGCTGACCAGGCTGCCCCGGCTGCTGGTCGAACGGCTGGTAGGGGTCGGGCTGGCCGGGCTGCTGGCCGTAGTAATCGGACCGGCCCGGCTGGACCGGCTGCTGGCCGTGGGGACCGGACCGGCCCGGCTGCTGGCCCTCCGGCGTGCCGTCGGATCCGGGGTGGCTCATGGGTGCTCCTGTGCGTTGCGGGGAGTCGTGCGTCGTCCGCGATCTTGTCGCACCCGGGCGCCGATCCGTGCGCCCGGGCAGCCCGGACGACCACTGGTCGGCGGCGGACCGCTGCGCCCGCCCCACGCGCCCCGGCCGCCCCGGCTCTGCCGGGCGTGCCCGGCCGACGGCGGGGGTAGGGGCGGGCCATGAGCGACGACGAGAGCACGGGTGGGTTCGCCGGCCGGCTGGGGGCGCACCCCGAGTCGGCCGAGGACGGTGCGGCGCGGATGACCTTCGAGGTGACCGACGAGCACCTCAACCCGGCCGGCACGCTGCACGGCGGGGTGCTGGCCACGCTGGTCGACACGGCCATGGGGCAGGCAGTGCGCACCACCACCGGCGACGGCGAGGTACCCGCCACCAGCCAGCTCACGGTCACCTACCTGCGGCCGGGGAAGCCCGGACCGCTGGAGGTCACCGCCCGCCTGCGCACCCGTGGCGAGCACCTGACCGTGTGCGAGGCGGACGTCGAGCAGGAGGGCCGGGCGCTCGCCCACGCGGTCGCGACCTTCGCGCTGCTGGAGCGCTGAACCCGCCCCCGGCTCCGCCGTCAGACCGGACTCGGCACCGCGAGGACGGCCAAGGCCGCCACGCTCTCGGTGTCGTAGACCGTGCTGTCGTCCTCGGCCCCGCTCTGGGCGACCACGAGGATGTAGGTGAAGATCGCCGCCAGGACCAGCAGGATCCCGAGCGGGATCAGGATCCGGCCGAGCCGGCGGCCCTTCGGCGTCCCCTCGTCGTTCGCCGGGTCGTGGTCACGGTCGTCGTGGGGGTGCGCCATCGCGTGCAGCCTCCTGGGTCCGGAACGGGGAGGCGACCGGACGGTCGCCTCCGGCGTTCCATGCCCCGGTCGGCCGCGGGCCACGCCCGGGAACCGGCATCTCCGGGCGGCGCGGGACGGCACGGGCGAGGACGATCGGGCCATGACCACTGCCACCTGGAACGGGATCGTCGTCGCCGAGTCCGACGACATCGTCACCGTCGAGGGCAACGCGTACTTCCCGCGCGACGCCGTCCGCGACGACGTCCTGCGCCCCTCGGACACCCACACGGTCTGCCCCTGGAAGGGCACCGCCTCGTACTTCACCCTGGAGGCCGACGGTCAGGTGAACACCGACGCCGCCTGGTACTACCCGGAGCCGAAGGACGCCGCCCGGGAGATCACCGGGCGGGTCGCCTTCTGGAGGGGCGTCGAGG
Source organism: Blastococcus sp. SYSU DS0539 (assembly GCF_054050855.1). NCBI lineage: Bacteria > Bacillati > Actinomycetota > Actinomycetes > Geodermatophilales > Geodermatophilaceae > Blastococcus > Blastococcus sp. SYSU DS0539. The sequence continues at coordinate 326,087 of NZ_JBJHAF010000001.1, read as the reverse complement.
TGCGCTGACCGCCCGCGGTCAGCGGCCGGGGCGGGTGCCGGCGAGCTCGCGGGCCGACGCGGCGGCGTCGGCGTCGAGCTGGCGGGCGACGGACTCGTTGAACGAGTCCCAGGCCTGCTCCGGGGTCACGCCCAGGGCCTCGGCGATCTCCTCCCAGCCCGCCCCGCCGCGCAGCGCGGCGCGGATGCCGACCAGCTGGCTGTCGTGCGCCTTCCGTGCCACGACCTCGCCGAGGGCGAGCAGCTCGAGCGACTCGTAGACGTCGAGCCGGGTCCCGGTGTCGCGGAGGGTGGCGGCCCAGGAGTCGGCCTCGTCGTCCCGGACGGTGTTGAGCGCGGTGTCGCCGTTGTCGCGGCGACTGAGGAAGTCCAGCCGGGTCGCGGCCGTCGTCAGCGAGAACTCCGCCTCGAGGGCCTCGGGTGTGATGCTCATGGGTAGCAGCTTCCCCCTCGTCGTCGGCGCGCCAAACCCGGCGGTGGCGCGATCTGGCACACGCCGAGGGCCCGCACCCCCGTGGGGATGCGGGCCCTTCGCGTTCGCGGCCCCCTCGCGGGGGTCGGCGATCAGCTGGTGACGCCGACCGCTTCCTTGGCCAGGGCGGCCAGCTGGGTCTGCGCGGCGCTGACCACGTTCGCCCGAGCCTTGTGGGTCTCCTCGTAGCGGATGATCACGTTGATGTCGTGCGGCGTCTTGAGCTGCTTGATCGCCTTGACGGCGTCCTGCACCGACAGCGAGTCGTAGCCCTTGATCGGCAGCTCGTCGGCGGTCACGTCACCGAGCTCCTCGCGGGCCTCGCGAGCGACCTGGGCGGCGTCCTTGTTGCCGTCGCGCTGGGCGATCCGCTCGGCGCGGCGCAGGGAGGCGGCGCGGCCGACGGTGAGGGTCTCGCGCACGGCGTCGGTGAGGGCGGACGCCCGGTCACCCACGGCGGAGAACCGGTCGGAGGTCTCCTCGCCGGCGTGGCGCACCGTGTCGACGGCGTTGTTGACCGTGTTCGCCCAGAAGCGGACCGGCGCGTTGACCGCGCGGGCGACGCCACCGGCCACCTTCTGCACCGGGGTGGCCTGCAGGGCGGCGGGGCCACCGAGGGCCTCCTCGGCCAGCACGACGGTCAGCCACTCGACGGTGGCCTTGTGGGCGTCGATCAGCTTCTCGGCCAGCTTCTGGGTCTTGACCTGGCCGGCCGTCTCGGCGAGCACCTTCAGGTAGGTGGCGCGGTCGAGCAGCTGGTGCTCGAGCTGCAGGTCGGTGAGGAGGGCCTCCTCGAGCGGGGCGGCCTGCTCGAAGGTGGCCTTCAGCACCGCGGAGAGCCGGCCGATGGCCGGGGTCACGACGTCCGGCACGCCACCGAGCGAGCGCAGCTGCTCGGTGATCTCGATGGTGCGGGCGGCGGCGTTGTCGGCGTTCTCGGTGAGCTCCCGGCGCACGGCGTCGGTGCGGGCCTGGGAGATGCGGGTGCGTGCGACCTGCTCCTCGGTCTGCGTGAGCAGGACGAGGGCGCGCAGCTGGTTGATCATCTTGGTGTTGTCGGTCAAGGGAAACAGCTCCAGAGATCGGGGTGACCTGACGGTCTCGTACATGCCCCGCATCCCCGGAGTGCTAACAACTGCAAGCAGATTGCTAGCAGTGAGCCTGGTCACCCTTTCGGGTGACCAGGCCCGGAACGCGGGTCAGCCGACCTCCGCCGGCACCTGCTCCGCCGCGGGCGCCCGCCGCGGGTGGACGTCGAAGCGCAGCACCGGCTGGGTCATGTCGTCGCTGACCTCGTACGGCGGGCGCGGGGCCAGCCGGACCGGGCGGGGCGGCAGCGGGGACGGCGGCAGGGTCTTGCCGCAGCCGACGCAGTAACGGCCTCGCTGGTGCACGGCTCCGCAGTGCGCGCAGTTCATGACGACTCCTCGTGGTCCTCGGACACGGACGGGCCGACCCTCGCAGGCATCGCCCCCGGCGGGACAGCCGATCGGGCGCGAGTGACGAGCTGTTACTCGACTGTCACGAACGGTTGCGTTCAGCATCCGACTCGTCGAGCCGGGCGAGCGCCTCGGCGAGTTCGACCACGTCGGCGTACTTGGCGTCCAGGTCGGCGAGGTTGGCCGCGTGCACCTGCTCGGTGCGGTCGGCGCAGGCCTCGCGCACCACCTGCGGCCGGAAGCCGCTGTTGAGCGCGTCCATCGCGGTGGCCCGGACGCAGCCCGACGTGGACACCCCGCCGATGACCAGGGTGTCCACGCCGAGCGTGCGCAGGGTGCTCGCCAGCGGGGTGCCGAAGAACGCCGACGCGTACTGCTTGAGCAGCACCGGCTCCCCCGGCGCCGGCTCCAGCGCGAAGTCCCCCCAGTTCCCCTCGGCCCCGGCGGCGAACGCGGCCAGCGCCGGCACCTTGCGGACGAACAACCCGCCGTCGGCCAGGTCGGCGCCGTACCGGACCCCGGTCCACAACACCGGGTGACCGGCGGCGCGGGCGGCGTCCACGAGCGCGGTGACCGCCGCGACCGCCGTCGCCGGTTCGGGCAGCGCGAAGGGACCCGCCGGCTCGGTGTAGGCCCGCACCAGGTCGATGACCAGCACCGCGGGCCGCGTCCCCCAGCCGACCCGGCCGGAGAACGCCGACCCGTGCGGCCCGGGCACGGGCTCCGGCTCGCTCACCCGGCCGCCCACACCGGCCGCTGCGGAGCGGGCAACCCCGTCTCCTCCTCGCACCGGGCCAGCAGCTCCTCGATCGGCGGCCCCATGTCGAACACCGGCAGCTCGGCCGGGCGGTCCGCGCGCAGCTGCTCCCGCAGCGCCTGCGTCGCCGGCTCGTCCACCGTTCCGTCCGCGCCGACCACGACGCCGTAGCGGCGCGCCCCCTCCGGGGTGACCAGGCCGCGGCGCACCTCCAGCCCGACCAGCGCGGGGTCGCGTTCCAGGGGGTCCCCCCAGCCGCCGCCGCCCCAGGTGACGAAGTGCAGCACGTCCCCAGGCTGCACCGGGACGTCGTGGCACTTGCTGGGCAGCACCGAGCGGGTGCCGTCGGCGCGCTCCAGCCACTTCGTCCCGCGGGTGCCCGGGTGCCCGCCGTTGACGCCCCAGGGGTAGGTCAGCCAGCGGTCGTCGTGGATGGCGATCGTGCCCGGCTCCTCGAAGACGTAGGTGACGTCGACGCCGTTGCCGCCGCGGTGCAGGCCGGCGCCGCCGGTGTCCGGCACGGTCACCCACTGCTCGATCCGCAGCGGGTAGTAGGACTCCAGGTACTCGCACGGGATGTTGGTGAAGCTCGGCCACAGCGAGTGGCCGTCGGGACCGTCGCCCAGCGGCCGGCCGGGGATGCCGCCGAAGCCGATCGAGTACAGCTGGAACCACTCCCCCTTCCGCTCACCGGAGGAGTAGTTGCCGGAGTACATGAAGTGCGGGGAGGAGGAGAACCCCGCGGCGTTGAGCAGCGCGGGGTTGGTCTGGCCGAGCAGCCCGCCGAAGAGGTCGAAGACCCGGCCGATGCCGTGGTTGCGGCCGTTGAGCGCGGCGGGGAACTTCGGCCGCCAGTAGGAGCCCTCGGGGATCGTGACGTCGACGAGCGGGTAGAAGCCGTCGTTCCAGAGGATCTGCGGATCGGCCACGGTGATCATGTAGATCCCGAAGAACATCCGGGTCAGGTTCTCGTTGATGAAGTAGTTGATCGGCCCGACCGCCTGCGGCGAGGAACCGGTGAAGTCGATGTGCACCTTGTCGCCGGTGCGGGTGAGCGACATCGTCAGCTCGTAGGGGCCGTAGCCCACGCCGTCGTCGCAGATGTAGTCGGTGAACGAGAGCGTGCGGCCCTCCTCGAACACCGCCGACAGCAGCACCTTCATCGCGTCGTAGTTGCGCTGCAGCAGCGCGTCCAGCGCCGAGAGGTAGGTCCCGGTGCCGAACCGCTCGCACATCTCCCCCACCCGGCGCGCGGCGGTGCGGCAGGCGGCCACCAGCCCGTTGAGGTCCGCGCGGTTCCAGTCGGGCTTGCGCACCTGGTTGAGCACGATGCGCAGCGCGTCCTCGTTGCGCACCCCCGCCCGGTAGAGCTTGAAGGGCGGGATGATCACGCCCTCCTCGAAGATGGTGGTGGCGTCCGTCGGCATCGACGACGGCGTCTTGCCCCCGACGTCGGACATGTGCCCGAACATCGACGACCACCCGACCAACCGGCCCTCGTGGAAGATCGGGACGACGACCAGCCAGTCGTTGGCGTGGCTGATCGCGGCGCCGCACGAGTACGGGTCCGAGGTCAGCAGGACGTCGCCCTCCTCGACGGTGTCGGAGAAGCCCTCGAGGAAGTCCGGGATGGACAGGCCGAACTGGCCGACCACCATCTTCCCGTCGGGGTCGGCGATCAGCGGGAACTCGTCGTGCTGCTCGCGGATGCCAGGGCTCAGCGCCGTCCGGAACAGCACCTCGTCCATCTCGAAGCGGGCGTTGCGCAGCCCGTTCTCGATGAGGTCGAGGGTGACCGGGTCGACCTCGCCCTTCTCGATCGTGCCGGTCGCGGTCTCGACGATCGTCGCCATGGCTCAGCCCTCCAGGGGGGTGATCAGCAGGCTGCCGGCCGGGTGCACGGTGGCGACGTGGCCCGGCAGGACGAGGGTGGTGGAGTCCATCTCGGTGACGATCGCGGGACCGGTCACCACGTCACCGGCGCGCAGCTTCGCCCGGTCGTAGACGCCGGCGGGCAGGTGCTCGCCACCGACGTAGATCGAGTGGTCCTGGACCAGGGCGCCGGCCGGGTCGCCGTCCCCCTCGGGCAGGGTCACCGGCGCGACGTCCGGCTTCGGCCCGGTGACCGTGGCGCGGGCGTTGACGATCTCGTGGTCGACGTCGAGCAGGAAGCCGAACAGCCGTTCGTGCTCGGCGTCGAACGTGCGGGCCACGGTGTCCAGCGCCCCGTCGGTGTCGTCCAGCGAGGCCGGGTCGACGTCGACCGGGATCTCGAAGCCCTGCCCGTGGTACCGGACGTCGACCTGGTAGCCGACGGTCTGCTCCTCGGCCGGCAGGCCCTGCTCGGAGAGCCGCCGGCCGGCGTCCTCGGCGAGGCCGCGCAGGATCCCGACGACGTCGTCGCCGGAGAGCTCGGCGAACCGGCGCAGCACCGTCCGCGCCGACTCGTCGCGACGGCTGGTGGTGGCGTCGCCGAGGGCGTTGAGGATGCCTGGGGCGGGCGGCACGATCACCGGCCAGGCGCCGGTGAGCTTCCCGAGGGCGTTCGCGTGCAGCGGGCCGGCGCCACCGAAGGCGACCAGCGCGAAGTCGCGGGGGTCGAAGCCCTGCTGGACCGAGACCAGCCGGAGGCCGCCGAGCATGTTCTCGTTGACGATGTCGATGATCCCCGCGGCCGCGGCCTCCACCGACTCCAGCCCCATCGCCTCGGCCACCGTGGCGACCGCGGCCCGCGCGGCCTCGACGTCGAGGGTGATCTCGCCGCCGGCCAGGGAGGTGGGCAGGTGGCCGAGCACGACGTTGGCGTCGGTCACCGTGGGGTCGGCACCGCCCTTGCCGTAGGCGGCGGGGCCCGGGTCGGCGCCCGCCGACTGCGGGCCCACGCGCAGCGCCTTCGTGAGCTCCGGGACGTGGGCGATGGATCCGCCACCGGCACCGACCGTGCGGACGTCGACGCTCGAGGACCGGACGACGAGGTCCCCCACCTTCGTCTCCCGGCCGATCCGCGGGCTCAGGTCCTGGACCAGCCCCACGTCGGTCGACGTCCCGCCCATGTCGAAGGTGATCACGTCGCGGTGGCCGGCCTGCTCGGCGGCCCACACCGCGCCGGTCACCCCGCCCGCGGGGCCCGAGAGCAGCAGCGTCACCGGGGAGTCGATCGCCTTGGCGGCCGAGGAGAGCCCGCCGTCGCTGCGCAGGATGGCCAGCTCACCGGCGACGCCGCCCTCGCGGAGCCGCCCGGCGAGGTTCTGCACGTACTTCTGCACCTGCGGCTGCACGTAGCCGTTGGCCACCGTGGTCAGCGTGCGCTCGTACTCGCGCAGCTCGGGCAGCACGTCGGAGGAGAGCGAGACCGGGATGCCGGGCAGCAGCTCGGCGGCGATCGCGGCGACCCGCCGCTCGTGGGCGGGGTCGGCGAAGGAGTTGATCAGGCTGACCGCGAGCGCCTGGATGCCGGCGTCCTGGAGCGTGGCGAGCTGGGCCCGGACGTCGGCCTCGTCCAGCTCGCGGATCACCCGGCCGTCGCTGGCGATCCGCTCGTCGATCTCGACGGTGTTCTCCAGCGCGGCCAGCGGCTCGGGCTTGGGCCAGATGATCCAGCCGGCCAGCCCGCCGGGCACGAAGGAGCGGGCGATCTGGAGCACCTGGCGGAAGCCCCGGGTGGTCACCAGGCCGACGCGGGCGCCCTTGCCCTCCAGGATGGCGTTGGTCGCCACCGTGGTGCCGTGCAGCACCTGCGCGACCTCGGCGAGCTCGATGCCCGCCTCGGCGCAGACCTTGGCCACGCCGGTGAGGACGCCCACGGCCTGGTCGGCCGGGGTGGAGGCGGTCTTGGCACGCCAGGTGCTGCCGGTCCCCTCCTCGACCAGCAGGACGTCGGTGAACGTGCCTCCGACGTCGACTCCGAGCCGGTAGCTCATGAGGCCTCCTTCTCCTGGGGGTGCGGGCCGGTCGCTGCGCGGGCGGTCCGCTCGGTCGCGGCCCGGACCATCACGGCCCGGGCGTTGCAGATGTGCGCGGTCATCACCGCGCGGGCCCACCCGGCGTCGCCGGCGCGCAGCGCGGCGACCATCTCCAGGTGGTGGGCGAGGCTGCGGCGCAGCGACTCGGCGTCGTAGGCGTGGAAGTTGCGCCGCACGATCGGCGGGTGGATGGCGGCGGCGAGCGCGGCCGCGAGCGTCGGGTGCCCGGCGAGGGCGACCAGCCGGTCGTGGAAGGCGCGGTTGAGCGGGACCAGGGCGTCGAGGTTCTGCCCGGGCCCCGGGCTGCCGACGGCGAGCATCCGGCGGGCCAGCTCGTCGAGCTCCTCGACGTCGCGCGGGCTCGCGTTGGGCACGGCGGCGCCGGTGAGCTGCGGCTCCAAGGAGAGCCGGAGGTCGAAGACGCCCTCCAGCTCGGCGACGGTCCAGGTGGCGACGCGGGCGCCGCGGTTGGGCACGACCTCGACCAGACCCTCGGCGGCCAGCCGGGTGAGCGCCTCGCGGACCGGGGTGCGGCTGACGCCCAGCCGCTCGGCCAGCTCCACCTCACCGAGCCGCGCACCGGGGGCGAGGGCACCGGCGAGGATCAGCTCGCGGAGCTCTTGGAGCACCCGCTCGGCCGACGTCGCGGATCGTGTCACCGGTCACACTCCCTCGTGGATTGTGTGCAAACCTAGAGGCGCCCAGTTCCGGGAGGCAATGCCTGCCGGTAAATTCCGGGTTTCTGCATACAACGAGGAGGCGACGTGGCCGAGCTGCTGAGCAACGAACGGGCACCGAGGGCACGGCTGCGCGAACTGCTGGCCGGGCCGGAGCCGCTCATCGCGCCCGGCGCCTACGACGCGCTCTCCGCGCGGTTGGTCGAGCAGGCCGGGTTCGGCGCCGTGTACATGACCGGCTTCGGGACGACGGCGTCGCTGATCGGCCGGCCCGACGTGGGGCTGCTGACCGGGTCGGAGATGGTCGACAACGCCCGGCGCATCGTCTCCGCCGTCGACGTCCCGGTGATCGCCGACGCCGACACCGGCTACGGCAACGCGGTGAACGTCGTCCGCACCGTGCAGCTGTACGAGCAGGCCGGCGTCGCCGCGCTCCAGCTGGAGGACCAGGTCTCGCCCAAGAAGTGCGGGCACATGACCGGCAAGGCGGTCATCGGCACCGACGAGATGGTCGGCAAGATCCGGGCCGCGGTGACCGCCCGGCGCGACCCCGATCTGCTGGTCATCGCCCGCACCGACGCCGTCGCCGTCTCCGGGGTGGACGACGCGATCGCCCGGGCGCGCGCCTTCGCCGAGGCCGGCGCGGACATCCTCTTCGTCGAGGCGCCGACGTCGGAGGAGGACATCGCGCGGGTGGCCGAGGAGCTGCGCGGCACCGCTCCCCTGGTCTTCAACTGGGCCGAGGGCGGGAAGACCCCGCCGCTGACCTACGCGCGGATGACCGAACTGGGCTTCTCGCTGGTCATCTACCCGATCGGCACGCTGCTCGCGGCGACCGCGGGCATGCGCTCGCTGCTGGACGTGCTCAAGCGGGACGGCGTCCCCACCGCGGCACTGGACGCGGTGCCGACGTTCGGCGAGTTCACCGACCTGGTGGGCCTGCCCGAGATCCAGGAGCTGGAGCAGCGCTTCCGCTGACCCGCCCCGCCGGGCGGGCCGTCCACCCGGCCGCGGTACCGGTGGCGGCCGACCCCCGGGGCGGCCCGGGCCGACCCACCCGGCCCGACCGGGGTGAGGTACCCGGACGGTCCGTCTCTGCCCGGCACGGCCGGGCAGAGACGGACCGAGCGCGGCGGAAGGCATCCCGGCCGGGGCCCATCGGCAGGATCCCGTGCCGCCGGAACCACCGGACGGGGTCCGGCGTGTGATCCCGGGCAACGATCGAGCGCACCCGTCACATCCGCCCCACCCGTCGGGGACCTTGGGCGGACCAGTCCGTCCGAACCGGTAGACAGGTGCCATGGAGACCACTGCCGACATCGAGCTCGGTGATGTCGTCGCGCCGGCCGCGGTCGTCTCCATCGACCTCACCTCGACCCCGGTGCTCAGCTACGCGCTGGCGCACAACCGGCTGCCGGTCGTCTCCCGGCTGGCGCTGACGGCCGACCGCACGCTGCGCGGGGTCACCGTGCGCCTGTCGGTGCGCGACGCCGAAGGGCCGATCGCGCAGACCGTCGAGCTGCTGGCCGACGTCGACGCGGGCCGCACCACGGTGCTCACCGGCATCGGCCTGGTCATGGACCCGGCCGCGATGCTGCAGGTCGAGGAGCAGCGCCCCGGCGTGGTCGACGTCGAGGTCGAGCTCGACGGCGAGCTGCTCGGGGAGACCACCGCGCCGGTGCAGGTGCTCGCGGCCAACCAGTGGCTGGCCACTCCCCTGCCGCTGGCGCTGGAGATGCTCGCCGCGCACGTGCTGCCCAACCACCCGGCGGTCACCGGGCTGGTCGCCGAGGCCGCCGAGGTGCTCGAGGAGACGACCGGCAGCGGCGCGATGGTCGGCTATGCGGCCACCCCCGAGCGGGTGGACGAGGTCGTGCAGGCGCTCGCCGAGGCCCTCCGGCGCCGGGGCATCCGCTACTCCGAGCCGCCGGCCAGCTGGACCGACCTCGGCCAGCAGGTGCGCTCGCCCGGCGACGTCCTCACCTGGCGGGTGGGCACGCCGCTGGACACCGTCGTCCTGCTCGCCGCCGCGTGCGAGCAGGCCGGCATCCGGCCGCTGCTGTGGCTCACCGAGGGCACCGGCGGCCGGACCGCCGGAGCGCACGCGTTCCTGGGGTACTGGCGGGAGGAGCGCAGCTCCGAGAGCGCCGCCACCACCGACGCCGCGCCGCTGGTCAACCTGGTCGACCTCGGGCTGATCGGCCTGGTGGAGACAACGCTGCTCACCGGCTCCGGCCGCCCGGGCGAGGACCTGCACCGCCCGGCCTACGCCGACTGGCTCACCGGCGAGCTCGAGCGGATCCTCGGCGTCACCGACGTCCACCGCGCCCGGCGGGACGGCATCCTCCCGCTGCCCGCCCGCGCGCGGACGCCGGAGGGGCTGCTCCAGGTCGTCGAGTACCGGCCGGCCGAGCACAGCGCCCCCGCGTTCCCGGCCGGGCCGGCACCCGCGCAGCAGTCGAGCCGCCCCGAGGCGCCGCCCCGGGTGCAGCAGTGGAAGAGCGCGCTGCTCGACCTGAGCCTGCGCAACCGGCTGATCAACTACAGCGACCGCGCCGGGCTGCCGCTCACCGTGCCGGACACCGCGCTGCCGATCCTGGACAACTTCGTCCACGACGGCACCCCGCTCACCCTGCTGCCCGGTGACCGGCTGGCCGCCGTCCAGCAGGAGCGCGGGCTCACCAGTGCCCGGGAGCTGCCGGCCGAGCAGCTGACCGAGCTGCTGGTGGAGCGGCGCGAGGTGCACGCCGACGTCACCTCCGGCGGCTACCTGCCCCGGCTGCGCAACCTCGCCTACCGGGCGAAGACGGTGCAGGAGGAGACCGGCGCCAACAACCTCTACCTGGCGCTGGGCTCGCTGGTGTGGGAGCTCGACGGCCGGCCGCTGCGCTCCCCGCTGCTGCTGGTGCCCGTCGTCCTCACCCCGGTCGGGCGCACCGGCTCCTACCGGCTGGCGCTGGACGAGTCGGGCTCGAGCACCCCGAACTACTGCCTGCTGGAGAAGCTGCGCCAGGTGCACGGCCTGGTCGTCCCGGCGCTGAGCGACACCGCGGAGAGCACCCCCGAGCTGGAGCGGGCGCTGGAGGCCATGCGGGTCGGCCTGGTCGGCCACGGCCTGCCCTACCGGGTCGAGGCGACGGCGGACCTGGCGATCCTGCAGTTCGCCAAGTACCGGCTCTGGAAGGACCTCGACGAGCACTGGGGCGACTTCGCGGCCAACCCGCTGGTGCACCACCTCGTGCACGAGCCGACCGAGCCCTTCCTCGACCCCGCCCGCGACTCCGGTGCGCACGTCGACCTCGACGACCTGGCCGGCCGGCTGCCGGTGGCCGCCGACGCCTCGCAGCTGCGGGCGATCGCGGAGGCGGGCGCCGGGCGCACCTTCGTGCTCGAGGGCCCGCCCGGCACGGGAAAGTCGCAGACCATCACCAACCTGCTCACCCGGGCGGTCGCCGACGGCAAGCGGGTGCTGTTCGTCGCCGAGAAGCGGGCGGCGCTCGACGTCGTCGCCCGGCGGCTGGACGCGGTCGGCATGGGCATGTTCGCCCTCGACCTGCACGACAAGGGCTCGCGCGCCTCGACGGTGCGGGCGCAGGTCCGGCTGGCGCTGGAGCACGCGATCGCCGTCGACGAGCAGGGGCTGGCCGGCGACTCCGAGACGCTGCGCTCGGCCCGCCGGCAGCTGGCTCGCTACGCCGACCGGCTGCACACCGAGAACGCCGCCGGGCTGTCGCTCTACACCGCCCGCACCGCCGAGCTGACCGCCGGCACCGACGTCCGGCCGCTGCCGGTCCCGCTGCCGTTCGTGGCCGACGCCCCGCCCGAGGTGCTGACCGCGGTGCGGCGGGCGCTGGCCCTGCTGCCCGACATCGCCGACCTCACCCGCCCCTCGCCGCGGCACCCCTGGGCGTTCGTCGACTCGCCGGAGATCGACCTGCCCGCGGCCCGCGAGGCGGCGTCCGCCGTCGACGCGGCGGTGCGCGAGGCCGCCGCCTTCGCCGAGCTCGGCGGGGTGCTGCGGCACGCCCGCACGCCGGAGGACCTCGACGCGCTGGTGCACCTGCTGTCCGGGCCGCCCGTGGGCCTGGACGTGCTGGACGAGACGTTCAGCGGCCGGTGGACGACGGCGACCGGCGCGGTCCTCGGCGAGGTGGCGGCGTTCACCGCCTTCCGGCACCCGGGCCTCGACGTCGCCACGCCGGAGGTCCTCGGCCTGCCCCTGGCCGAGATCTACGTGTCCGCGCAGACGGCGGCCGCCTCGGGCTGGTGGGGGCGCAAGCGCCGACTGACCGCCGTCCGCGACCAGCTGGCCACCTGCCTGCGACCGGGCGCGAAGGTGAGGCCCAGGGACGTCCCGCTGCTCGTGGAGAACCTGTGGCGGGTGCAGACGGCGGTCTCCGCGATCGCCGCCCGGGCGAACTCCGTGCCGGGTCTGGTGGCACCCGAGAGCTGGAACCCGTTCACCGACCCCGGCCTGCTCGAGCGCGAGGTCGAGTGGCTGCGCCGCGCCGGCGCCGCCGTCGACGGGTCGTCGGCCTTCCACGTCGCGCTGCGCAAGCTGATCGTCGCCGGGATGCCGGCCGCGCCGGAGACTGCCGCCACGGTCGCCCGGCTGCGCGACGCGGTGACCGCGCTGCTGCAGGTCTGCCACAGCTCCTCGGACCAGCTCGCCGCCTGGGCCGGGGACGACGGCTTCGTGCTGCGCTGGTCGATGACCCGCCCGGAGCGCGGCCTGCTCACCACGCCCGGGTCCGGCGGGGAGGGCTCGGTGCTGATGTCGCTGCGCCGCTGGGTGTCCTTCCTCGACACCCTGGAGCCGCTGCGCTACGCGGGGCTGTTCGACGCCCGGACGCTGCTCATCACCGGCGCGGTGCCCGCCGACGACGCGGTGCGCGCCCTGGACCGCGGGCTGGCCACGGCCTCGGTCGCCGAGCGGCTGGACGCCACCGGGCTCGACGGCTTCGACGAGCAGGCGCACGAGGCGGCGATCGCCCGGTTCACCGCCGCCTCCCGGGCGGTCCGCGAGCACCTGACCCGGGCGCTGCCCGCGGCCGTGCTCGGCGCCCGCCCGTTCGACGCCGCGATGGGCACCGGCCAGGTCGGCGCGCTGCAGCGGGAGCTGGCCAAGCAGCGCCGCGGGCTGGGCGTGCGTCAGCTGCTGGCGCGGTACGGCGAGCTGATCACCGCGGTGATGCCGTGCGTGCTCGTCTCCCCGGACTCGGTGGCCCGGTTCTTCCCGGCGAAGGCCGACCAGTTCGACCTCGTGGTGTTCGACGAGGCCTCGCAGATCCGGGTGGCCGACGCTGTCGGCGCGCTGGGCCGGGCGAAGGCCGCCGTCGTCGTCGGTGACTCCAAGCAGATGCCGCCGACGTCGTTCCTCGAGCCGACTCCGGCGACCTCGGACGACTCGGTCGAGGTCGTGGAGACCGCGGTCGAGGACGAGGAGTCCATCCTCAGCGAGTGCGTGCAGGCCCGGGTGCCCCGGCACTGGCTGTCCTGGCACTACCGCAGCCAGGACGAGTCCCTCATCGCCTTCTCCAACGCGCAGTACTACGAGAACCGGCTGTCGTCGTTCCCGGCGCCGACGCACGGGCGGGCCTCGGCCGAGCCCGACGGCCGCGGGGTGTCGCTGGTCCGGGTGCCCGGCACCTTCCACCGCTCCGGCGCCGGCCGGCTGCTGCGCACCAACCCGGCCGAGGCCAAGGCGATCGTGGCGGAGATCCGGCGGCGGTTCGACGCGGTCCCGAAGTGGGACGGCATGGACGTCGTCCCCTCGATCGGCGTGGTCACCTTCAACGCCCAGCAGCGCTCCTACATCGAGGCGCTGCTGCGCGACGCCGACGACGACCGGCTGTCGGCCGCCCTGGACCGCACCGACGGCGAGGGCCTGTTCGTCAAGAACCTGGAGAACGTGCAGGGCGACGAGCGCGACGTCGTCTTCTTCTCCACCGGCTTCTCCCCCACCGCCGACGGCACCCTGCCGCTGAACTTCGGCCCGCTGAACCGGCAGGGCGGCGAGCGGCGGCTCAACGTGGCGATCACCCGGGCCCGGCGCCAGGTCGTCGTCTTCTCGTCGTTCGACCCCGCCCAGCTGCGGGCCGAGGAGACCTCCTCGGTCGGCATCAAGCACCTGCGCGCCTACCTCGACATGGCCGAGCAGGGCACCGACGTGTTGCCGCGCTCGCCGCGCTCGGCCGCCGTCGTGGACCGGCACCGGGAGCAGATCGCGACGGCGCTGCGCGAGCGCGGCCTGGTCGTGCGCACCGACGTGGGGCTGTCGGACTTCCGGGTCGACCTGTCGGTGAGCCGGCCTGCCGACCCGGAGACCCCGCTGATGGCCGTGCTCCTGGACGGGCCGGCGTGGGCGCGCCGCGGCACGGTCGGCGACCGCGACGCGGTGCCGGTCGAGGTGCTCGGCGACTTGCTGCGCTGGCCGGTCGTCGAGCGCGTCTGGCTGCCCACGTGGCTGGCCGGCCCCGCCGCCGTCGTCGACCGGCTGGTGGCCGCGGTCGACTCCGCGCCCGTGTCGTCGGCTCCGGTGGTCGAGCCGCTGCGGCTGCCGACGGCGGCCGTCGAGTCGTTCAAGGGCGTCGCGGCGCTGCGCTCGTCGGTGACGTCGATGGCCGTGCCCGCGAGCCCGGCGCGCCCGGCGCCGAAGGCGGCCGCCGCCAGGAAGCCGGCCGGTCCGGCGGCGCTGGAGGGCGAGACGCCGTTCACGCCGTGGATCCCGAGGACCGCCGGGGAGAAGTCGGTGCTCGACGAGCTGCCGGCGTCGAAGGCCGCCCGCGTGGTGCGCCGGGTGATGGCCGCCGGCATCAAGGCCGAAGGTCCGATCCACGTCGACCGGCTGGCCAAGCTGACCGTCGGCGCGTTCGGGCTCAACCGGTCGACCGAGGCGCGCAAGCAGACGCTGCTGTCGCTGCTGCCGCCCTCGGCCGTCGACGGCGACCACCTGTGGCCCGAGGGCGTCGACCGCGCCACCTGGACCGGGTTCCGCCGCCAGGTCTCGAGCACCGACCGGCCGATCGAGCACGTGGCGCCGGAGGAGATCGCCAACGCCATGGCGGCGCTGTGCCGGGCCGCCGCGGGGATGCAGCGCGACGAGCTGCTCACCGCCACCGCTGCGGTCTTCGGCTACAAGCGCCGGGCGACGTCGGCCACCCCGGTGCTGGAGAAGGCGCTCGCGGCCGCCCTCGACTCGGGCCGGCTCACCGAGCAGCCCACCGGCCTGCTGACCGGCTGACCCCGACGAGGGGTTCAGGGCGGAACAGGTTCGGTCGATACCTCCGCTGCAGACGTTCGGTGCAGAGGAGAGAGCAGTGCGCATCATGTGCCGGGCCACGGTGCCCGCCACGGAGAGCCAGGTCGTCGCCTCGGTCCGGGAGGTCCTGGACCGCCGGGGATCCATGGCCCACGCCCCGGTCACCCTCGCCGTGAGCGACGCGGTCGCCCTGGGCATCGCCGGGTTCTTCGTCAGCGCCACCCGCTCCGGGCAGGTGCTGGGGCGGTTCTTCCGCGGCGGCGACGTCGACAGCGCCGCCCTGCTCGAGGCCGTCCGGTTCGAGCAGGGCTACGCCTCGGCCGAGCAGCACGCCGCGCTCCACTGCCTCGCCGGGTGGGCGCAGGCGCAGGTGCACCGGGCTGGCGCCCGATAGCGCTCAGGTGCGGCGGCCCCGAGCAGCGTGACATGGTCGGCACGGCGGAAGCCCAGCGTGCGAAGTACGGCGCTCGTGCCGGTCATCCATCCAACTCGGACGCGCTAGCCCAACGATTCCGCGACGTTGGCTACGCCGATCGATATCGCGCCATTCACTCCCCGGAGCCGAAGCACACACCAGACGAGCGCCAGCAGCATTGTGCGTCATGACGCCCGTGGTGGCCCGCGCAAGCAATCATCCACAGGCTGGCGCGCCCTGCACCCGGGAGGGTCATCGCTCACTAAGGTCGTCCCTCGTGTGGGTCGAGTTCACGATAAGCCACGAGGCTGCGGCCGAGACCCTTGCACCGAGGCTGGAACGCGTTTTTGGACCTTCACAACCAGCCGCGTTGAGTCGTTCGGCAATCTTCGGCCCGAACGCTGCGGCCTGGCAGAGTCAATTGCAGTACTGCGGAGAGTCCCAGCAATCGCGCATCATCTGCTACGCGGCAAAGTCGAACGAGTTGCAGGTAGTGATCGAGCCAACCGGCGGCAGACTCGATCGCATCTTCCAATCCGCATGGGACGGCATCACCACCGCCCTTGCTGATCTGGGTCCTGTCCTCACGGATGCCAAACAGGTAGACGAGGCGACGAACCAGACGATTCAGAGCGGCCAAGTCGGTGTTGCCGCGGAAATTAGACAAAAGGAGATTTACCTGCCCCTTTCGCTCGCCTTGGCCAACGTTGCTTGGCTGGGGGTAGGCTTGCTCACCTGGGTGGACCAGGATCAGCTCAGATTCATGAGTGGCTCGGTCACCACCGTCACGGCGGGTGTTTTTGCGGCGGGCTCCCTGTTCCTTAACCTGAGGAAGAAGAGGTTGCGATGGTCCGGGACGCAATGACATACGAGGCCGACATTCTGTCGGAGATTCGCGGACAGCTAGCTCAGCAGCAGTCGCGCGGGTTCGAAGACATTACAGGAAGGTCCTCGGGGCCGGCTCGACCTGACCTCGTCCTGAAATCACCTTCAGGCGAGGTGGTCGTGCTGGAGTTCAAGCATTACGCCCCCAATCAAGACCTACACTTTGCTGCCTTGGCGCAGGTCGCCTCGTACTCCCGCATGCTGTCCGAACAGTATTCGGCGCCCGCCAGAGCATTGCTCGTCACTAACGGTAGGGTGCAACCGCGACTGGAAGAGACCGCTCGACAGCTCGGTGTCGCGATAATCGAACTGGACGAGACGAACAAGAGCAGTTCGGTCGCCAACCTTCTGCAGAATCTCAGCGACTGACAGGCCCTGAATGTCCGCGCAGTCTCCGCGATGTGATGCGAGAGGAGCGCGGTGCCACAACATCGAGGCTGTCTGAACTGCCGCATGCAGGTCACGTTCAGGCGGTGGCTGGGCGACACTGGTAGTGAACTCAGGTGCGGGCGACCCCGAGCAGCGTCACGTCGTCGGTACGTGGTGGGTCCAGCGCGCCGAGGACGGCGTCGAGCAGCGCCTGCGGTGCCACCGGCCCACCCGCGACGGCGGCCCGCAGGTCCTCGAGCCCGGCGGCCAGGCCGCCGGCACCCCGCTCGACCAGCCCGTCGCTGAACAGCAGCAGCCGGTCGTCGCCGGCGAGGGTCAGCCGGACCTCGCAGTAGCCGGCCACGTCGAGCAGGCCCAGCGCCGGCCCGCGCCCCTCGTGCAGGAACGCCGCGCCGTCGGCCGAGGCGTGCAGCACCGGCGGGTGGCCGGCGTTGGCGACGGCGACCTCGCCGGTGACCGGGTCGAGCTCGACGACGACGGCGGTCGCCAGCTCCCCGGGCAGCAGCGCCCCGATGACCTCGTTCAGCCCGTCCAGCGCGGCGCCCGGGCCGGGTGCGCGCAGCAGGTGGGCGCGCAGCGCGTGCCGCAGCTGCGCGGTGATCGCGGCGGCGGCGAGGCCGTGCCCGGCGACGTCGCCCAGCACGATCGACACCCGCCCGCCCGGCAGCGGCACCAGGTCGTACCAGTCCCCGCCGACGACGTCGTCCTCGCTGGGCAGGTACCGGGCGGAGAGCTGCACGCCGGGCACCTCGGGCAGCTGCTCGAGCAGCACGGTGCGCTGCAGCGCGGTGGCCAGCCGGTTGTCCTCCGCCGCCCGGTTCACCGTCGTCTCGGTGAGCAGGCCGGCCAGGCTGCGGGCGGCGGCCACCTCGTGCGCGCGCCAGGGCCGCGAGGTCTCGCGGACGGTCTCGCTCCAGGCGTCGAACGACCGCCGCGGGCTCAGCCGTGGGCCGGCGTCGGTCTGCGCCGTCTTGGGGGTGTAGGGGTTGCCGCCCCAGGTGATCTCGCGGAGCGTCTCCGGCCGGAACCAGGCGACGAAGTCCCCGCGGCCACCGGCCACCTCGGCGGCGAGCACCCCGCTGGCGGTGCCGGCGAGATCGGCCGCCCCGGGCAGGGCGCGGCTGACGGCGTCGGTGACGGGCACCCCGGCGTCCAGCAGCGCCCGGACCAGCGGGACGACCCGCTCGGCCGGCGGGGTGGTGCCGAGCAGGTGCAGCTCGCCGCCCAGCCGCACGGCGGCACCGGCCGCGGGCAGCAGGTCCAGCGCGGTGGTCACGCCCTCGGTGAGCGCCGCGGCGAGCGCCCGCGGGGTGCGGCCGACGGCGGCGGCGAGCTCCGCCTGCCGGTGCGCGACCGCGACGACCCCGCTCTGCTCCTCGGCGGAGGTCATGGTGGGCAGCAGCAGCGAGGCCGTGCGGCCGAGGAACTCCGCGGCGGTGCGGTCGGCGTAGGAGGGGCGGTGCGGGCCGGCGTAGTGGTGGCAGGCGACCAGGCCCCAGAGCTTGCCGCGGTCGATCAGCGAGATCGACATCGAGGCGACCACGCCCATGTTGGCCAGGTACTCCAGGTGCACCGGGGAGACGCTGCGCAGCATCGCGCCGGAGAGGTCCAGCGGGCGGCCGGTCGTGGGGGTCACCGCCGGCTCCAGCGGCACCCGCGCGTACCCGGCGTCCGGGATCAGCCGCATCCAGTTGGTGGCGTAGAGAGCGCGGGCCTGGGGCGGGATGTCGCCGGCCGGGTACCGGAGGCCGAGGAAGGGCTCGAGGTCCGCGCGGCGGTCCTCGGCGACGACCTCGCCGTTCCAGTCGGCGTCGAAGCGGTAGACCATCACCCGGTCGAAGCCGAGCAGCGTCCGGACGTCGCGGGCCAGCACGCCGGTCAGCTCGTCGAGCGTGCCGGCGGCCGAGAGCCGCTGGAGCACCGTGGGCAGGCGGCGGTGCCAGGCGCCGCCCGCCTCCTCCGCGCCCGCGACCGGCTCCCACTCGGTGACCAGTAGCCCGTCGGCCCGGTGCAGCACGACGTCGACGTCGGTGCCGTCCACCCGCACGCGCAGCGGGTTGACCTCGGCGAGGTCCCCGCCGAGCCCGGCCCGCAGCCGGGCGGCGGCGTCCGCGTCGAGCAGCTCGTCCAGCGCGGCCCCGGCGACCGGCCGGCCGAACAGCGCGCCGGCGCCGGCCGACGCGACGACGACGGCCAGGTCGGGCTCGGCGACCGCGAGCAGCACGCCGTGCGGCTGGACCGCACCGGGGAT
This sequence comes from Blastococcus sp. SYSU DS0539, assembly GCF_054050855.1. NCBI lineage: Bacteria > Bacillati > Actinomycetota > Actinomycetes > Geodermatophilales > Geodermatophilaceae > Blastococcus > Blastococcus sp. SYSU DS0539. The sequence goes on along the minus strand of NZ_JBJHAF010000001.1, from coordinate 307,579 downwards.
CGCGATCGGCTCGTCCGCGCAGCGGCCCAGGGCCGCCTCGTCCACGGCGGCCGCGGGGCCGGCCGGTCGGCTGGTCATCTGCGCGCGCTCAGGTGGCGTCGCGGTCGGCGGCGACGCCGGGGATCTCGCCCACCGAGTGCACGATCGGTACGACGGAGTCCAGCTGCATCAGGTCGATCGGCAGCCGCACCGGCCGGTTGGTGCGCGGTGCCACGACGTGCAGCGCGGCGCCGGCGGCGGCCGCCTGGCGGGCGACGGCGAGGAGCGTGCGGGCGCCCGAGGAGTCCAGGAACACCGTGGGCGTCAGGTCGACGACGATGGCCGGCGGCGACGAGGCCAGCAGAGCCTCGGCGGCGTCGGTCAGCTGCGGCGCCGTGGCGATGTCCAGCTCACCCCGTACGGTGAGGGCCGGACGCCCGGCGACCGTCGAAAGTTCCACGTCGAAGAGCACCGTTCACCTCCCTCGCTGCGTCGTTCCGGCGTCCCAAGGTAGGCCACCGGGCTGGAGGGTGCGGAACGGCCGTGGACATCGACTTCACCGTGCGCCTGCCCACGGAGGCCCACAGCGTGCCACTGGCGCGCGGGCTGCTCCGCCAGGCGCTGGACCACCTGGCCGTCCCGCAGTCGGTCATCGACGAGATCGTGCTCGCGCTGACCGAGGCCTGCGCCAACGTCGTCGACCACGCCGCGGACTCCGAGGCCTACCAGGTCGACGTCGCCATCGACGAGGAGCTGTGCCGGATCAGCGTGCTGGACGACGGCCCGGGCTTCGACGTCGACGCCGCCACCGAGCCCGAGGTCTCCCCGCTGGACGACCGCGGCCGCGGGCTGGTCCTCATGCAGGCCCTGGTGGACCGGCTGCAGTTCGTGCGGGACCCCGACGGCCGGCACCGAGTCACCTTCGAGAAGCGGCTGGGCACCCAGCCGCACCTGCGGCTGCTCGGCCCGCACTGAGCCCGGTCAGCCCTGCACCGGGATCGGGTGCGGCGCCACCAGCTCGGCCAGCGCCTGCCCCCACCGGCGGGCCCGGTCCTCCTCCCCCTCGGCCAGCGGGCCTGCGGCCTCGGTGACGAAGAAGTGCTCGGCCGGTGCGGCGAGGGTCGCGCCGAGCCGGCGGAGCAGCTTCTCCTCGGTCCGCGCGGCGTGGTCCAGCTTCGGCACCAGGACCGGGGCGTCCATCCGGGTGTCGAAGGCGGCGGCGTCGATGCCCCGCGGCAGCCGGACGGTGTCCAGCCACTCGTGCAGCCCGAACCCCGGATCGGGGACGACGGCGCCGTGCCGCCGGACCGCGTCCTGGCGGGTGGCCGGCCGCGGCATGCCGGAGGCGTGCGTGGGCCCGCCGACCACGAGCAGCCGCACGCCGGCCGACACCTGGGTGGGCGCCTCGCGGGCGCACGCCACGTCGACGGGCATCCGGGTGCACAACCCGTGCGCCACCGCCATCGCGATCCGCTTCGCGTCACCGAACACCGACTCGTAGACGACCAGGGCTCCGGCCATGGACCGTTCACCGCCTCGCTGATCCCGGGGCGACGACGGTAGGCCCCGATCGGCCGTCGTGGGGCAGATCACGGCGCATTCCTCGACCTCCTCGTCCCCCGGCCCGCCGCGTCGTCGACGATGGGCGGTGTGAGCACCACGCCCGGCGACGACGCGCTGACCGACGACTTCACCGCCCAGGTGCGCGACGCCGTCGACCGGCTCGACGGCGTCGCCGAGCGGACCCCGCTGCAGCGCAACGCCCGGCTGTCCGGGCAGACCGGCGCCGACGTGTGGCTCAAGCGGGAAGACCTCCAGGTCGGCCGCTCGTACAAGATCCGCGGCGCGTACACGACCATCAGCCGGCTGGACGACGTCGCGCGGGCCGCCGGGGTGGTCTGCGCGAGCGCCGGCAACCACGGCCAGGGCGTCGCCTACGCCTGCCGGGCCCTGCAGGTGCACGGCCGGGTGTTCGTGCCGGGCACCACGCCGCGGCAGAAGCGCGAGCGGATCGCCGTCCTCGGCGGCGACATGGTCGAGCTCGTCGTCGTCGGCGACTCCTACGACGAGGCGGCGGCCGCGGCCGCGGAGTCCGCCCGGGTCACCGGGGCGACGCTGGTGCCGGCCTTCGACGCGTCGTCGACGGTGGCCGGGCAGGCGACGGTCGCGGTGGAGATCCTCGAGCAGCTCGGCTGCGCGCCCGACGTCGTCGTCCTGCCGGTGGGCGGCGGTGGCCTGCTCGCCGGCGCGGGCACCTGGCTGCGGACCCACTCCCCCGCCACCCGGCTGGTCGGCGTGGAGCCGGCCGGCGCGGCGAACATGGCGGCCGCGCTGGCGGCCGGGGAGCCGGTGGAGCTGCCCGAGATCGACACGTTCGTCGACGGCGCGGCGGTGCGCCGGGCGGGGGCGGTCACCTACCCCCTGGTGCGCGACTCCGGCGCGGAGCTCGTGGCCGTGCCCGAGGGGCAGATCTGCACCGAGATGCTCGACCTGTACCAGGCCGACGGGGTGATCGCGGAGCCCGCCGGGGCGCTGGCGTCGTCGGCGCTGAGCGGCGGGCTGGTGACGGTGCAGCCGGGGCAGACGGTGGTGTGCGTGCTCTCCGGCGGGAACAACGACGTCAGCCGGTACGCCGAGGTGGTCGAGCGGTCGCTGGTGCACCGCGGGCTCAAGCACTACTTCCTGGTGGAGTTCCCGCAGGAGCCCGGCGCCCTGCGCCGCTTCCTGGACGAGGTGCTCGGCCCGGACGACGACATCGTGCTGTTCGAGTACGTCAAGCGGGACAACCGAGAGACCGGCGCCGCGCTGACCGGCATCGAGCTGGGCCGCGCCGAGGGCCTGGCGGAGCTGCTCGCCCGCATCGAGTCGAGCCCGCTGCGCATCCAGCACGTGGCCCCCGGCACGACGGCCTACCGCTTCCTGGTCTGAGCGCTCTCCCCGCGCTCGAGTGCTGAGTTGTCGAGTGCTCAGTTGTTGCCGCTCGCGCCGGCGCGTCCGCGCGTGTCGGCGGCAGCAACTCAGCAGTCGGCGGAGCCTCCGCTAGAGCCAGGCGGGCGGTGGCGGGACCTCGCCGGGCAGCCCCGAGGCGTCGGAGCGGGTCAGCCACGCGGCGACCGCGGTCACCGGGCCCTCCACCCGCGTGCCGCCGTTCCCCCACGTCCGGCCGACGTCGGTGGCGACGACGGTGACGTCCGGCCCCTGGTCGCGCGCGGCGAAGAGCGCGAGCACCTCGTCGACGAGCGCGGTGCAGAACTCGGCACCGGGGTCGGCGAAGGTGAGACCGGCGTCGAGATCGATGCCGTGCACCCAGACCTCCTTGGCGCGCATCCACGGCACGACGGACGCCGGCACGGTCACCCCCTGGCCGTTGCGGACCTCCGCCGCCCAGGCCTCGGCGGGCGTCGTCTCGATCGCCTGGGCGAGCCGGCCGCAGGCGGCCGCGTAGTCGGCACGCAGCTCCGCCGCCGGCCGGGCCGCGCCGGCCTCGATGTCGGCGTCGCGGACGGCGCGGGACGGGTACATCGGCGTCTCGACGCCGGTGCGCGCCCAGGTCAGCAGGTTCACCAGCGCGTCGGCGTTGCGGGCCAGGTGGGCGACGACGTGGGCACGTGTCCAGCCGGGGAGCGCCGAGTCGCCGGCCAGCTCGTCGTCGGCCAGCCGGTCGACGACACCGGCGACGGCGAGTTCGCCGTCGGCCCACCACCGCCGGGAGGCCTCGAAGAAGGGGGACGTCCGCTCGTCGGTCACGAGCGCCGAACCTAGCGATGCGCCGAGGCGCACGACAGGGCGGGGGAATCAGGCGGTCATGAAGCCGCTCTCGTAGGCGGCGATCACCGCCTGGGTGCGGTCCCGCGCGCCGAGCTTGAGCAGCACGCTGCTGACGTGGGTCTTCACCGTCTCGCGGCTGAGGAACAGCTCGGTGGCGATCTCGGCGTTCGACAGCCCGCCGGCCACCAGCCGCAGCACGTCGGCCTCCCGGCCGGTCAGCTCGGGCAGCGCGGCGCTGCCCCGGGCGCGGGACGGCGCGTGCGCGGCGATCAGCCGGCGGGTGAGGTCGGGCAGCACCAGCGAGCTGCCCCGGGCGACCACCCGGATCGCGTCGACGAGCTCGTCGGGGTCGGCCCGCTTGAGCGCGAAGCCGCTGGCCCCGGCCTGGAGCGAGCGGTACAGGTAGTCGTCGTCCTCGAAGGTGGTCAGCACCAGCACCCGCGGCCGCTGCGGATCGCGGGCGACGAGCTCTCCGGTGGCGGCGATGCCGTCCAGATCGGGCATCCGCACGTCCATGAGGACGACGTCGGGATCGGTGCGCGCGGCCACCTCGAGCGCCTCCCGCCCGGTACCGGCCTCCCCCACCACGGTGAGGTCGGGCTCGCTCTCCAGGATCACCCGCAGCCCGGACCGGACCAGCACGTCGTCGTCGACGAGGACCAGCCGCAGCGGGGTCACGCGGCCCCCGCCAGCGGCAGGGTCACGCACAGGTCGAAGCCCCCGGACGGCGAGGGCTCGGCGGAGAGGGTGCCGCCCGCGGCCGCCGTCCGCTCCCGCAGGCCGGCCAGCCCGCGGCCGCCGCCGGGGCCGGGTCGGCTGTCCAGCTGCGAGGCCCGCTCGTTGCACACCCGGACGTCGAGGGTGTCGCCGCTGCGCACCACCTGGGCGACGGTGAGCGGGGTGCCGGCGTGCCGCAGCACGTTCGTCGTCCCCTCCTGGACCACCCGGTAGGCGAGCTCCTGCACCGCCGGCGGCACGTCGTCGACGTCGCCGTCCACGACCAGCGCCACCGGCAGGCCGCCGTCGCGCAGGCCGGCCAGCAGCCCGTCGAGGTCGGCGAGCGAGGGGGCGGCGAAGGGATGGGGGTCGGCACCGCCGTCCTCGGCGCGCAGCACGGTGAGCACCCGGTCGAGCTCGGCCAGCGCGGTGCGGGTGTTGGTCTCGATGTGGCCGAGCGCCTGCCGGGCGAACTCCGGCTGCAGCGGCCGGTCGCCGGTGGGGGCAAGGGTTCGCTGCGCGGCGCGGGCCTGGAGCAGGCTCGCGGTGAGCGCGTGGCCGATGGTGTCGTGCAGGTCGCGGGCCAGCCGGTTGCGGTCGGCCAGCCGCCGGCTGCTCTGCTGCAGCGCGGCGATCCGCTGCTCGGGCGCGGTGCCGAGCAGCCGCGGCGCCACCGCGGCGGCCAGCCGGACCAGCAGGTCGAGCACCGCCAGGGTCAGCACGACGACGGCGGCCATGAGCGCCAGCAGCGGCAGCGCGGTGAGCGGGTTCCAGCCGGTGCCCCAGCCGAGCGCGACGAACGCGGCGCTGCCGAAGGAGACGGCCGCCAGCGCGGCCACGCCCAGCAGCACCCGGGTGCCCAGCCAGCCGAGCGCGCGCCAGGTGTCGGCGGCGAACACCAGGCGCCGCAGCGCCCGGACGACGCCGCGCCGGTCGCGCACCCGCTCCCCGTCGGGGACGTCGACGCCCAGCAGCGTGCGGGCCAGCCGGCGCTCCAGGCCGGCGAGGCCACGGGTGGCCGCCAGCACGAGCAGGATCAGCAGCACGCCGACGCCGTAGATCACCGCGACGACCGAGCCGACCAGCCCCGCGTACAGCGCCAGGTACAGCAATCCGAGGGGCAGGCTCGCCAGCGCGTAGAGGGCCCGGCCCGGCCAGCCCGGGCGGGCGGCGGCGAGCAGGTCCCGGGCCCGGGCGGCGATCGGCGCGGCGCCGCGGCCGGGGATCGTCGATGGCATGGAGCGATCCTGGCCGATGGACCGGTCGGGCGATTCCCCCGTCAGCGCGCTCCCGCACTCCCCCGCGCGGGGGACCCGGGTCGGCGCCGCCGGGTGATCCGCGGCGCCCCGACCACCCGACAGGCTCGGCGCATGACTCCATCCCCGCCCCGGCGCCTCCCCGGGAGCCCCGCATGATCGAGGTGCGCGGGCTGACCAAGCAGTACGGCGCGGTGCGCGCCGTCGACGACCTCACCTTCGACGTCCGGCCGGGCACGGTGACCGGCTTCCTCGGGCCGAACGGCGCAGGCAAGTCCACCACGATGCGGATGGTGCTGGGCCTGGACCGGCCCACCTCCGGCCGGGCGCTGGTCGGTGGGCGGACGTTCGCCGGGCTGGCCGAACCGCTGCGCGCGGCCGGCGCGCTGCTCGACGCCCAGGCGGTCAACCCCGGCCGCAGCGGCCGCGACCACCTGCGGGTGGCCGCCCGCACGCACGGCATACCGGTGCGGCGGGTCGACGAGGTGATCGACCAGGTCGGGCTGGGCCCCGCCGCCCGCCGGCGGGTGCGCGGCTACTCCCTCGGCATGCGCCAGCGGCTGGGCATCGCCGGTGCCCTGCTGGGCGACCCCGCCGTCCTGCTGTTCGACGAGCCGATGAACGGCCTGGACCTCGACGGCGTGCGGTGGATCCGCCGCCTCGTGCGCGGGTTGGCCGACGAGGGCCGCACGGTGCTGCTGTCCAGCCACCTGATGAGCGAGATGGAGCAGACCGCCGACCACCTGGTGATCATCGGCCGCGGCCGGCTGATCGCCGACGCGTCGATGGCGGAGGTCATGCGCGGTGAGGGTGCCGACCGCCGGGTGCGGGTGCGGACGCCGTCGGGCGACGACCTGGCCGGCGCGCTGCTGCGCCGGAAGCTGCGGGTGCACCCCACCGGCGACGGCGACCTGCTGGTCGAGGGTGCGTCGGCGGAGACCGTCGGCGACGTGGCGCTGGAGGTGGGGGTGGCGGTGCACCGGCTGGCCGAGGAGCACAGCTCGCTGGAGCAGGTGTACCTCGACCTCACCGGGGACAGCGTCCAGTACCGCGTGCTGGGCGCGCCCGGGCCGGCCGGGCAGGTGCGGCGGTGAGCGCCGTCCGGACGGCGGAGCCGGGTGCGGCCACCGTGTTCGCGCGGGCGGCGTCCGCCGAGTGGCTGCGGCTGCGCACCGTGCGGACGACGTGGTGGTGCCTCGGCGCCGCGGCCCTGGCCGTCGTGGGCATCGGCACCTCGACCGCCGTCGAGGAGGCCGCGATGGCGACCGCCGCCGGAACCACCGCGACGGCGGCCGTCGCCGGTCAGTACGGCGTCGTGGTCGGGCAGTTCGCGCTGCTCGTGCTGGTGCTGCTCGCCGTCACCCAGGAGTACGCCAGCGGGGCGATCGGGCCGACGCTGCAGTGGACCCCGCGCCGCGGCGTCCTGCTGGCCGCGCGGGTCGCCGTCCCGGCCGTCGTGGCGACGGTGGCCGGAGTGCTGCTCGCCCTGGTCGCCGACGTCGCCGCCCGGCTCATCGCGCCGGACCTGACGCTGCGAGCCGGCGAGCTCGCCGACAGCCTCGGCGGGATCGCCGCTGTGCTGCTGGCCGGGAGCGTGCTCACCGCCGGCGCCGGGCTCCTGCTGCGCAGCACCGCCGCCGCGCTGGCCGCGGTGTTCCTGCTCCAGCTGGTGCTGCCCGCCCTGCTGCCCGCGTTCGGTGCCGAGTGGTTGACGGTCCTCGCCGAGTGGCTGCCGGGCTCCGCCGCCATCTGGACGCTGCTCGGTGAGCTGGACATGGCGGCCGGCCAGGCGACGGCACTGCTGGTCGGGTGGGCCGCGGTGGCCCTGGCCGCCGGCGGCTGGTCGCTGCTGCGCCGCGACGCCGGGTGACCGGGACCCCCGCGACCCGTCTCCCCGGCGGCGGTCAGCCGGTGGGGCCGGTGGCGTCCGGCATCCCGGCGGGCTTGTCGTCGTCCGCGCCGCTGTCGGGCACCTGGGTCACGTCGTCGGACATGCCGCCGCCCTGCGCCGCGCGGGGCGACTGCTCGGGCGCCGCGGTGACCTCCCCCTTCTCGGGCCGCTCGCCGGGCAGCTTCTCCTGGTCGTCGGGCGGCTCGGCCGCGCCGCCGTAGGGGCGGCCGGTCATGGATCCCTCGGTCATCGCACTGCTCCCTCGTCGTCGGAGTGTGGCCGTAGTGGGGTAGCCCGCGCCCCGTCGGCCAACCGTCGGATCCGGCAGGGATCAGGACGGGGTGATCACCCGGATCGGGGCGCCGGAGAGGAAGGCGGCGACGTCCTCCACGGCCTCGCCGTAGAAGACCTCGTAGGTGCCGCGGGTGACGTAGCCCAGGTGCGGGGTCAGGACGGCGCGGCGCAGCTCCCGCAGCGGGTGGTCGCGCGGCAGCGGCTCGCGGTCGTAGACGTCGAGGCCCGCGCCGGCGATGGTGCCGCGGCGCAGCACGTCGATCAGCGCCGCCTCGTCGACGATCGGCCCGCGGCTGGTGTTGACCAGGACGGCGGTGTGCTTCATCAGCGCGAGGTCGTCGGCGCCGATGAGCCCGCGGGTCCGCTTGGACAGCAGCAGGTGGACGGTGGCGACGTCGGCGGTGGCGAACAGCTCGTCCCGGTCGACCCGGCGGGCGCCGACCTCCGCGGCCCGCTCGTCGGTGAGGTTCTGGCTCCAGGCGACGACGTCCATGCCGAAGGCCGCCCCGATGCGGGCCACCTGCGAGCCGATCCGGCCGAGGCCGATGACGCCGAGGGTGCCACCGGCGAGGTCGCCGCCGATCGTGGTCTGCCAGCCGCCGGCGCGCATCGCGGCGTCCTCCTGCGGCACGTGCCGCACGGTGGCGAGGATCAGCGCCCAGGTCAGCTCGACGGTGGCGGTGCCCGAGGCGCCGGTGCCGCACACGGTGATGCCGAGTTCCGCGGCCGCCGCGACGTCGATGGACTTGTTGACCATCCCGGTGGTGACGAGCAGCCGCAGGTTCGGCAGCCGCTCGAGCACTCCGCGGCTGAACCGGGTGCGCTCGCGCATGGCGACGACGACGTCGAACGGCGCCAGCCGGGCGACGATCGCGTCGGGGTCGGCGACGCTGTCGTGGAACTCGACGACCTCCGCCGGTTCCGGCAACCGCGACCAGTCGGTGAACTCGGCGGCGGCCGACTGGTAGTCGTCGAGGACGGCGATGCGACGCATGTGCCCGGTCTACTACAGACGGTCCCCCGGCCGCACGGGCCGGGGGCGCGGTGTCACGGGCGCTTGGTGCCGGTGCCCTTGTCCTTGTTCGTGAACTTGGAGACGGCGTCCTTGATCTTGCGCTGGTTCTGCGGCTTGCGGGCCTCGTCCATGACCTTCTTGGCCATCCCACCCTTGGCGATCTTGCTCATGATTCCCATGCGTTCGTGGGTGCCCGTTCCGGGCCGGTCCACGCCTGGGCCGGCCGAGGTGTCACACGAGGGTCATGCGGCACGCTGCGCACCGTCGTCCGGCGCTCCGTCGTCCTCGGCGTCGGAGCCGGCACCGGGGTCGCGGGCCAGCAGGTAGGTGGCGACGCCGAGGACGATCCCGGCGACTCCGGACAGCGCGATGATCAGCGGCGTGCTGATCGGGCCGAGCACCGAGGTGAGCAGGTCGCGCGAGCGGGAGGTCGGATCGGCGAGCACCACCCCGACGAAGACGGCGACGAGCACGCCGGCGCCCGCGGCGGCGACGTGCGCGAGTCGGCCGGTGAACCCCAGCCGGTCGCTGACGCTGCGGGCGGCCTTGACGATGCGCCCGGCGCGCAGGATGCGGAGCGCACCGACGGTGCGCACCAGCCGCAGGATCTGCACCGGGCCGAGCGCGAAGACGACGGCGACGACCACCGCGACGGTGAGGGCGACCAGCCCGAGGTGCCCGCGCAGCCAGGCGCGCTTGTTCTCCGCGACGACCAGCAGGATGACCGTCTCGGCGACCAGCACCAGCCCGCTGACGACGTCGATGACGTGCCCGGCCGTGCCCAGCGTGCCCTCGGCGACGGTCAGGAACATCGCCGGGATCGAGGCCAGCGCCGCGACCAGCACCGGGAGCGCGAGGCGTTCCTGCCAGTGCTCCTCGCGCGTCTTCACCGGCGCCCCGGCTGCTGCCGGCGGAACGGGAGCGACCCCCGCGCGGGAGGCGGTTGCCTCCTGCGCAGGGGTCGCTCCGCGGCTCCGCACGGTGCCGGCGAGGTCAGCGGACGGCGCCGCGACCCTTGCCTGCGCCGCCGCCGCTGTTCTTGTTCTGGAAGTCGGAGATCATCTTCTTGATCTTCGCCTGGTTCTGCGGCTTGCGGGCCTCCTGGATGACCTTCGCCGCGATACCGGATGCCATGAGCTTCCGCATCATTCCCATGATCGCCTCCTCGTTGTTGATCGACCCGTCCGTGCCCCGCGGAAGCCGCGGCCAACCACCCGACCTCCAGGTAGGTGATGCTCACCAGGTGTCGACGTGCGGTCGCACCCGGCCGGGCGACCGCGGGGTCGCCGCCGCCTCGCGGGTCAGGGTGGTGATCCACCGGCGGGTGTCGGCGGGGTCGATGACGTCGTCGATCTCCCAGTGGGCCGCGACGTTGAGCCCCCGTCCCTTCTCGTAGGCGGCGGCGACCGCGGCGTCGAAGGCCGCCGCCCGCTCGGCGTCGTCCTCGATCACCGCCAGCTCGCGGCGCATGCCCAGCCGCACCGCGCCCTCCAGGCCCATCGGGCCGAACTCGCTGGTCGGCCAGCCGACGGCGAACCGCGGCACCTTCATGCTGCCGCCGGCCATCGCCTGCGCGCCGAGCCCGTAGGCCTTGCGGACGACGACGGTGCCGACGGGCACCGACAGGTTGGCGCCGGTGACGAACAGCCGGGAGAAGTGCCGGACCGTGGCCGTCTTCTCCGACTCGGGGCCGACCATGAAGCCCGGGGTGTCGCAGAGGAACACGACCGGCAGCCCGTGGGCGTCGCACAGCTGGAGGAAGCGGGCGGCCTTGTCGGCGGCGTCGGCGTCGATGGCCCCGCCGAGGTGGGTCGGCACGTTGGCGACGACGCCGAGCGGCGCGCCCTCCACCCGGGCCAGCGCAGTGATCATGCCGGCGCCCCAGCCGTCGCGGAGCTCGAGCACCGAGCCCTCGTCGGCCAGCGCGTGCAGCACGGCGCGCATGTCGTAGACCCGCTTGCGGTTCTCCGGGACGAGGTGGCGCAGCGCGCGCTGGTCGGGGGCGGCCCAGCCGGCGACCGGGCCCTGGAAGTAGGAGAGGTACTGCCGCGCCGCGGCGACGGCGGCGGCGTCGTCGGCGACCCGGATGTCGACCACCCCGTTGGCGTGCTGGACGTCGATCGGGCCGATCTCCTCGGGCGCGACGACGCCCAGCCCGCCGCCCTCGATCATCGCCGGGCCGCCCATGCCGATGTTCGCGTCCTCGGTGGCGATGACGACGTCGCAGGTGCCGAGCAGCGCGGCGTTGCCGGCGAAGCAGCGGCCGCTGGCGATGCCGACGGTCGGCACCAGGCCGGACAGCTTGCCAAAGAGCGCGAAGGCCATGGTGTCGAGCGCGGAGACGAGCGGGAGGTCGACGTCGCCGGGGCGCCCGCCCCCGCCCTCGGCGAAGAGCACGACGGGCAGCCGGCGCTGCTCGGCCAGCTCGAACAGCCGGTCCTTCTTCAGGTGGCCGCGCATGCCCTGGGTGCCGGCGAGCACGGTGTAGTCGTAGGAGACGACGACCGCCGCACTGTTCTCGCGGCCGACCAGGTCGCCGTTGACGTCGGCCAGCCCGCCGACGACGCCGTCGGCGGGGGTGCGCTCCTGGAGCTCCTCGCGGCTGCGGCGGCGCTCCTGGGCGGCGAAGACCAGCGGCCCGTACTCGAGGAAGCTGCCCGGGTCGACGAGGTCGGCGAGGTTCTCCCGGGCGGTGCGCCGGCCCTGGGCGTGCCGCTTGGCGACCGCCTCGGTGCGGTGGGCGTCCAAACCGATCTCGTGGCGGCGGCGGACCTCGGCGAGGTCGGGGCGGTCGGCGTCGAGGTCCAGCTCGCGGAGCTGCTCCTCCTCGCCGGATGCGGCGTGCTCGACGTCGGCGAGCAGCTGCCCCTCGCGGACGGTCTCGCCGACGCGCACCGCGACCCGCCGGACGGTGCCCCCGGCCGGCAGCGCGACGACGTGCTCCATCTTCATCGCCTCGAGCACGACGACCGCTCCGCCGGGCTCGACCGTCGCGCCGGGCCCGGCCTCGATCGCGACGACCGTGCCGGGGACGGGAGCGCGGAGCCCCTGCTGCCCGCCGGCCTCCTCGATGGGCGCCGTGGCGGCCGGCGCGAGCTCGGCGAGGTGGTCGTCGACGAACGTGGTGGTGGCCCCGGTGACCTCGGGGTGGGTGAGCAGCGCCCGCAGGAAGCCGGTGTTGGTGGCGACGCCGCGGACCTCGACCTCGGCCAGTGCGCGGTGCAGGTGCGCCAGCGCCTCGACGAGCCCGCCGAGCCGCTCGTGCACGACCACCTTGGCGAGCAGCGGGTCGTAGCGCGGGCTGACCTCGGTGCCCGGCCGGGCGGCGGTGTCGACGCGCACGCCGGGGCCGCCGGGCAGGGTGAGCGACCCGATCGTGCCCGCGGAGGGGACGACGGCGCCGTCGGCGGTCAGTGTCTCGGCGTTGACCCGGGCCTGGACGGCGCACCCGACGGCGCGGGGCGGGCCGTCGGCGAGCCCGAGGTCGGCGAGGGTGGCGCCGGCCGCGACGCGCAGCTGCAACCGCACCAGGTCCAGGCCCAGAACCTCCTCGGTGACGGTGTGCTCCACCTGCAGGCGCGGGTTGCACTCGAGGAAGACGAACCGCCCGGGGTCGCCGGCCGGGACGAGGAACTCGACGGTGGCCAGCCCGCGGAGGCCGACGTGCCGGGCGAGCGCCGCCGCGGCGTCGTGCAGCTGCTTCCGGACCGCACCGGGCAGGTTCGGCGCCGGGGCGATCTCGACGACCTTCTGCCGGCGGCGCTGCAGCGAGCAGTCCCGGTCCCCGAGGACGACGACGTCGGCGCCGGCGTCGCCGAGCACCTGGACCTCGACGTGCCGGGCGCCCTCGACCAGTTCCTCGGCGAGCAGCGCATCGGTGCCGAAGGCGACGCGGGCCTCGTCGGCGACCTGCGCGAAGGCGGCGGTGACGTCGTCGCCCCGGCGGAGGATTCGGGTGGCCCGGCCGCCGCCGCCGAACCGCGCCTTGAGCATCACCGCGCCGGTGGCGTCGAGCAGGCCGGCGACCCTCTCGGTCGTGGCGTCGCTGGTGCCCCGCGGAACCGGGACGCCGGCGGCCTCGGCGGCCTCGCGGGCGAGCACCTTGTCGCCGAGCGTCGCCAGGACGGCGGCGCCGGGGCCGACGACGGTCAGCCTCCCGCCGGCGTCCTCGGCGGCCCGCGGCAGCGCCGGGTCCTCGGAGAGGAAGCCGTAGCCGGGGTGGATCAGCTCGCAGCCGGCGGCGCGGGCGGCCTGCGCGACCGCCGCGGCGTCGAGGTGCGCGGCGGGGCCGCTGCCGGGGAGGAGGTGCGTCTCATCGGCGGCGGCGAGGTGCGGGGCGCCGGGCTCGTCGGCGGCCGTGACGGCGACCGACGTCATCCCCTCCGCGGCCGCCGCGCGGGCGATGCGGACGGCGATCTCGCCGCGGTTGGCGATCAGCAGACGGGCCACCCGGCGATGCTCGCACGCGGTTCCGACGGGTCGCGGCGACGGTCACCAGGCCGGTCGCCGGGGATCCGGATCGCACGCGATCGTGGACGGAGAGTGCAGGCATGCCGCGAACCGCGAAGTAAGCGGGTGATCGCGCGGTGTGAGGATCGGCCGGAGCACAGCCGGACGCCATACCGGGATCAGCCGAGGTCCGCTCGCGAGTCGCGGTTCCGGCCGGGCTCCGTCGTCCTCCCGCCGGAGCCGCGCAGACGCCGTGCGGCCCGCTTTGTGACCTTTCCGTGACATGCCTAGCGTCGTCGCCGGTCCGCCCGGGCTCCCGTCGTCACCACCCCCGGTGACACCCGCGCGGACACCGCCGAACCGGGCGTCGGAGCACATCCCGCCGCCTGGACCGGGGACCCACCGCAGCACTGGGGTGAAGCGCGTCCGGCATGCCCGGGAGCGCCGGGCGAGTTCCCCGCCCGAACCCGTCAGCTAACCCGGTAGGCGGTTGTCGGAGAACAGGAGAACCCGTCGTCCATGACGACTACTCGCACGTCCTCGATCACCCGCCGGTCCCTCCGCGGGGCGGCGCTCGCCCTCGTCACCGGAGCGGGCATCGCCCTCTCCCCGCTGCCCGCTGCCGCCGCCGGCGCGGGTGACACCGGCGGTGCGGTCACCGTGACCGTCGCCCCGGTCGCCGCACCGACGCACGCCGCCCAGGTCGCGGTGGAGACCGCGCTCGCCCAGCAGGGCAAGCCCTACGTCTGGGGCGGCACCGGCCCCGGCGGTTACGACTGCTCGGGTCTGACCTGGTCGGCCTACCAGGCCGCGGGCGTGGAGATCCCGCGGACCTCGCGGGTCCAGGCGACGGCGGGCGTCCACGTCGACCGGGCGAACCTGCAGCCCGGTGACCTGATCTTCTTCTACGACCCGGTGGGCCACGTCGGCATGTACATCGGCGACGGGCTGATGGTGCACTCGTCGACCTTCGGCCAGCCGGTGGCGGTCGTCCCGGTCGACTCGATGTGGGGCTACAACACCGCCCGCCGCGTCGTCTGATCCCGGCTGCGGACGGTGCCCGGTCGTGCGCGCACGACCGGGCACCGTCCGCACCGCTATCGGGAGCGGAGGGTCGCCCGCTTCAGCCGCACCATGAGCCGCATGCCGCCGGACTCGGCCAGCTCCTGCTGCCGCGCGCGCAGCTGATCGCCGAGCTGCTCGAGGCGCTCCTCGCCGAGGGCGTGCGACTGGGGGAACATCCGCTGCTCCTCCTCCATCGTGTGGTGGCGCACCGTCTTCTCCAGCATGCGCACCTCGGTGGCGAACTCCGGATCGGTGACGTCCATCCGCATGACGGTGGCGACCTGGTCGTCGATCTGCCGGTGCTCGGCGTGCGCGAGGGCCAGCAGCGGGGAGACGTCGGGGACGGCGGGGTAGAACAGCTCGTCCTCGATCTGGGCGTGGATCTCGATCTCGCGGAGGAAGCGGTCGCGGAGCTCCTCGCGCCGGTCGACGTCCGCAGCGGGGCTCTCCGCCAGCTCGCGGAGCAGCCCGCGCAGCACGTCGTGGTGCGCGATCAGGACCTCGTCGGCCTTCATCGGGATGCCTCCTCGGCCGTGGTGATCGCCGTCGGGCTGCGCCACCGGGCCCGCCGCCGGACCTCGACCGCGCCGTCGCGGACGCGGGTGTCGTAGCAGGGCAGCGGTGCGGTGGACGGGCCCTGGGCCGGGGACCCGGTGTCGAGGTCGAACCGGGAGCCGTGCCACGGGCAGACGAGCTCGTCGCGGTGCAGCCAGCCCTCCCCCAGCGGGCCACCCATGTGCGGGCAGCGCCCGCCGACCGCGCGGACCGCGCCGTCGGTGCGGACCAGCACCACCGGGACGCCATCGGCGTCGACGGCGAACGGCTCGCCGTCCGGGAGGTCGGCGAGCCGCGCGACCTGGGTGAACGTGCGCGGCGATCGGCTGCCTCCGGCGTGGTCGACGCCGAGCCGGTGCCGGTAGGAGAGGACGCCGCCGAGGTAGCCGCTGGCCAGGACGACGGTGTAGCCGGCGGCGGCGGTCACCCGGGCCCGCACCGCGCGGCCGCGGCCGCGGTCGGCGAACGACCAGGCGTAGAGCGCCAGCGCGGTGCTGTTGAGGGCCGCGTGCACCAGGCCGACGCGGCGGGCCTCGTCGTGGGCGTGCTGCCAGTCGGTCAGCCCGGTCGCGGCGGCGCCCACCGCACCCGCGATCCCCACTCCGACGACCGTGCGCGCCGCCTGCCCGGCGCCCGGCCCGCCGCGGCCGGTCGCGTCGAGCCCGTCGAGCAGCGCCGCCGCGCTCCAGGACCCGATCGGCACGGCGACGAGGAACGGGTGCACCGGATGCCCCAGCCAGACGCCGTGCAGGAGGTCCTGCAGCGGGCGGGCGTACCGGCCGGCGAGCAGGAATGTCAGCGAGATCCCGTGCTCGACCTGGTAGCCGGGCGCATCGAGCATCTGCCACCGCCCGACGGCGCCGACCGCGCGCTCGAGGACGCTCCGGACGCTCATCGGTGCGCGTCTTCCGTCGCCATGCCCCGAGCCGTGCCCAGCCCTCGGGACGGGAAACCCGAGGTCGCGACGTCGCCGTCCGTCTCGTCGGCGGGCACGGAGAGGCATAGCGTGCCGCTCCATGGCTGATCGAGAGTTCCGGACGGTGCTGGAGGGCGGCTCCTACTTCGAGGGGCCGCGGTGGCGCGACGGGCAGTGGTGGGTGTCGGACTTCTACCGGCACACCGTGAGCCGGGTGCCGGCCGAGGGCGGCGCGGAGACCGTCGTCCTGGAGGTGGAGAACCAGCCGTCGGGGCTGGGCTGGCTGCCGGACGGCTCGCTGCTCGTGGTGTCGATGAAGGACCACCGGCTGCTGCGGGTCACCGACGGCGAGGTGTCGACGCACGCCGACCTCTCCGACGTGTGCACCGGCCTTCTCAACGACATGGTGGTCGACGCGTCCGGCCGGGCGTTCGTGGGCGACTTCGGCTTCGACCTGATGGGCGGCGGGGCGCCGGCCCCGGCGTCCCTCAAGCGGGTCGACCCGGACGGCACGGTCACCGTGGTGGCCGAGGGGCTGCGTTTCCCGAACGGCTCGGTGATCACCCCGGACGGCGCGACGCTGATCGTCGGTGAGACGTGGGGCAACCGCTTCTCCGCCTTCGCGATCGGCCCGGACGGCTCGCTGGGCGAGCAGCGGGTGTGGGCGTCCCTCGGTGCGGAGCCGGTGGGCGACTCGGTCGAGGAGCTGATGGGGCAGGTCGTCGTCGCCCCGGACGGCTGCACCCTGGACGCCGACGGGCACGTCTGGGTCGCCGACGGCTTCGGTTCGCGGGTGCTGCGCATCGCACCCGGCGGGACGATCGTGGCGGAGATCGCCGCGCCGGCCGGGATGGGCGTCTACGCCTGCGCGCTGGGCGGCGAGGACGGCCGCACGCTGCTCATGTGCTGCGCACCGGACTTCTACGAGCACACGCGGGCGCCGGTGCGCGAGGCGGTGCTGGTGTCGAGGCAGGTCGCCGTTCCGCACGCCGGCCTGCCCTGACCCGGCCCGGGAACGGCGTGGGCGGGCGGGCGGCCCCCGGGCCCCCCGACCGCCATCACGGTCTGCTGCGCCGGATCAGGGAGCCGCGCTCACGAAGGCGCTCGGGGAGATCCGCTGGATCTCACCGGCCGAGGGCATGCCCAGGAAGCCGGCGATGCTCCACGCCGAGGCGTACAGGTCGCGGCCCTCGACCTCCAGCCCGGTCGGCATGGTGACGTCGGCCGTGGCGCGCGAGCCGTCCCGGGCGATCCGGGTGACCTCGCCGACCGTCGACGGGTCGAAGTCCGCCGGCGGCGGGCCCTCACCCATCGGCATGCCCTCGAGCACGTTCGAGACGTAGACCGTGCCCTTGTGGTCCACGGCGACCCCGGTGACGCTGGTCAGATCCGCGATGACGTCGACCTGGTGGCCGTGCTTGTCGAGCACGTAGACCCGGCCCGCACCCGGCACCTCGGCGCCGAGCGTGCCGACGTAGATCTTCCCGTCCGGCCCCTCGGTGATCTCCGTGGGCACCGAGTCGCAGCCGACGGTGTCCGGGTTGTTGAACGCCTCCGCGCACCCGTCGACGTCGGTGACCACCGGCGGGACGAAGAAGGTGCTGATCTCGCCGGACTTCCGGTCGATGGAGAGGACGGCGTTCGCGCCCGCGTCGGAGACGAGGATCCGGTGCGGCTGGGCGAGCACCGCGAACGGGTTGGACAGCGTCTCGAACGGCTCGCCGTCGACGAACTGCTCCTGGCCGTCGGGGTTGTTGTCGAGCTCGTACTGGAGCAGGTCCCAGGTCCGCAGGATCTCCCCGCCCGGCGTCGCCTCGATGAGCACCTGGCTGGGCACGTCGGCCGGCACGTCGGCCGGCGGGGAGCCCTCCTCCGGCGGCGGGGGGACGAACTCGCCGACCGCGACGTAGATCAGCCCGCGCACGTAGTCGACGCCCTGCGCGTTGCCCAGGCCGCTGAGGATCGTCCGCGTGGTGCCCCGGCGCGGGTCGATCCAGGTGACCTCACCGGTGTCGGACTCGGCGACGAGAAGCCGGTGGCCCTTGTACTCGCTCAGCTGGCGGGGTCCGTCCAGCCCGGTGGCGACGGTGGTGACGGGCTCACCGGGGTGGTGGTGCTTCCCGCCGCCGTCGGCACCTGCCGCCGTCGGCGACACGACGACCAGCGCGATGGCCGCGGCCGCTCCCGTCGCTGCGCTGCTGTACCGCATCCTGCTCTCCCTACGTTGGAATCCCCCGCGAGGACGGAGGGAACATCCCAGGAAGCGATCCGCCGGAGCGGGCCGTCCGACGTCGCTGGACGACGTCCGTGCGTGCCGTGACCGACCGCGATCCGTACGACTTCCTGGGTGACCGGTAGCCGGAGCAGCGCGGCGACGTAGCGGGTGCGGTGGGCAAGGCTCGGGTGCGGCCGCGGCGCCGCCGGGTAGGCCTCTCCCATGACCGCTCCCCCGCCCGTCCTGCTGCTGGACGTCGACGGCGTGCTCAACGCCCTCCGCCGTGACCTGCCGGAGGGCTGGCGGCGCGGGACCTACAACGGTTACGTGCTGTCCTGGGACCCCTCGGTCGCCGCCCGGCTGCGCGAGTGGCACGACTCCGGGCGGGTGGAGCTGCAGTGGCTGACCACGTGGACGGAGCAGGCCGACCGGCTCCTCGCCGAGCCGATGGGCCTGCCGCGCGGGCTGCGGACGCACAGCCGGGACGTGCTCCCCACCGGCTTCGGCGGCCGGTTCGGCGGCATCTCCGGGTGGTGGAAGCTGGCCGCCGCCCGGGCGGTCGCCGAGGCCGAGCCCGGCCGGCGCATCGTGTGGATCGACGACGACCTCGCCGAGCAGGCCGAGGACACCAGCGAGTGGCTGGCCGCCCACGGGCAGGTGCTCGTCGTGGCGCCGGACCTCCTGCTCGGGCTGACCCATGCCGAGCTGGACCGGGTGGAGGCCTGGCTGGCGGATCCGGGCTGACCCGGCGGCGCTGCGGGCGGCGCTCACAGGAAGCCGCCGTACCCTCGGGTCCAGACGCCGACCAGAGGAGCCCCGCCTCGTGGCCTCCGTCCCTCCGGACTCCCGCACCACGCGCTGGCTCTGCCGGCAGCCCACCGAGCCGCTGCCGCAGGCCGAGCCCGTCCGCCGTCCCCGGTTCGACCGCCCGCCGCCGGCGGGCAACGACTGGTACGGCGCCCCGCCGCCCGCCGGTCCGCCGCCGCGTCCCTGGCCCGGGGGCGAGCCGCACCGTCCGTACCCGGCGGCCCGGCCCGACGGCCCGTTCCCGCCCGGACGCCCGTTCCCGCCGGCCGACCCGTTCCCCCCGGCTCCTTCGCAGCGGGGCCGCCGCGGGCGCCGTCTCCGGAACCGCGCTCCGCGCCGTCGCCGCGGGCTGTTCCGCCGCGCCGGCCGCCTGCTGGCCGTGGTCGCCGTCGTCCAGGCGCTGGTCGTGCTGTCGCTGCGCTGGGTGGACCCGCCGACGACGGCGTTCATGGCGGCCAACCCCGACGGCGCGATCCAGCAGTCGGTGCCGGTCGAGCACGTCTCCCGGAACTTCCTCGCCGCGGTCATCGCGCACGAGGACGCCCCGCTCCCCTACCGCTCCGGCGCGTTCGAGTGGGACGAGCTGTGGAGCCGCGCGACGGCCCACCTCGCCGGCAACGAGGACCCCTCGGGCTCGACGATCCCGCAGCAGATGGCGAAGAACCTCTTCCTCAACCAGGAGCTCAGCGCCTGGCGGAAGGCGGTCGAGGCGGGTCTCGCCGTCGAGCTGGCCGCGTTCGTCGACGACCGCCGGATGCTCGAGCTGTACGTCAACTACGCGCAGTTCGGCCCGACCATCTACGGCGTCTGCGCGGCCGGCTGGTACTACTTCGACTCCCCGCCGGGAGAGCTGTCAGCCGGCCAGTCCGTGATGCTGGCCGGCCTGCTGCCCTCCCCCGGGCACGTCCGCCGCGCACCCGGCGGCGGCATGGACTTCCAGGTGGACGACGGCCTGGGCTGGCTGTCCCGCTCGCACGTGCTCAACGCCCAGGCCCGGGTGCCCCGGCACCTCGACCGGCTGGGCTTCACCCCCGTCGAGGACGCCGGCGTCGCGGGCCTGGCGTCGGAGCAGGAGCCGTCGTCCGACGACTGCTCGGCGCCGCCGCAGGAGGTCACCGACCTGATCGCCGCGGAGGGCACCGCCTAGTCGTCGGCCACCTGCCGCGCCTCGTCGAGCCGGCCGGCGTCCAGCAGCGCGGCGTGCAGGAGGGTGCGGGCATCCGGGTTCGTCGTACCTCCCGTGGCCACTTTCCGGAGGTCGGGTCCGCGGATTGTCGACATGACAGACATGGCGGAGACGTACGAGATGGCCGGCGACCTGAAGCAGGCCCACCGCTGGGTCGCCATGGGGATGAGCCGGTTGCAGCTGACGCCGGAGTCCGATGAACCGTACGACTACGAGGTCGAGATGCTGCTCGACGCCCGCAGCCGCGTCCGTGAGGCGCTCGGCTTCCCACCCGACGAGCTCGACGGGTGACCGCCCGCCCCGCCCCGCCCCTCCCCTCGGCCGTCGGCCCCGACGTCCTGGTGGCGGTCGGCCTCAGGCGTCGTCGACCAACGGGCCCGACCGGTGCACCCCGTACGCGAGCCGGGCCCCTTCCCGTGCGACGACCGGCCCCTCGTCGCCGATCCGCCGGCACCCGGGCGAGCACTCCCCCGTGGTGGCGGAGACGACGAAGCAGGTGACGTTCGGCCATCCGGCGTCGGTGCAGAAATCGCCGATGTCGGCGAGCACTCTGGACGCGGCGAGGGGCGCCAGGCCCGGCTGCACCTGCTCGGCGAACTCCTTGTAGGTCACCGGCCGGACACCGGTCCGGGCGAGCTCGTGCAGGATCCGCAGTCCGTCGACCATGCGGCGCCGCCTTCCTGCCGGCCACGCCACGTCCTCCAGGTAGCGGCGAGGACGGGATTCATCCGCACCTCCTGGGGCGTCAGTCGGTCAGGTGATCGCGCAGCCGATCGAGGAACGGCAGTTGGCCCTTCACCATCTTCGTGCGGGCGGTGTCGAGGTCGAACCAGGCGGCGCGGTCGATCTCGGGGAACTCCCGCAGTCGCCCCGAGCGCGGCGGCCACTCCAGCTCGAAGGTGTTGCTGCGGACGGCGGTGACGTCGAGATCGCCCTCGCCCACCCAGACGGCGAGCACCTTGCGGCTCTTGAGCTCGCCGAGCGGCTGCAGCTCGACAGCAGGCACCGGCAGGCCGAGCTCCTCGGCGAACTCACGGCGGGCGGCGGCCTCGGCGTCCTCACCCGGGTCGTGCTCCCCCTTGGGGATCGACCAGGCGCCGTCGTCCTTCTTCGCCCAGAACGGGCCACCCATGTGCCCGAGGAGCACCTCGACGTCGGCCGGGTCGCGCCGGCCGGCGAACCGGTAGAGCAGGACGCCGGAGCTGCGGACGGGTGGCACGCGGCTCAGGATCGCAGAGACGGACGAGGGTGAGGTCGGCGCACCCGGGACACCGGGTGGCGCCGGTCCTCCCGCCGGGGCCGGACCGGTCGGCCCTACCGGCCGGCGGCACGCCGGCCGGTAGGGCGACTCACGGGCTCAGCGGGCTCCGGCGTCCCGGCCCTGCTGGGGGTTGGGCATCGGACGCCGCTGCTGGAAACCCGCGTCGAAGCGCTGGGTCGCCTCCATCTCGCTCGTGTCGGGAGCGGCGTGCCGGCCGACGCGGGGAAGCGAGAACTCAGCTGTCTCGTCGAGCAGGTGCTTACTCACAAGCCGTCCTTCCGTGGATTTCGGTCAGCGTAAGGAGGCCGGACGGGCCATCGCGGGACCTTCGGGAAAGTCCCTGGTCACCTGTGGTCTACGTGACGGCTGTGGCGAGTGCGTGTCGCGGCGCTCTGCACCTCGTCGCGTGTTCGGCCGGATCCTCGCCGGCCGGTGCGCTCGACGGTCCTCGAACAGGTACCAGCGGCGATACCGTCCGGGCATGGCGATGACCCTGCGGCTCGATGATGACGAGAGCGAGGCCCTCCGTCGTCGAGCCGAGCTCGAGGGCCGCTCGATGCAGGAGGTCGCCCGACAGGCAGTCCGGGACTACATCGAGCGCAACAACGAGCGGGAGCTGTTGGACCGCGTCCTCGACCAGGAGTTGCCTCGCTACGCCGAAGCCCTGGAGCGGCTCGGACAGTGATCCATCTCGACCTCGATGACCTCCTGCACATGGCCGGACGGACTCTGGGCGACGTGGAGGTCCGCGACTTCGGGCTGCTGGAATCGGCAGCGGCGAGGCCCCTCGCCACCGCGTTCGGCCGGGACGCGTATCCGTCCGTCCACGGCAAAGCGGCGGCGCTGCTGCGCTCGCTCGCCCGGAACCGTCCCCTCGTCGACGGCAACAAGCGGCTGGCACTGGCCGCGACCATCGCCTTCTACGGTCTCGACGGCATCCGGCTGACGCTGACGAACGACGAGGCCTACGACCTCGTGACGGCGGTTGCAGCCGGCCACCTCGACGACGTGGGCCTCATCGCCGAGCGCCTGGCAGTCGGAACCGGACCGTGGCGGTGACCCCGGTCAGGGCGTCCCGACCGGCAGGGTGATCCCGGACGGCGACGCGCTGCTGTGGCAGATCCGGTGGGTCACCGGCATGCCCCGGGTGCCCTCGCCGGGCGGCTCGCCGGTGCCGAGGTTGCGGGCGTAGCGCGGGTGGGCGCCGCCGGAGACCTGCAGCCGGATCCGGTGCCCGGCCCGGAAGCGGTGCGCGATGTCGGGCAGCGTCGTCTCCACCGTCCGATCCCCCGCCGCCGGCTCCTCGCCCGGTGCCGGGTCCAGCCGGACCAGCCGGTCGGTGACGTTGATGGACCGGCCGGTCGGGTCGACGTCGCACAACCGCAGGAAGACGTCGGCGTACGGGTTGTCCGACTCGTGGAACAGCCGGATCCGCGCTCCACCGAGCAGCTCGACCGGCTTGCGCAGCGGCGCGGTGGTGAAGGTGCGGACGTCGTCGCGCGCCTCGAGCTCGCGGTTGTCCCGCTGGCCGGCGCTGGCGGCGAGCACCCGGCCGCCGACCGACGGCGTCGGGTCCATCGGGTCGTAGCAAAAGGTGGTCGGCTCGTCGGGTCCCGTCGGGACGTCGTCGTCCAGCCGCCCGCCCGCGGCGAGGTACCAGGCGCGGTCGGTGGTGGCCGGGGGCCAGTCGGGCATCGTCCGCCAGGTACCGGCACCGGTGACGTGCACCCGCACCCGGTCCGTGCGCTCGGGGGCGGGTGACGCGCCGGCCACGGGCAGGTGGGTGGTCAGCCAGGCGAGGCTCTCCGGCGTCGTCACGGCGGCGTCGATGGTGAGGTGCGCCCACGGGCCGAGGGTGAGGCCGACGTCGACGCCGCGGTCGTGCAGGACCGCGTACTGGTACAGCGTCTGCTCGACGAACCAGTCCTGCCAGCCGCCGATGAGCAGCGTCGGCACCGTCGAGGAGTGCACGGCCGGGGTGGCGCGGTAGCGGTCCCAGTAGGAGTCGGACAGGTCGGGATGCGCCAGCCATTCGTCGAACCACGGGGCCGGCATGCCGCCGAAGCGCTCGGCCAGGCCCTGCAGCGGCAGCTCGCCCAGGTGCGGGGCCAGCCGCCGCTCGGCCGTCATCAGCCGGTACAGCCCACGCAGGAAGCTGACCCGCTCCTGGTGGGCGACCAGCTCGGTCCAGATGGCGAGATTCGTGAGCTGGAAGGCGCCGTCGACCAGCCCGGCCTGGGCGAGGTCGTGCGGGCCGATGTGCAGCACCATCGCCTTGAGCTCGGGCGGCGGGTCGAGCGCCAGGGCCCACTGCGTGTAGCCGAGGTAGCTGGGGCCCAGCGTGGCGAGCCGGCCGTCGAACCAGGACTGCTCGCGCAGCCAGGCGACGGTGTCCTGCCCGTCGTACTCCTCGTGGACGACGGGGCTGAACTCGCCGCCGGAGCCGAACGTGCCGCGCACGCTCTGCACCACCACGGCGTAGCCGCGCTCGGCGTACGGCACCGTCATGGGGAGGGCGAACCCGAGGCCGCGGCCGTAGGGCGAGCGCAGCAGCACGGTCGGGTGCGGGCCGGTCGAGGCCGGCAGGTAGACGTCGGCCCGCAGGGTGGTGCCGTCGCGCATCGGGACGTCGATGCCGCGCAGCACCCGCACGTCGTTGGTGGCTGCGGGCAGCTGCCACCGGCGGCCGAGCGCTGCGGCGGCGACGCGGGCCGGCCGCGGGAGCGGCGTGGGGAGCGTGCGGTCCTTCCAGGGCACAGGGCCTCCAGGTCGATGGGGACGGCGGTTCCGGACCCTAGCCGCGAGCTCGGTTCGCGAGGTGCGGCTCACGGCTGGGGCAGTCGGAAGGCGCACCGCAGACCGGGCGCAGCGGCGAGACGCCGGTCGAGCGTCCACAGCGGCGCCTCGAGCGCCTCGGCCAGTGCGACGTAGGCGGCGTCGTACGCGGTGACCCCGGGGTGCAGTTCCCACACGCGGTCGGCCAGTGGCTCGAACGGGAAGCTCGTCAGCGGCAGCTCGACGAGATCACGGTGGGCCAGTGCGCCGACGTCCGCGCCGAGCCGGCCGGCGAGCACGGCGCGCCGGAGCACGTCGGACACCTCGACGTACAGGTGCTGTGGCGCGGCGAGGTCCTCGCCGCGCAGCCCGGCCCGCGCCCAGGAGCCGTCCGGTCCCCCGTCGATCAGCGCGGCGACGACGGCGGATGCATCGACCACGATGGTCACCTGCGGTCGGCATCCCGCAGCTCGAGGACCGCGTCACCGGACAGCTGACTGCCGGTGGTGAGCACGCGGTGCTGCACGCGGTCCCACAGGGCGTCCGGGCTGGGGCGCCGGGCCAGCGCCACCAGTTCTGCCCGCAGGTACTCCTGCAGCGACTGCCCGGCTCTGGCCGCGCGGGCCGCCAACTCGTCCCGAACGTCGTCGGGAACGTCGCGGATCGTCATGGATACCGGCACGCATGCAGATTAGCAGCGCATGCAGCACTACGGCGGCGCTGAAGCCGTGGTCGGGCTCAGCCGAGCAGCAGCCGCCAGGTGGCGTAGCCGTCGTCCGCGGCGTCGCCGAGCCGGCGCCATTCGGGAGCGTCCGGATGGCCGAGCACCTGGTCGAGGCGCTGCAGCCGCTTGCGGTCACTACCGGCGAACCGGTCCCGCTCGGCGAGCGGGTCGGGAATCAGACCGGCCAGGAAAGCCGCGTCCCCGCTGTGCCGCTCCCGATCGCGGGCGTCGGTGGCCCAGGCGGCAGCCTTGAGCACCAGGGCGCCGAGCAGGTCCGGCACCGGGACCGACGCCGCCCGCTCGCCCTTCGTCACCTGCACCGGCGTCGCCCGCTGCAGGGCCTGGGTGCCGCCGTCGATGCGGAACGTGTCCCCGCCAACCGTGCGCAGCCGCCGCCGCGGGGGCGTGTGGTCCGGTGCCAGGACGTCGGCGCGTGCCTGGTCCCGGGCCCGGACGAAGCGGTAGACCTTGCCGGCGGCGTCCGGCTGCGGTTCGAGGTCCAGGTCTCGCACCGCGCGCACGCAGCGCACCAGTCCGGCCTCGTCGGTGAGCAGGTCGGCGAGGACGTCGACGTCCTGGCTGGCCCGCGTGGCCACCCGCCCGGCGAGCAGCCCGTGCAGCATGACCATCTGGCCGCCGACGAGCACCCAGCCGGTCGGCGGCAGCTGTTCGGCGAGGTCGAGGACCAGGTCCCAGAGGATGTCCAGCGGACCGGCCACCGCCGGCAGTTCGACATGCGGCTCGGCTGCCGCAGCGCCGGTCACCGGGGAAGGTCGCCCAGCGCGTCGGTGAGCAGGTCCAGGCCGGCCCGCCGGGTACGCACGTCGGGTGACTCGGCGAGGTCGACGGCGACGACCGCAGCCGGCATGTGAGTGCGGCCGGCCAACTCCAACCCGTCGTACCGCGGCACACGCACCACGAGGTTGGCCTCCCCTCGTTCGGACAGGCCCAGTTCGCGGCGCAGCTCGTCCAGCGTGCCGTGAGCGCAGTACACCTCGGCCGCGGCCTCAGCGGCGACGATGTCGGCGCCGACGGCAGCCGCCGCGGTCAGTCCGGAGGGGACGACGCCGTCGGCGGCGAGCAACCGCTGCCGGTAGGCAGGCAGGACCCGCAGCTCGTGGCGCTCCGCTCGGTCCCGGGCTGCGGCGACCAGTCGCTCGGCGTCGTAGCCGTGCAGCCGGGTCAGCAGCCGGGAGCGGTCAGCTGGCGCCAACCAGTCGACGTCCTCCCCGGAGAGCTGCCACAGCGCGGCCCACACCGTCCGCGGGGCCAGAGCACGCCCCGCCGTGATCGGCAGCCGCGCCCGCCCCTCCACGGCATCTTCGTCGAGCACGAGCGTCCGACCGACCCTGCGGGCCGCCAGCTTCCCGGCACGGATCAACCGGCGGACCTGCTCCGGTTCGACGCCGAGACGTTCGGCGGCCTGGTCGACGGTCAGCATGCCGGTCCCCTCGGTCGCACAAATGGGTGTCTGATGGGCCCTATTGTGCCAACACGTCGCGTCGACCGTGTCCGCGACGCGCCGCGCAGCGAACACTCAGCCGGTGGCGACCTCGCCGGAGTGGGGGACCAACTCGACCCAGGTGGTCCCGGGCGCCAGGGCCACGGGGTCGCCGTCCGCATCGGTCAGCTCCACCCGGTCGCCAACGGCCGGCTTGGACCACGTCGCCTCGACCGTGTGCCCGCCGGAGGCGACGAGGGCCCGCCCGCTGCCGGTCAGGATCGTCTCCGGAACGGGGTTGCCGGCCGGATCGCGGGCTCCCGTCTGGACGACGTCGACGCGCAGGACGACGACGTTGGCGGCACCGATCCGCGCGCCGTCTGCCTCGACCGCCGGGGTGCTCCCCTCGGCGCGCAGCCAGCGACCGTCCGCGGCGCTCCAGGCCCACCGGGGACTGCTGATCCCCGACAGCGTGAGGTCCAGCGTGGTCGTCGGCTGCCCCGCGGCGACGGCGGTGGACTGCTCTCCCGTCGCGGCGTGGTCGAACTGGGCGCCGGGCGAGGCCCGATGCGTGGCGTCGGCCTGGTCGACGAGCGTCTGCGGCACCGCGTGGACGTTGTGCGGCGCCGAGCGGCTCGTCGTCCGGAAGAACCCGTCGGCGCCGGCATCCTGCGTGACCACCTGCAGTCCGGCGTCCCGAGCGGCGGTGACGTAGGCGGGCACCCCGCCGGAGAACGCGAGCAGCCCGCCGAGGGGTGCGGCGATCGCGGGGTCCATCGGCCGGATCGACCGCACGGGGCCGATCTCGGGCGGAAGGGTGGAGTGGTAGACGGCGACGAACCGGGTGATGCCGCCCTCGACGACCTGCTCCCACACCATGTCCGCGGCGTTCAGCCCGGTCTGCGGGCGGGCGGCGACGGAGTTCTCGATCTTCACGGCGAGCGCCGGGCGGTCGGGGATCGTGTCGGCCGGCACGCCGGTCAGCGGCCAGGTGGGCCCGGACGGTGACGTGCCGGCGAGCACCGAGTCGAGGAGCGGCAGTGCCGACACGTGCGGCTTGACCGCCGGCCACACGACGACGCCGGCGACCACCAGCACCGCGAGCAGGAGAAGCCGGCCGGCGCGCCGGGGCCCGGAGCGCCGGCGACCTCTCGCGGTCCTCCGCTTCGCCGGCCCCGATCGCCGACCGGAGCCCTTCGTCGGCCGGGAGCGCTTCGGAGACCCGCGGCCGGCCGTCGACCGGGAGCGCGGCCGCGGTGCGGTCGACGTGGGCACGGGGAGCTCCCTGACTCGGTGACGTCTTGCCCCTTCTGTATCGGCACGATTCACCGGACCCCCGACCCGGTCACCGCCGAGCCGCTTCCAGGAACTGGACCGGCTGCTCGTGGATCGGCCTCGCCGAGTCGGCTGCCGCCGCTCAGGTCGGCGTCGGGTCCTCGAACGGCTCGACCAGCCCGGAGAGCGGAGTCGGGCCGTCATCCCCGTCGTACACGTACTCCAGCCGGCCGTCGGTGAGCACCGGACGCCCCAGGATCGGCCGGATGCGGCGCGGCTCCGCCATCGCGGACGCCACGTCCCGGTGGGCGGTGAGGTCGCGCAGGGTCGACGCGGTGGCGTTCATCATGACCAGCGACCCGTCGCGGAATCCCCGGTACGCCTCGGCGACCGGCATCCAGGTCACCCGGTCGGCCTCGCCGCCGACGTCCCGGGTGCGCTGACCGGCCGGGAGCGCGGCGAGGAAGAATCGCGTGTCGAACCGGCGGGTCTGCCACTCGGGGGTGACCCAGTGCGCCCAGGGGCGGAGCAGGTCGGCGCGCAGCAGCAGGGAGCGTGCTCTCAGGAAGTCGCTGAGGGCCAGCGTCCCCTCGATGAGCGCGAGCCGGTCGCGCTCCCAGTCCTCCCCCGTCGTGTCGGTGACCAGGGTGCCGTCCCGGTGCGCGGCGAGCAGGACGCCGGACTCCTCGAACGTCTCGCGGACGGCCGCGGAGACGAGCGCGACCGCCAGCTCGGGATCGCAGGAGAACGCCTCGGCCCACTCGGCGGGTGGCGGGCCGGCCCAGTGCTCCGCGGCCTCGCGGTCGCGGGGGTCGACCGAGCCGCCCGGGTAGACGTGCATGCCGGCGGCGAAGGCCATCGTGGGACGGCGCCGCAGCAGGTAGACCTCCGGGCCGGCCGCACCGTCGCGGAGGAGGACCACGCTGGCGGCGTCGCGAGGCTCGACGACGTCGGTCTCTCCGCGCAGGTACCGCTCGACGAGTTCGGTGCGATCGGCTGGCATGGCCTCATGCTCGCACCGGGGCGCGGCGTTGGCGCCGTGCCCCTGATCGCGCGGGGGCCGCAGGGCTCGCCGCCCGCCGCGGCGAGGCCCTAACGTCCGAGGAGACCTCGTCCCGGTCAACGGAGGAGCAGGCGTGCGTGCGGTGCAGTACCGGACCATCGGCGGCGAGCCCGAGGTGGTCGACGTCCCGACGCCGGAACCGGGACCGGGGCAGGTCCGGTTGCGGGTGACCGCCGCGGGGCTGTGCCACTCCGACGCGTTCGTCATGAGCCTGCCGGCCGAGCAGTACGCCTACGGCCTGCCGCTGACGCTCGGCCATGAGGGGGCCGGCGTCGTCGACGCGCTGGGTTCCGGCGTCACCGGCGTGGAGGTCGGCGAGCCGATGGCGGTGTACGGGCCGTGGGGCTGCGGGCTGTGCCACGCGTGCGCGCGCGGCGCGGAGAACTACTGCCCGCGCGCGGCGGAGCTGGGCATCGCGCCGCCGGGGCTGGGCTCCCCCGGCGCGCTGGCCGAGTACCTGATCGTGGACGACGTCCGGCACCTGGTGCCGCTCGGCGACCTCGACCCGGTGGCCACCGTGTCGCTCACCGACGCCGGGCTGACGCCGTACCACGCGATCGTCTCCAGCCTCGGTGCGCTGCCGGCCGGGAGCACGGCCGTGGTGATCGGCGCCGGCGGGCTCGGGCACGTGGGCATCCAGATCCTGCGGGCGATCACCGGGGCCACCGTCGTCGCGCTGGACATCAGCGAGCAGAAGCTCGAGCTGGCCCGCGAGGTGGGCGCGCACCACGTGCTGCTGTCGGACGCGTCCGCCGTCGGGGAGATCCGGGCGCTCGCCCGCGGCGTGGGTGCGCAGGTGGTGTTCGACATGGTCGGGGCCCCGCCGACCATGGAGATCGCCCGGAAGTCGGTCGCGCTGGACGGCGTCATCCAGATCGTCGGGATCGGTGGCGGGCTGCTGCCCACCGGCTTCTTCTCGACGCCGATGGGCGCGTCGGTGCGGGCGCCGTACTGGGGCACGCGGTCGGAGCTGATGGAGGTGCTCGACCTGGCGCGGGCCGGTGTGATCCACGTCGAGGTGGAGAGGTACTCACTCGACCAGGCGCCGGACGCCTACCGGAAGTTGCACAAGGGCACGATCCGCGGCCGCGCCGTCGTCGTCCCCGGCGACTGATCTCCCGGCCGCCGGAGCCCCCGGTACGGCTACGCCGACGCCGCCGTGGCCTCGCGGTGACGCACGACCTGGGTCGGCGTGCCGGGCGGGAAGTACGCCTGACGGCGTCGCGCCAGACGGTCGAGCTCCCAGGTCCACGGGATGCGGTTCGCCTTGCGTGCGTTGTGCCGGCCACACAGGACCTGGCCGTTGGCGAGGCTCGTCGCCCCGCCGCGGCTGTGCGGGTGCACGTGATCGGCCTGCAGCCTCTCCGTGGTCGGGCAGCGGCCGGACAGCCAGGAGTGGTGCTCGCAGCGACGACCGGCACGCGCCAGGAGCGTCGCCCGATCGGCGCCGACGAACAGCCGCTGCGGATCCCGGGGATGACGCCCGTGGACCGCCGTCCGCACCGCGCGGACCATCCGCCCCAGGACGAGGAGAGCGAGGAACCCGGCCGGCCACGGATGCGCTGCGGCCGCATCCACGAGAGACCGCAGCAGGTCACTCAAGACGTCGGGCAGGCCCGCCTCCACCAGACCACCCGGGACCGTTCCGGGCTCGGTCCCCATGGCTGGAACATCGGTCCCCAGACCGGTCACCTCGAGCGGCAGCAGCGGGTCGAGCCCCGTAGCGGCGTACGCCGCTGTCCCGTCCGTCATGCGGGCACGCGAGCAGGATGACGGCGACGCGGTCGCGGCAAGACGCTCCGGTCGTGGGGGCCTCTGCTCGTGTCGGCTCCAGAAGTCAGCACGGGATGGGACTCCACGTCTTGCCGCCCGGTGCGTAGCTACGGCAGCCGGTGTACGTGCTGGGGTCGAAATCGGACCGAGCCGGGGGAGGTGGCGCAGTCGTCCGTGGCGTGCCGGACGTCCCCGGCGAACGGGAGGTGCTCCCCGACCCGGACGACGACCGTTCGGCTGCACGGGCAGCAGCCGCAGCCGCGGCCCGTTCGGCTTCTTCGGCGGCCTGGCGGGCGGCTTCCTCGGCGGCGATGCGCGCCTCCTCAGCCGCCTTGCGAGCCGCCTCCTCCGCTGCACGGCGGGCCTCGGCTGCCAGCTGACGCTCGCGCGCCTGGCGCGCAGTGCTGTTCGCGGAGGTCGCCCTCTCCACCCGGCTCTCGACCGCCTCCACGAGCGCCCGGTAGACCGCCACGTGCCCGCCGCCGTGGGCGACCAGCGGGAAGGCATCGATGTCCCCGTCGAACAGGTGGATGAGAGTTCTCGCGGACGACGCCACGACAGCGAGCTCGGCCGCGTGTGCATCGAAGTCCGCCAGGTCGGCGGTCGCAGAAGGGGCCTGATCGACCGCTTCCGTCGCCGACTCCTGCAGCTGCTCGACCTGGGCCGGGATGGTGCAGGCGACCTCGGCCGAGTACAGACCGCGACCGGCCACCCGAGCCTCGGCCTCGGCCGCCTGAACGGGAGGAAAGTACTTCGTGTTGCCCCCGACGGACATCGCATATCCCAGACCGGCGCGAGCGATCTCCGCGTTGACGAGTTGCTCTCCGAGGAACACGGCGGCCAGCTCGCGGCCGTACTTGTCCTGGACCTCCTCGTCCCGCTCGAGCCGCACGTCGGTCCCCACGGGCAACCGCTGTTCCAGCCAGGCCGTCGCCTCGGGCCCGAGGCATTCGACCGGCTGATCGGGGTCGACGGACTCGGGGGTGTCCACGTTCAGCAGCCGCACGCGGTGGGTGTCTCCGTCGTACCGGACGTCGATCGTGTCGCCGTCCACGACCTTGGTGACCGTCGCCGTCGTCGTGTCATCCGTGGCCGCGTGCACGATCCCACCGCCGGCGACGACGGCCGCCACGGCGACCGCCGTGGCGGCCTTGTGCGCACTCGCGACGGCGAGCAACTTTGCCAACGTCGATTCCTTGCTCGAAGACGACACGCGACCGAGCCAGGCTAGGGGCCGATCCGGTCATCGACCGGCAGACGCCGAGCTCGGCCACCCGCAGGGGGGATGGCCAGGCCGGCTACGGCCGACGGTCGACGCGGCTCAGCAGAACCGGGCGGGGCAGAGCCAGCCGGGCACGTCGACGTCGTCATCGCCGTCGGAGTACCCGGGGTCCACGTAGACGTCGCTCCCGCCGAGCGCCGCCTGCACTGTGGGCATCGTGGGGTTCGCCTGGAACCTCGCCCACTCGGTGTCGCGCAGGACGAAGAGGTGCAGGTCGGTGCCGTCCGGGTGACGGGCAGCTCGCCGCTAGAACGCCGGAGGTCGAGTCGGCTGGGCCAGCGGCGCCCGGGTTCGTGTCATCAGGTCGATGAGCTCGCCGACGGTCTGGCGAGCCGCGGTGATCTGCTCCGACACCGGCAGCTGCCCGGGACTTCCGGGCGTCGCCGAGGTCGCGATGGTCAGGTCGTCGATCACGAGCGCCGAGCGCTCCAGCCGCTCCAGCTCGGCGAGCTGCGCCAACTCGGCGGAGAGGTCCGCGGCCTGATCGCGGTGACGGATGAGCGCGTCGGCCCGCTCTCCGAGCCTCAGCGCGGCCCGGTCGAGGGCGTCCAGCTGCTGCTGCCAGTAGTCGCCAGCCGGCCCCTCCGGCCGGGCGCCGAGTGCTTCCCGGGCCTCATGGATGCGGATGGCCAGGTCCACGACCGTGTCGACCTCGGCCCGCCCGTCGAAGGCGTCCCGAGTTCCGGCCAGCGCCGGCGAGGACCACGACGGCTCCCGCACCGTCTCGTCCCACGCCCGGCACGCGGCACCAGCCACCCGGGCTTCGACCGAGCGCGAGGCGGCGAGCACGGCCTCCGGCGAGCCCGGCCGTGGGCGTCGCCGCGCGGCGGTCGCCTCGGCGCGGCGGTCCGCCGTGGTGGCCGGGTCGGTCCCGCCTATGAAGAGGAGCATCAGCACGGCGAAGACCACCCCCGCAGGCACCGCGACCGTCTGCAGTAGGAAGAACACGGCGATGGCCAGGGCCCACTGCGCCCACCGGGGCATGCGCCGCCACGCGCACCCGGCCGACATCAGCCATTCGGTGCCGACTCCGGTCCGGTCGTCAGCGGGCGCGCGGGCGATCAGGATCTCGCCGTCGACGAGGTAGCGGCTGCTCCAGAGGCCCGGGTACTGCACGTCGTCGTCGACCGCAGGCTCAGGCGCAGGGACGACGGGTCCGGATCGCATCGGCCCCCCGTTCGGCCGGTCCAGGTCCAGCACCGCCTGCTCGAGGTCCTGATGGCGGTTCGCGCCCGCCGGCGCGGTCAGTTCGATGGCGCCCGCAGCGGTGTGGATGAAGATGGCCTCGGAGGCCAGCCCGACCCGGAAGATGTCGTCGCGAGGCACGACGAGGACCTTCGAGTTGTAGCGGTACTTCGACGGAGCGCAGGCCAGAGCCCGCTGGAGGTGGCGCCCGGGGTGGGCGGCACCCACCAGCAGGGCCCGTGACGTGATGACCAGGGCGCACGAACTGACCAACCCGGGGGCGAGCCGGTGGACGGACACGACCGCGTCGGAGCGACGGACGGCTGCGGCCACCGCCTCGACGTCGAGCTTCTGAGGTCGATCGGACCAGGAGAGCCTCTGGGCTGACCGCCAGAGCTCGTCGACCACTGACGTCACGACCGGTTCCTCCGAGCACTCGAGGGGCGTCTGTCCGGCGCACCGTGCCATCCCCCAGTGACAGCGATCGGGCCTTGCCGCCGCCCACTGCGTGCAACCACCCGAACAGGTGAGTGTCGGCGGCGTCGCCTCGTCCGGCTGGTCAGGCACCCGAGGGGGCCGGCTGTGCACCCGTCATGGCAGGCAGATGGACGGCCTCTCGGCCCGCAGACGCGTGCCGGATCCGCGGTGCCCGGCGCCGATCGGGCCGGAACGAGGACCTGACCCGGCTACGCGGGCGCGGCCTCCGAGGTGAGCCGGCGGACGACGGCATCGCCACCCACTTCGCCGATGAGGCTCAGGTCGCCACAGACGACCAGCAGGTCCCGGGCGCGGGACAGCGCGACGTAAAGCATCTCCTTCGCGCGCGCCTCGTCCCGGAAGCCGTTGACGGCCAGCACGACGGCCGGCCGCTCCAGCCCCTTGAAGCCGAGCACGTGCCCGTAGAAGACGTCGTCGTCCTGCCAGTAGGTCGCCCAGTAGGCGTCCTGCCCCTCGGCCTGCCGCTCCACCTGGACCGGGTGGCGCCGGTGCGTGGTCAGCAGCGCCACCGACTCGGGCGGCCACCCGTCGTCCAGCAGCGACTCGGCGACGTCGTCGGCCGCGTCGACGGCGTCTTCCGTGGAGCACTGGACGAACCGCACCGGCACGCCGGACGAGCCGCGGATCTTCATCTGCTCGGGCGCGAGGCTGGAGAAGGTGCCGGCGATCTGCTTGGTGTTGCGCAGGTTCTCGTTGAGCGGGATGGGCATCAGGTCGACGGTCGGCCGGCCCTGCCGGGCGAAGATCCGCTGCCCCTCGTCGGAGAACACGTACAGGCAGCCGGTGACCGGGTCGCGCAGCGCCGCGAGGACGGCGTCCCACCAGCTCTGGGCGAAGTCCTGCCCCTCGTCGATGACGATCGCGTCGAACCGCTCGCCCACCGGGAGCTCCGCCGCCAGCGACACCATCGCCGCGGGCAGGAACTCCTCCCAGTAGCCGCTGTCGTCGTCCGAGCCCGGCGCGACGCCCCAGCCGATGCCGAGGTTGTGGAAGGTGCCGACGTAGGCCGGCCGCTGCCGCTTCGGCAGCGTCTCGACGCGGCGCTTGAGGAACTCGGCCAGGCCCCGCGAGTAGCACATGACCGCGACCCGTTGCCCGTCCGCGGCGAGGCGGCGGGCCTTCTCGACGG
Source organism: Blastococcus sp. SYSU DS0539 (assembly GCF_054050855.1). Classification (NCBI taxonomy): domain Bacteria; kingdom Bacillati; phylum Actinomycetota; class Actinomycetes; order Geodermatophilales; family Geodermatophilaceae; genus Blastococcus; species Blastococcus sp. SYSU DS0539. Next base: position 273,060 of record NZ_JBJHAF010000001.1, on the reverse strand, counting down.
CCAGCCAGGTCTTTCCCGAGCCGGCGCCGCCCCGGATCTCGACCCGGGGGAAGGACGCCAGCAGGTCGAGGACCTTGGCCTGGTCCCTGGTGAGCAGGTCGCAAGCGGCCTCGCGCTCGGCGAGCTGGGCGAGCAGGTGCTGCTGCGGGATGGCGGTGCCGGCCAGGCAGTCGACGAGCATCTCGACGTCCTCGGCGGTCGGTGGTTCGGGCTCGTCGCGGACCTTGTCCAGCGCCGCCCTGATCCGGGCGGCGGCGTGCGGGACGTCGGTCGTGTCGATCGCCATCCAGCGGGCGAGGCCGGGCGCCCTGAAGTCCGATGCCAGCGTGGTGGCCGGCAGCGCGACGAGGTGCGCGGTCCTGGGCCGGCCGGCGGACCAGCGGGGGTGCTCGGCGAGGTAGTTGCACAGCAGGTGCTTGCAGGCGACGGCCTGGACGACCGGGTGGATCACCCGGTCGGTGCCGTCCCCACCCTGCCGCCACTCCCCCCGCTGCAGGGTGACGCTGCCACCCTTGACCTCGACGACGGCGACGCCCACGCCCGGCCAGGCGACGACGACGTCGGCCTCGCGGTCCTGCGAGCGGTCGCTCAGCCGGACGTTGCAGAAGACGGCGGCGTCATCGGGCAGCTGCTCGCGCAGCGTCCGGACGAAGAGCTCCTCGGACGCATGGACGAACTCCGGGTCGTCGGGGAACAGGCGGGCGGTCACGCGCGTGCCCCGGTCACCGAGAGCGCCTCCCAGAACACCGCCTCGCTGATCACCCGGACGCCGAGCGCCCGCGCCTTGCTGGCCTTGCCCGACTGCGAGTGCGGGTCGGCGCACACGAGGACGCCGGTCTGCTTCGACACCGAGGACATCGGCCGCAGGCCGGCGTCCCGGGCGGACTGCTCGAGTTCGTCGCGGGTCCGGCTCATGGTCCCGGTGAAGACGACCCGGTCGCCCGGCGCGAAGACTGCCTCACGCTGGGGCAGCGAGACCCGCGCGCCGCTGCGGACGACCGACAGCGCCAGGTCAACGTCCTTGCTGCGCATGCCGAGCAGCGACGCCACGCGCTCGAGGTCGGTCCGCTCCCCGTCGGTGACCACGCCGTCGGCGTACGCCGCGGTGGCCAGCGCCTCCAGGTAGACGCGATGCGCGGCCGTGACGTGGTCGGGCCCGCAGCCGAGCTCGCCGGCGAGCGAGACGAGCTGGTCGGCCTCGGCGACGCTGACCAGCCGGTCCTCCAGCACCTGGTCGAGGACGGTCAAATACGGCGCCATGCTGGGCGGTGCGTCGTCCAACGCCGGCAGGGCGGTGACGAGGCCGGCGAGGTAGCCGTCCCGTTCGCGGACGGCGGCGGTGGCGGCGTCGCGGGGCAGCGTCCGGCACGGCGGGCACGTGCTGCCGTCGGCGTACGCGCTCGCGGCAGCAACCAGGTCGGTCCAGCCGCCGTCGAGGGCCTCGAAGCCGCGGTAGCTGCCGTCATCGGCGAAGTCGACCCGCACCCCGGCACCGGCCAGCGACCCGCCGCCGAGATCGGAGGCGAGCATGGCAAGCATCAGCTCCGCGGTGGCGCGGGCGTCGTGCAGCGCAGCGTGCCCGTGGACCAGCGGGATGTCGAGGAAGCCGCACAGCGCCTGGAGCGACCGCGTGCCCGACCCGAAGAACAGCGGCGCCAGGCGCATCGTGCACAGCGTCGGCGACAGGGCGGTGGGCTGGCCGGCGCGGCCGAACTCGCGGGCGAGGAAGCGCAGGTCGAACAGCGCGTTGTGCGCGACGAGCACCCGCCCGGCGAGCAGCGAGCGCAGGTGCGCCGCGACGTCTGCGAAGGCCGGTGCATCGACGACGTCGGTCGCGCTGATCCCGTGCAGCGCGGTCGGGCCGACGTCCCGGCCCGGGTTGACCAGGGTCTCGAACTCGGCCTCGACCTCGCCGCGGTCGTCGAGCAGGACGACGCCGATCTCCACGACCCGGTCCGTCCGCGGGGACAGGCCGGTGGTCTCCACGTCGACGACGGCAACGGTCACGACGGCTCCTTCGCGCTCGCGGCCGGACGTCGACCGAGGGGTACGAACGCGCGGACCATGACACGGCGGAGCGACGGAAGCCGGGGTTTCGGGCCGAACCGGTCCGCTCATGCCACATCAGCCCCAGGGCCACCTCGCGGCGATCCGACGTTGGCTCATCGCCGGCCGGGGCGCTACGGGAAGCACTGGACCCGGCCCGGAGGAACACTCAGCGAGAAACGACTCGGAGGCGGGACGCGATCTCCTCGACGTCGACGCCACCAGCCGCCACGTCCATCACCAGTGTGAACGCTGCATCGTCGTCCAGGTCTGGGGCGTGGCCGTTCAGGTCGAGGAAGACGACCGTCGCCAGCCAGCCCAGCCGCTTGTTGCCGTCGACCAGCGCGTGATTCCGGACGAGCGAGTGCAGCAGGGCCGCAGCCTTCAGCGGAAGCGTCTCGTAGGCGTCCTGCCCGAACGCCTGTGCACGAGGGCGGCCGGCGGCGGAGTCCAGGAGCCCGACGTCCCTGACCGGGCCCGCGCCCAGTACTCGGGTCAGGCTCAGCAGGTCCTCCAGGTCGAGGTACTCGACCTCGGTCACGCCGTACCGAGGCGGTGCAGGACATCGCCCCACTGCTCAGCCAGCCGTGCGGAGCTCTCCTGCACCCGCGCGGCGTGGCCGCTGCGCGCATGCCGCTCCAGGACGGCCCGCCGGACGATCTCCTGGCGCGAGGTCCCCTCCGCCTCAGCGAGCGCTGCGAGCGCCCGCTCCAGCTCGTCGTCGATGCGCAGCGTCATGGCCATGAGCGCCATGGTATCGCTCTGATACCACTTCCGGTAACCCATTCCCGCTCCGGCTCCCCCGGCCGCCGCTCGGCCATGGAGCCCGATCAGCCCGCCGACTGGCGATAGCGACGGAGCAGGTCGGCCGGTATCCGGCCGCGGTCGCTGACGTCGATGCCCTGCGTCCGGGCCCAGGCCCGGATCTCGGCGGACGACGCGGGCCGGGCCGGCACCGGCCGGCCGGGAGCGAACGAGCCCTCGACCGTCTCGGTGGCACGCGCCGCACCCAGCTCGGCGAGGCAGGCGCCGAGCCAGCGGTAGGTCCACTCCTGTGCCAGCGGCCCGGTCTCGCAGAAGACGACCGGCACGGAGGGGAAGCGCGCCTGCGCCTCGGCCAGCGCTTCGGCGACCCGGGCGCCCGGGGCTGTGCGGCAGCTTGAACAGCCGGCTGTAGCGGTCCTCGACCACGACGGCGGCGCGCGGCAGCGCCGTCAGCTCGGCGAGGGCGTAGGTGAGCTTCCCCGACAGCAGGCTGCCGGCGAGGTCCTCGAGGGTCTTCCGCTCAACGGCGGCGACCACGTCTCTGCCGAGCTCGACGGCGTAGTCACCGGCGGCGAGCCGCTGCCGCCGGGTGGTGGCCTGCTGGCCCCCGAACGCGTAGGGGTACTTCTCGCCGGTGTCGACCAGGATGTCGAGCACCTGGCCGTGTGCCCGGGCGGTGGGCAGGTGCACTCCGGGGCGGGCCTGCTTCGTCGTCCGGGGCGACTGCCAGAAGATCACCTCTCGGCCGCGGGCCCGGGTGATGACCAGCTGCGAGCGGTTCTCCCGTGCACGGGCGAGCACCAGGTCGATCGCGGGGCCACGGCGGGAGCAGGACCGGACGGGGTGCCGCTCGACGATCTCCGCGTCGGCCGGCCACTCCTCGGCCCGGTGGCAGTACACCTTGGCCGCCCGCGGCCACGGCTCCTTAGCCTTGACGACGACGCCCGCCGGGCCGAGCGGGATGCGCACCAGGTAGGGCAGCGTCGAGTCCGGGTCGGGGTTGCGCGCGATGAGCAGGTCGTCGACCACGGCTCCAGCCTGGCACGGCGAGGTCGGCCCCTGGGCATCTTCACCGGTGAGCGGCGCAGTGCAGTGCGACGTCGGCGGACGGCGGGGATCGACCGCACGCCCCCGATGCCGTCCCAGCAGGCCTCCCGCGCCCTGACGCCGATCACCCGTTGGCGGGGCCCCAGCCGAGCGCGGGCCCGAGGCGGGTGGCGATGTCGGTGAGGATCTGCACGTAGTCGTCGTGCTCGAAGCTGAACGGCAGCGCGAAGACCACTTCGCGCACCTCCCGGAAGCCGGCGTGCGCGTAGAGCGCCTCGGCGATCTGCTCGGAGGTGCCGAGCAGATCGGGGGCGAACAGCAGTCGACCGGGCCCCTGCGGGACGCCTACGCGCGGCATGCGCGACTCGACGTAGGCGGCGTACCTGGCCCGCTGCTCGTCGGTGGCCGAGTCGGTGGGGATGACGACGAGGCCCTGCGAGGCGCGAGCAGACTCCCCCGCCGGCGACGCGGCGCGGAAGGCGCGGATGTGCGCGGCCTGGATCTCGGCGAAGTCGACGGAGCCCTCCTCCGCCTTCACCACGCTGCTGGTCAGGAAGTTCATGCCGTGCTCGCCGGCCCACTGCGCCGAGCGCGTGCTGGCGCCGCCGTACCAGAGGCGGTGCTGCAGCCCCGGTGAGTGCGGCTCCACCCGGTCGGACCACTCCTCGATGCCCTCGCGGCCGCGGACGGTGCCGGCCTGCTCGCCGCGGATGAACCGGAGCAGCCGCTCGACGCGCTGGTAGCTGAAGTCCTCGGCGTCGGCGGTGTCGGGGTACAGCGACTCCTTGACGTCGTCCCAGCGCATCGGCGGGCCGACGCTGACGCCGGGGTTGAGCCGGCCGCCGGAGAGGATGTCGACGGTGGCGAGGTCCTCGGCCAGCCGGAGCGGGTTCTCCCAGCCGAGCGGGATGACGGCGGTGCCGAGGTCGATGCGGCTGGTCCGCTGCGTGGCGGCGGCGAGGACGGCGATCGGCGAGGAGATGCCGTACTGCAGGTGGCGGTGCCGGACGAAGGCGCTGTCGAAACCGAGTTGCTCACCGAGTGCGATGACGTCGAGGGTCGTCTCGTGACCGGCGCGGGCATCGTCACGGTCGAAGAGGCCGATCGTCAGAAAGCCGAGCTTCTCCAGCGGGGTACCGGGGGCGGGCATGCTCGGCTCCTCAGGTCGACGTCGTCGTCCCATGGTCACAGAGGAGCGCTGTCCGATGGCTCGGTCCGGGCACCAGGCACCGGGCTGGCGCGGGCGTCGTCGTCGGCCCTGCGGGGCTCGGCGTCACTCGTCCGCGTCGGCGAAGGCGGAGACGCACTGCTCGCAGGAGCCCTGGGCGGCGACGAACGCCTCCGGCGCGGTGGCCCGGCGGCAGGTGCGGCACCAGCGGAAGGACCGGCGCCGGTGCGAGGCGATGGCCTCTGCCATATCGGCGACGAGATGTGGCTGATGCAGGACGTCGTCCCGGGTCAGGCGCGGACCGTCACCCATCAGCGGGCCAGGGCGGTGCTCACCCCACGACGTGAGCGGCCGGGCCAGGACGAACCACGGCCCCTGCACGCCGACCGCGAGCTGCGCCGGCTCACCGCTGACGAACCACCGCACGCCGTCCTGGCCGTCGGCTGCGCTCTCGCGCCGCCACCCGGCGCCCAATGCGCGGAGGAGGTCGGCGTGCCCGACGTCCAGCAGCCCGGCCAGCTCGGCCTCGTCGGCGGTGGGATCGGACTCGCTCCCCCACTCCAGATCGCAACTGCGGCAGACGAACGCCGCCGTCTCCTCCGGCATCAGGCAGCCACCGAGGGCGACCCGCCCGCGCTCCGCCTGCTCGAAGAGGTCGGGGCCCGGCAGCCCGTAGACCACCGGGATGGAGTCCTCCCGCCCGCACCCGGGGCACACCCGCCCCGCCTGCACACCGAACGATCCGCCCATGCCACTCCCTGGTCCGCGCCGTCCCCGTGACGGCAGGGGCGGACCATGGCAGGCACCACCGACAGCGAGCGGCCACCCGGGCAGGCATCCGCCGCAGCGCCACCCGATCGGGCGCCGGCACGTCCGCCCGATCCCCGGGGAACCGCCTCGGCCAGACTGCCGGTCATGGAGTTCGAGGCCTTCTACCTGCCGCTGGGCGACAACCGGTTCGCGCCCACCCGGGCCACCGAGAGCCCGTGGGACCACAGCGCCCAGCACGGCGGACCGCCGTCCGCGCTGCTGGCTCACCTGGCCGCCGACGTCGCCCGGGCGACGGGGACGCGTACCCGCCCGGCGCGGATCAGCGTCGACTTCTTCGGCGCCATCCCCCGCCGAGAGCTCACCGTCGAGGTGTCCCCCGTCCGCCCGGGACGGCGGATCGACCTGACCGAGGCGGTGATGACCGTGGAGGGCCGCACCGTGGCCGTCGCCCGCGTGTGGTCGCTCGCCGTCGGACCCACCCCGCCGGTGGTGACCGAGCTCAGCCCACCACCCGCGGTCCCCGAGTCCTCGCCGCAGGTCTTGTTCGGCCTGCCCGACTGGGGCTTCGGGCAGGCCATCGACTGGCGCTACACCGCCGGATCACCGGAGGAGCCCGGGCCGGCCGACGTCTGGACCCGGGTGCGCGTCCCGCTGGTCGCCGGTCTGCCGCTCACCGGTCTCGACCGCGCGCTCATCGCTGCCGACGCCGCCAACGGCATCTCCGTGGAGCTGCCCATCGACAGCTGGTGGTCCATCCCGCCGGGCATGACGACGCACCTGACCCGCGAGCCGGACGGCGAGTGGGTGCACCTGGCCTGCCGGACGCAGATCGCCGCGGACGGCATCGGTCTCTGCCACGGCGAGCTGTCGGACGTACGCGGCTCGATCGGCGAGGTCGCGCAGCCGCTGCTCGTCCAGGCCCGCTGACGAAGCCACCGACCTCATCCGGCGTCGCACGCACGCGCGGCACCGCCGTCGGCCAGGATGCCTGGGTGACCCAGCGCATGCACCGCTCCCACCGCGTGGCCGGCGCGCTCGTCGGCTCAGCCGTCGGCGACGCCCTCGGCGCCCCGTTCGAGTTCGGACCGCCGGGGCAGTTCTCGGCCCGCTTCCCGGTGCCGGCCCGAGGGTCGAAGACGGAGATGTGCGGCGGCGGCTCGATCGGCTGGGAGCCGGGCGAATTCACCGACGACACCCAGATGGCACTGCTGGTGGCCACCTCGCTGGTGGAGCGGGGCGGGATCGACGAGGCCGATGTCTTCGATCGGTGCCGGGCGTGGGCGGAGGCTGGGCCGCCGGACATCGGCAACCAGACCCGCGCCGTCCTCGGCTCCGGCCGGCCGTGGGACGTCGCCGCGGCCGAGCACTTCGCCCGGTCCGGGCACGCGGCCGGCAACGGCTCGCTGATGCGGACGACGCCAGCCGCCATCCGGTTCTCGCGTGACGGTCGTGAGGCGACCATGGACGCCGCCCGGCGTATCTCGGCGCTGACCCACGGCGACCCGTCGGCCGGCGAGGGCTGCGCGATCTTCCACGAGCTGATGCGCGTGGCACTGGACGGCGATGACCCGCTCGCGGCGATCCCGACGGCGCTGGAGGCAGTGCTGCCCGAGCACCGCGAGCGGTGGGCGGCGGTGCTGACCTCGGACTGGACACCTGACCGGGCCACCGAGTCCAACGGTGCGGTGTGGCCGACGCTCGGCCAGGCGGTGTGGGCCCTGCGGCACGGGCGGGACTTCGCCGAGGTGCTGCGGCTGGTCATCGACCTGGGTGGCGACACCGACACGGTCGCCTGCGTGGCCGGCGGGCTGGCCGGGGCGGTCTTCGGGATGGGCGGTATCCCGAGCCGCTGGGCGTCAGCGGTGCACGGCCGGGTGCCCGGCCACGGCGACAAGGTCTGGCGGCTGTCCGATCTGCAGCAGCTGGCGGCCGCTCTGGACGGCGGGGTACAGCAGAACTACGACCCGGGCGTGATCCCGCGGATCGGCCCGACCGAGGTGCTGCCCGGCATCTGGGCCGGCAACCTGGACGGCGCCCGCTACAGCAACGAGGACTTCGCCGTCATCTCGCTGTGCCGGCTCGGTGAGCCGTTCCCGCACCCGGTGCACCGGATGGCCTACATCGCCGATAACGACCACAACGCCGATCTTGACGTCATGCTCGCCGACGTCCTGGATGACATGAAGGCGCTGCAGGACGAGGGGCGCCGCTTGCTGGTGCACTGCCACGGCGGCGCCTCGCGCACCGGGCTGGTGCTGCGCGGCTGGCTGGTGCGCGAGCAAGGGATGTCGGTCGAGGGAGCGACGGCGCACGTCGCCGAGCGCTGGCCGCACCTCGGCCTGTGGAACGACAGCTTCACCGCCGCGCTCGAGCGCCTCGCCGCCCGGCCCCACGACGACGGAGGACACCGGTGAGCACGTCGCTGAGCATGGAGGGATCGGCCGCCGGGTGGGCGAGCACGTCGCCGGATGGGACGACGAGGACGTCGCCGTCCGCGTGGAGCACCCCGCTCAGCGACCACTGCACGTGACGATCAGCAGCAACCACCCGTCCACCTACTACAACCAGTGGGTCGACCTGCACAGCGACGGCGCCGTTCACCTCCCGGCTCCCGACGACGGCTTCACCTCCGTCGGTGCGAAGGGCACGACGTCGGGTCAGGCGACCACCACCGAGGAGGCGGTTGAGCTCGTCGTCCGCGAGGTGTCGGACGCGGTGCGCGTGCTCAAGGAGCTGCAGGCACGAGCCGTGAAGCGGCGCCGACCCTCCGTTCAAACGCCCGTGCCGGACGACGCCCTGGCCGAAGCGTGCACGCTCTGGCAGGGCGGTCAGAACGTCGGCTCGTCGCCGGTGCGCGCCGCCGCGCGGGTGCTCAGCGGGGAAACGAGTCGGGTAAGCGGCGCGGGACGTGGCAGGCGCGGAAGCAGGCGTACGTCGACGGGTTGCCGTCCAAGCCGCTCGACGCGCTGCTCGTGACGGCAGCGGACAAGACGCACAACGGACTGTGCATCGCCGCCGACGTCCACCGCTACGGGGACAGCTTTTGAACGACGTTCAATGGGAGCCGCGAGAACTGCTCTGGTACTACACGAGCGTCGAGGCGGCGGTCGCCGAGCGCCTACCGGGCCACAGCCTCGCCAACGCCCTGCGCCGGGCGGTCGAGGAGCTCGTCACGGCCGCCGGCGCCGACCGACAGTCTTTCAGCGCCGACATGCCGACGTGCGCCTGCGGCGGTGCGGGGGACGCTGACCGTCACTCGGTCCGTCGGGAGCGCCGGGCGGCGATGAGGATGGAGCCATGACCGAGGTCGATGACGCCGCTCCGCGAGCGCCCCTCGTCCGGATCGTCGCCACCCCCGCAGGTGCGGTTACAGCTCCCAGACGTGGTCGGGATCGTCGAGCGCCTTGCGAACCTGCGTCAGGTCTCCCATCGCGGCCAGGGGTGAGGACTTGGCCAGGTCGACGATGCCCTCCAGGGCGGTCGCGGCCGCTGCTGAGTCGCCGCTGGTCATGGCGTCGTCCAGGTGCCGGAAGAGCCCGTCGATGGCCTTGCCCCGCTCGGCGAACACCTGCTCGAAGTAACCCTTGAGCAGCGAGCTCGCCTGCTGGATGCGGGCTACCTCGACCGTCGCGTAGGCCTCGATGCCGGCGCGCTTGGTCTGCTCCTCCTCACGCAGGCGGAGATAGTCGAGTGCGCCGTCGACGACGTTGTTGAGGGCGCCGAGCGCATCGACGGAGCGCAGTGGCGACTTCTCCGCGGGCGGCAGGACGACCCCCTCGACCGGCTTCTTGGCGGCTGTCACGCCAACTCCTTGTAGTGGGGGATCAGACGGAGCATCTCGGAGTTGATCTGCCCGTCGTCCCCGATCAGGGGCACGGTGCAGATGTCCTTCACAGCGCGGGTAAGGCCCATCGCGCGGTCGAACTCGGCGGTGTGCTTCGCCGGGTCGAAGTCCAGCGGCTCCAGGTCGGACAAGGCTGCCTGAGCGCGGTGCACCAGTCCGGCGAGGACCTCGCTGACCTCGGCGGTCCGCGCGTCCAGCGCGTCCAGGGAGGAACGGAAGGCTGCCTGGTCCTCGACGGCGACGGTCACCTTCGCCTCGTGCTCCTTCGCCTTGGTCATCGCCTTCTCGCCCTGGGAATTCAGGGTCAGGCCACCGATGAGCATCGTCGGGCCGATGGTCACCACGCCGAGAGCCGCGGTCCCGACCGCGACACCGCCCCCGCCGGCAGCGAGGGATCCGCCGCCCAGCCAGGCCATGGTGGCGTTCTGCGCGGCGGCGCCGGACAGCGAGCTGATGGCGGTGCCGGTGCTCGCAGCACCCAGGGCGGTGACCGCGCCCGGGATGCCCGCGGAGGCACCGGCGCCGGTCAGGGCCGCCATACCGGCGCCCTTGAGCCAGTTCACGTCGGCAGTCAGAGCTCCGGCGAAGGCTTCCAGCTCCCGCTGCTCCGCCTCGATGCCGTCGAGCAACTGCGCCGTGCCCGGCTTGACCTGCCGGCGCTGGCGCTCCAGGAAGGCAGCCATTCGCTTGACCACCAATTGCCGCGCATGCTCCTGCTGGCGGCCGTACTCCTGGATGCGCTCGTTGCTCTCGCTGACGCGCTTCTGGGTCAGGGACAGCGACTCGTCGTAGCGCTTCTGGGCGGTGTCGGCGACGGACTGGGCGTCCTTCAGCTTCAGGCCGCCCATGACGCCGGTGACCACGCCACCGAGGCCCGTGCCTGTACCGAGCCCGATGAGGACGAGAGGGATGAGGGGCAAGACCACCGGTGGGACCTCCGAGTTGCGGGGATGAGCTCGGCGAACCTACGGCCGCGATCCCCGACCGCCAGCTCACCGACACCCCGCGGACCCGCAACCTTCTGCCCGGCCGTCGCGGACTGACCCTTCCGTCACACCAGTCCCGCTCCTTGTCAGCCGGTCGGCGGGTGATCGATGACGGCGAGGTGCTGCCAGAGCCGATCCGATGCGTCACCGGCACGGTGCGGGTGCCCTCGCCGAGCGGTTCCCCGGTACCGAGGTTGCGGGCGTAGCGCGGATGGGCGCCGCCGGAGATCTGCAGCGGGATGCGGTGTTCGGCCGGGAAGCGGTGCGCGACGTCGGGCAGCGTCGTCTCGACCGTGCGCTCCCCCGGCGCCGACTCCTCGCCCGGAACCGGATCGAGCCGCACCAGCCGGTCGGTGACGTCGATCGACCGGCCGCTCGGCTCGACGTCGCACAACCGCAGGAAGACGTCGGCGCCCGGTGAGTTCACCGACGACATGCAGATGGCGCTGCTGGTGGCGACCTCGCTGGTGGAGCACGGCGGGCTCGACGAGGCCGATGTCTTCGGCCGGTTCCGCGCGTGGGCCGAGGCCGGGCCGCCGGACATCGGCAACCAGACGCGCGCCGTCCTCGGCTCCGGCCGGCCGTGGGACGTCGCCGCGGCTGAGCACTTCACCCGCTCCGGTCACGCGGCCATCGTGTGGTCTCCTGCACGATCCCGCAGACACACCCGCGCTGACCGACCCAGGCTTACACGCTCGGAACACACTCTCCTCGTCCGAGTTCCACCAGCCCACTGAGGTCTCCGGGTGCGAAATCGAGCACCGCGCTGGTCGATGGGTACATGAGCTGGCCGGCGTCCGCGACGTGGGCGAGCCCGACCAGATGGCCGAGCTCATGGAGGACGACTGCCCGGGCCCCTGCAAGCCTCACCGGGTCGGCCAGCATGTCAGCGAAGGCCGCCGCATCCAGCTGCACGGTTCCCGTGACGAACACACGGGGCCCGCCGGGCGGCTCGACGCTGGCGCTCCCGGCGAGCCCAGCGGTGCCTGTCGCGAACTCCGGGGTCTCCACCTCGGTCTGCCAGGACACGAGCACGGGCGCCCACCGATCCCCGTAGCGGTCGGGCTGGAAGCTCTCGCGGGCGTCCGATGCGGATTCGGCCGTTGCACCGTCGTACACGAACTGCAGGCCGGTTACGCCGGAAATCCGGACGAATGCCTCGTGGATCAGCGCCTCACCACCTGCCGGCGCGTTGTCCGGGCGGATCACGTAGTGAATAGGCCGGCACGGGTCGTAGGCCACCGGCCGCACATCGTCCTCCTGCATCGCGACGAAGAGATGCGTGCCGCCGGACGCCGGAGCCGGCACGGGGCTCCCGAGCGGATGATCCGCTGCCTCGAAGCCCGGTGTCGGCCAGGAGGCGTGCGGCACGCTGCCGGGAACGCCGCTGACAAGGCCTCGTGGATCGAGCCCCATGGCGAACAGGATCACCGCCGTCACTGCGACGCCCACGAGCAGGAATCGGCGGCGCCTGCGGGATCTCCCTGCACCGCTCGACAAGTTGTCCGGTGCCCATGCCCGCCACGGCACGGCATCAGGCGAGCACCCGTTCGCCTCGTCGATCACCCACTGCGGAACCCGGCCGGTCGGCGACGCGCGGAGCCCTGCGGGCCCTCGTCCCGATCCCGCGTGGTCGTCGTGCACTCGCTGTTCCCCGTGTCTTGCCGGACCGCTCCCCGATAGCGTCGTGCGCACTGTTGCACGGGAGTCACGCTCAGCGACATGCCTCTCGCGGGTGAAACCGCCGCGCCTCTAAGCTGGCCCGACACGGACATCGACTGCGTCTCGCGCGCGCAGACGGGCACAGCAGGGGCGGGGACCTCGCACAGCTGTGACAGCCGGGATTGCCGTGTCGGTTGAGCATCCCCCTTCGGGGCACACGCCTGCATGGAACCGCCAACCGCCACCGGCGGTTGTTACGGTCCGCCGTGGTTTCGACCACGGGGGGATGCATGACTGCGTACGGCCGCGCTGCGCTGGAGGAGCTCCGAGACGTCGTCCGGGAGGTCAAGGGCGGCGATCCGCTCGCCCCCGTGACGGTCCTGGTGCCCAACAACATCGCCGGCATCGTGGCCCGCCGCTTCCTCGCGCAGGGCCTCGGCGACGGGCACCGGGGGGTCGCGGCGCTGTTCCCCACGACGATCGTCCGCCTCGCCGAGCAGCTCGCGGCCCCTGCGCTGCACCCCCGCCGTCCTGCCACCACCGCAGTCGTCGCCGCCTCGTGGCGGGCCGCCCTCAGCAAGGAGCCCGGCGTCTTCGAGGCGGTCGCCGAGCACCCCGCCACCGTGGAGGCCATGGTCCGCGCCGGCCGGGAGCTGCGCGATCTCGGCGACGCCGCCCTCGATGCCGTCGCCGGCGCCACCACCCTCGGCCCCGACCTCGTCCGCCTGTACCGGGATGTGCGGTCCGGCCTCTCCCCCGCCTGGTATGACGAGACGGATCTCCTGCACACCGCCACTCGTATCGCGCAGGAGCAGCCGGAGCGGATCCGCGAGGTCGGCACCGTCGTCCTCTACCTGCCGCAGCAGCTCACCCAGGCCGAGGCCGACTTCGTGACGGCGGTCGCCACCGCGGGCACCCTTCGAGTCGTCGCCGGACGCACCGGCAGCGACAAGGCCGATGCCGCCGTCCTCCGGTCTCTGGACCGGGTGGGGCTGGGCGCCGACGGCAGTGCACAGGAACCCGCCGCCACTCGCGTCCTCACCGCCTCGGACGCCGACGACGAGGTCCGCTGCGTCGTCCGCGAGGTCGTCACCGCGCTGAAGACGACGAAGGCCCACCGCATCGCCGTCCTCTACGCGAAGGGCAACCCCTACGCGCGCCTGCTGCACGAGCACCTCGGCGCAGCCGGCATCACCGTGAACGGGCCCGGCACCCGACCGGTGCACGAGCGCGCCGTCGCTCGGGCCGTCCTCGAGCTGCTCGACCTGGCGACCGACGAGGTCCCCCGCGGTGACCTGTTCCGCGTGCTCGCCGCCGTCCCGATGCGCACGACCGACGGGCAGCGCATCCCCGTCTCCCGCTGGGAGCGGCTGTCCCGTGCGGCCGGCGTCGTCCAAGGCAACGACTGGGACACCCGGCTGCAGCACTACGCCGATACTCATCGCCAGGAGCTGGCCGAGAGCGAGAGCGAGGGCCGGCGCGAGAAGCTGGCCGCCGACATCGAGAACGTCGAGCGCCTCCGCGGATTCGCCACCGACCTGCGTACCGAACTGCATCGCGGCGCGCACCTGCTCAGCTGGGCGGAGCTGTCCGGCTGGGCGCTGGACCTCGTCCACTCGCTGATCGGGAAGGCCGAGGAGCTGACTGCCCTTCCGGTCGAGGAGCAGTACGCGGCCAGCGCTTTGGAGCAGTCGCTCGGCGCCCTCGATGCCCTCGGCGCCCCGGCCGGGCTCAGGCAGCTGCGCGAGACGCTGGCCAGCCAGCTCGAGGCTGCACTCCCGCGCGTCGGCCGGTTCGGCGACGGCGTGCTCGTCGCCCCGGTCTCCGCCGCCATCGGGCTGGACGCCGACGTCGTCTTCGTCCTCGGCCTGGCCGAGGGCGTGTACCCCGGCCGGCTCCGCGAGGACCCGCTGCTGCCGGAGCGCGCCCGCGAGATGACCGGCGGCCGACTGCTCGGCTACCGGGAGCGGATCGACGCCGCCCACCGCCACCTGCTCGCTGCCTTCGCCGCCGCACCGCAGATCGTGGCATCGTTCCCCCGCGGCGACCTGAGGACCAAGAGCCGGTACCTGCCCAGCCGCTGGCTCCTGCCCACGCTCAGGCGGCTCTCCGGCGACCCGGGGCTGACCGCCACGAAGTGGGAGACGGCCGCGGGGCACCTCACCACCTCCCCTTCTTTCGCCGGCTCCCTGGCCACGGCAGAGCAGCCGGCCTGCGAGCAGGAGTGGCGGACGCAGGCCGCGCATGGGGGTCTGCAGCTGGACGACGCCGTCGTCACCGCCGCGCACACGCTCACCGCGGGCCGTGAGAGCGATGCGTTCACCCGGTTCGACGGCGACCTCTCCGCTGTCGCGGACGGGCTGCCCGACTTCGCCGCCGGCGAGCGCGCTGTCTCCCCCACCGCGCTGGAGAAGTACGCCGGCTGCCCGCACTCCTACTTCATCGACCGGGTGCTGGGCGTCCAGCCGATCGAGCAGCCCGAGGACGTCCTCACCATCAGCCCCGCCGACATCGGCACCCTGATGCACGAGTCGTTCGACCAGCTGGTCACCGAGTTCGCCGACGACCTGCCCGGCTACGGCGAGCCCTGGACCGACGCGCATCGCCGCCGGCTGGCTGAGATCGCCGACGCCCGGGCCGCGGAGATGGCCGCCGACGGGCGCACCGGTCACCCGCGGCTGTGGCAGCAGATGCTGGTTCGCATCCAAGCGGATCTGCAGGCCATGCTCGCCGCCGACGACGTGTGGCGGGCCGAGCAGCAGGCCCGCGTGCTCGCCAGCGAACTGGCTTTCGGCATGAACGGTGCGGAGCCGGTCGCCGTCCCGCTGCCCGACGGCGGCAGCGTGCTCATGCGCGGCTCGGCGGACAAGGTCGACGAGACCGCCGACGGCCGGCTCGTGGTGACCGACATCAAGAGCGGCAGCGCCCGCTCGTTCGCCGGTCTCTGCGCCGACGACCCGGTGCTGGGTGGCTCGAAGATGCAGCTGCCCGTCTACGCCCACGCGGCCCGGCAGGTCCTCGACCGGCCCGATGCCGCGGTGGAGGCCGCCTACTGGTTCGTGCGGCGGGACAAGGGGCGCATCGCCGTTCCGCTCACGCCCGAGGTGGAGCAGCGGTACGCGCAGACGCTGCAGGTGCTGGTCACCGGCATCCGCACCGGCCTCTTCCCGGCCCGGCCGCCGGAGAAGGACGACTTCGCCTACGTCCAGTGCGCCTTCTGCAACCCCGACGGCATCGGCCACGGCAACGCGCGCGCCCGCTGGTTGCGCACCAAGACCGATCCGCGGCTCGCCGAGCTGGTCGCCCTCATCGAGCCGCTGCCCGCCGACGGAGGCCAGGCATGAACCTCACCGACGACGCCGCCCGCCGCGCGATCCGCGAGGACCTCGACCGCACCCTCTTCGTCGAGGCGGGCGCGGGGTCGGGCAAGACGACCTGCCTGGTCGACCGGATCACCGCGCTGGTCACCGAGGCGCGCGTCCCGATGCGGTCGATCGCCGCCGTCACCTTCACCGAGAAGGCCGGCGCCGAGCTGCGCGACCGGCTGCGCGCGGCGCTGGAGCGCGACGGCAGGGACCTCGCCGAGCAGGCCCTCGACGACCTGGACGGCGCGGCGATCGGCACGCTGCACTCCTTCGCGCAGCGCATCCTCGGCGAGCACCCGATCGAGGCCGGCCTGCCGCCGCTGCTGGAGATCGCCGACGAGCTGAGCAGCTCGGTCGCCTTCGAGGAGCGGTGGGCCGAGCAGCGCACCCGCCTGCTGGACGACGACGCGATCGCCCAGCCGCTGTTGCTGGCGATGTCGGCCGGCGTGACGCTGGACCACCTGCGCTCGCTGGCGAAGCTGTTCAACGCCGACTGGGACCTGGTGACCGAGCGGGTCCTCAACGACGAGGAGCTGCCACCCGCCGAGTTGCGCGGTCTGGACGAGCTCGCTCGCCGAGCGGCCGCGCTCGTTGCTCGAGCCGAGGAGTGCACCCTCGGCACCGACTCGATGCGCCTGAAGCTCGACGACTTCGAGGCCTGGGCGTCTCGCCTCTCTGCCGCCGCCGACGAGGGCCAGCGCTTGGAGACGCTCAACGAAATCCTTGGTTGGAAGTTCGGCAGGACCGGCAACAAGAACAACTGGCGCAACGGCGTCCAGTCCGTGCGTGACGACTGCGCCGAACTCGTCGAGGCGGCACGGTCCGCCGTGCAGGAGGTGTGCAACTGCGCCCTCCGGCTGCTCAGCCGGTGGATCGCCGCGCGGGTCCTGGAGGCCGCCGAGAATCGCAGGTCCGCCGGCCGCCTGGAGTTCCACGACCTGCTGGTAATCTCCCGCGACCTGCTGCGCCGGGACCGCTCGGTGCGGGCGGCGCTGCACGATCGCTACTCGCACCTGCTGCTGGACGAGTTCCAGGACACCGACCCGATCCAGATCGAGCTGGCGGTCCGGATCGCGGGCGGCGCGGAGGCGAGCCAGGAGCGGTGGGAGGACGTCGTCGTCCCACCGGGGTCCCTGTTCGTCGTGGGCGACCCCAAGCAGTCGATCTACCGGTTCCGCCGGGCCGACATCGCGATGTACCTGCGATCGCAGCGGGTGATCGGCGGCGAGGTCAACCTGACGTCGAACTTCCGCACGACCGAGCCCATCGTCTCGTGGGTGAACAACGTCTTCGGCCGGCTCATCGTGGCCGAGGAGGACAGGCAACCGGAGTACCGGGCGCTCGACGCGGTGCGCGAGCCGCGCGGCGACTCACCGTCGGTCGTGGCGCTGGGCGCGGAAGCGAACCCCGGCAAGCTGTCGGCGGCGGAGCTCCGCGAGCTCGAGGCCACGGACGTCGCCGGGGTGGTCCGCCGGGCGATCACCGAGGGCTGGCAGGTCTGCGACGACGAGACGAAGGAGTGGCGGCCGGCTCGGCTGGACGACGTCGCGATCCTCGTACCGGCGCGCACGTCGCTCCCCTTCCTCGAGGAGGCCCTGGACGCTGCCGGCATCCCCTACCGCGCCGAGGCGAGCTCGCTGGTCTACGAGGCGCAGGAGGTGCGGGACCTGCTGGCCGCCGCGCGGGCGGTCGCCGACCCGAGCGACGGGCTGGCACTGGTCACCGCGCTGCGCTCGCCGCTGTTCGGCTGCGGCGACGACGACCTGTGGACCTGGAAGCGCGACGGCGGGGTGCTCAACCTGCTGGCGCCGGTGCCCGAGGAGCGGCACGACCACCCGGTGGCGGTCGCGCTGGCCTACCTGCGGCGGCTCCACAACGACTCGCGGTGGCTGTCGCCCGCCGAGGTCCTGGCCGCCCTGGTGGCCGACCGCCGGATGCTCGAGGTCGCCGCGACCAGCCCACGGGCGCGGGACCAGTGGCGGCGGCTGCGGTTCGTCGTCGACCAGGCGCGGGCGTGGTCGGAGTCGGAGCACGGCGGGCTGCGGGCGTACCTCGCGTGGGCGGAGCTGCAGGGCCAGGAGAGCTCGCGGGTCGTCGAGGCATCGCTCCCGGAGACGGACGCAAGCGCGGTGCGGATCATGACGATCCACGCAGCGAAGGGGCTGGAGTTTCCGATCGTCGTGATGAGCGGCCTGACCGCGGCGCCGCGCAGCCCCTCGGGGGTGCGGGTGCTGTGGCCGGCCTCCGGGGGCTACGAGGTGTCCCTGCGCAAGGGCGTGACGACGGGTGACTTCGACGCCGCGCAGCCGGTCGACGAGCAGATGGACGAGCGCGAACGACGGCGGCTGCTCTACGTCGCGGCGACAAGAGCCCGGGACCACCTCTTGGTGTCCCTGCACCGCTTGGCGGTGTCGCGCACCGAGACGGCGGCCAAGTTGATCGCGGACGCGGGAGGTAGCGCGTCCGGCGCGGAGTCGTGGTCGGTGGCGGAGCTGGGCGACGGCTCGTCGGTCGTCGTCGATTCCACGGCGCCCCGAGCTCCGGAGGAGTACGGCGACTGGCTGGCGGAGCTGACCCGGGTGCGTTCGGCCAGCGCGGTCGCCTCCGCCACGTCGGCATCGGGGCTTGAGGGGACAGAGCCTTCGGTCGCTTTCGGCGGGGCCGACACCGGTTCAGCGAAGGGGGCGCTGAACGTCGAGCTGCCGGCCTGGTCGAAGGGCCGGTACGGGACGGCGATCGGCCGGGCGGTGCACGGAGTGCTGCAGCAGATCGACCTGGCCACCGGGTGCGGTCTGGACGACGCCGTGGCGGCGCAGTGCGTGGCCGAGGGTGTCGAGGCGCATGCCGACGTCGTCACGGCGCTGGTGCGCTCGGCGCTGGAGTCGGAGATCGTGCGGCGGGCCGCTGCACGAGAGCACTGGCGGGAGATGTACGTCGGAACGGTCCAGCAGGACGGCACCGTGCTCGAGGGCTACGTCGACCTGGTCTACCGCGAGGACGACGGCTCGCTGGTGGTCGTCGACTACAAGACCGACGCCATCCCGGCCGAGGCGGTAGCTGCGCGAGTGCAGTACTACGCGCCCCAACTGCGCTCCTACACGACGGTGCTCAGCGCTGCGACGACCAGTCCGGACGTCAGTCCACGCCTTCTCTTTCTCAACCCGGTGGAGTCGGCCGCCGTGACCGCTGCACCCGGCTGACCCCGATCGGTCGACGAGGGAAGGCCTTCTTCCTCACACCGGACCCAATGGCATCACGCAGCAGCGCCCTTGGCCCGTCGCGTCAGTAACGAAAGGTAGGAAGACCGCATGGGTGACAGCACGGGGGCCGACCAGATGCCGTCCGACGCCGAACAGGGCACGACCGCATCGGTACCGCCGGTCGAGATCGACGTGACGGCCACAAAGGTCCTGAGCTACGCACTGGCCCACAACCAGGTGCCGGTCATCTCGCGCCTGGTGGTCACCAACAGGGGGCGACCCGTCGATGCCGCCATCGTGCGGCTGTCGGTGCGCGACGCCGAAGGGGCGATCGGCACACCCGTCGAGCTCCTGGTGGATCTCGAGGCCGGAGCGACGGCGGTCCTCACCGACGTGCCGCTCCGCCTCGATCCCGCTGCCATGCTGCAGGTCGAAGAGCAGCGCCCCGGCACGGTGGACGTCGAAGTGGCCCAGGGTGAGCAGGTGCTGGCTCGCAGGGCCGTTCCGGTTCAGGTGCTCGCCGCCCAGCAGTGGCTGGCCACACCACCGGCGTTGGCTCTGGAGATGCTGGCGGCCCACGTCATGCCGAACCACCCGTCCGTCACCGCACTGGTCAGCGAGGCTGCGGAGCTTCTCCAGTCGGCCACGGGCAGCTCATCGGTGCAGGGCTATCAGTCGGGCGCCGAGCGCGTCGACCAGATCGCGGAAGCACTTGCAGAGGCGATGCGGCGTCGCGCCATCCGGTACAGCGAGCCGCCCGCGAGCTGGGCCGACAACGGACAGAAGGTCCGGACGCCAGGCGATGTCCTGGACGGCCGGATCGGCACCTGCCTCGACACAGTCGTGGTGCTCGCCGCAGCGCTCGAGCAGGCCGGCATTCGGCCGCTGCTCTGGGTCGTGGAGGGCCACGCGTTCCTCGGCTACTGGCGGGAAGAGGTCCCGGTCGAAAGCACGGTCTCGACCGAAGTGGCCTCGCTGGTCAACCTCGTCGATCTCGGACTGATCCGACTGATCGAGACCACCATGCTCGCCGGCGACGGCCAGTATTCGGCCGGCGACCTCCACCGGCAGCCGTACGCCGCGTGGCTTGCCGGAGATCTGGATCGAGTCGTCGGCGTCGTCGATGTGCACCGCGCCCGGCAGGACCACATTTTGCCGCTCCCTGCGCGGACCCGGGACGCCGATGGCGCGATCAACGTCGTCGAGTACCGCCCTGCCGAACACAGCGCTCCGCTCCGCCCGGTTCAGCCCGGGGATCGTCCGGCCGCCCCCGCCGATCGACCGGACGTCCCCGCTCGCGTCCAGCAGTGGAAGAACGCCCTTCTCGACCTCAGCCTGCGCAACCGGCTGATCAACTACACCGAGCGATCCGGGCTGGCACTGACCGTGCCGGATGCGTCCCTCGCCGACCTGGAGGACATGGTCAACGGAGGGACGCCGATCACCCTGCTCCCCTCCGACCACATTGCCGAGATCCAGCGCGCTCGCGGGTTGCGATCGGCGCGCGAGCTCCCTCAAGAGCAGCTGACGGAGATCCTGCACAGCCGGCGCGCCGTCTTCGCGGATGCCACCGAAGCCACCTACCTCACCCAGTTCCGCAACCTCGCGTACAAGGCGAAGACGATCATCGAGGAGACCGGCGCCAACAACCTGTACCTGGCGTTGGGCAGCCTGGCGTGGGAGCTCGATGGCCGCCCGCTCCGGTCGCCGCTCATCCTGGTGCCGGTGAATCTGGCCGCCGGCGCGCGCAACAGCGGATACCGGATGGTTCTCGACGAGTCCGGGACCAGCACGCCCAACTACTGCCTGCTCGAGAAGCTGCGCCAACTCCACGGCCTCTCCGTGCCGGGCCTCGCGGAGCCGGCCGAGGACGGAGCCGGCATCGATCTCGATGCCGCACTGCAGGCGATGCGGCTCGCTCTCGCCGAGAGCGGGCTCCCCTACCGGGTCGAGCCGACGGCCGATCTGGCCATCCTGCAGTTCGCCAAGTTCCGCCTCTGGAAGGACCTGGACGAGCACTGGGCCGAGCTGTCGACCAATGCGCTCGTCGCCCACCTGGTCAGCAAGCCCACCGAACCATTCATCGACCCCGTCACAACCGGGGCCGACCACGCCGACCTCGATGACCTGGCCGCACGCTGTCCAGTCCCGGCCGACGCGTCCCAGCTAGGCGCCGTAGCCGAGGCCGCCGCCGGGCGGACCTTCGTGCTCGAGGGCCCGCCCGGCACGGGCAAGTCACAGACGATCACCAACTTGCTGACCCGAGCCGTCGCCGACGGCAAGCGGGTGCTGTTCGTCGCGGAGAAGCGAGCAGCGCTCGACGTCGTGTCCCGACGGCTGGCCGCGGTCGGGATGCGCCCGTTCGCGCTCGACCTGCACGACAAGGGCAGCAAGCCCGCGGTCGTCCGCGCCCAGATCCGGCAGGCGCTCGAGCACGCTGTCGCAGTGGATGACCAGGGGCTGGCGACCGACCAGGAGGACCTCCGATCGGCACGCCGGAGCCTGGACCGGTACACCCAGCGGCTCCATGAGACCAACGGTGCGGAGTTGTCGCTCTACACCGCGCGCACCGCCGTGCTCTCCGCCGGAACCGAGATCCCGGCTCTGCCGATCCCCGCCACCTTCGTCGCGACCACGTCACCGGAGACGGTCGCCGGTATCCGGCAGCTGCTGGCCGGGCTGCCCGACCTGACCGACCAGGCCCGCCCTCGTCCGGACCACCCGTGGGCGTTCATCGACACCGCTGACGTGATGCCCGCCGCCGTACGGCAAGCGGCTATGGACCTGACCGAGGCATTGGCGGCACTGCCTCGCGAGGGACGTCTCGCTCCAGCCGTACGTGCAGCTCGAACGCCGACAGAGCTGGACTCCCTGGCTCGACTGCTGTCAGGGCCGGCCGTCGGCCTGGATGTCCTGGACGAGACTCGTTCGCCACGATGGAGCGACGCAACCCGCTCCGTGGCCGGCGAGGTCTCGGCATTCGTGGCTGCCACGCACCCCGGGCTCGACGCCGCCACCCCGGCCGCTCTCGGCCTGCCGCTGGCCGACATCCATGCAGCCGCAACCGCAGCCGCGGCATCGAGCTGGTTCGGGCGGAAGAAGCGACTGATCGCCGTCCGGGAGCAGCTGGCGCCGGTCCTGCGGCCCGGCGCCGAGGTCGCGCCGAAGGCGGTGCCCGAGCTGACCGGCGCGCTGCTGCAGGTCCAGTCCGCAGTCCGCGCCATCGCCGAGCGGGCCGCCGGCGTCCCAGGACTCGCTGTGCCCTCGCAGTGGAACCCGCTCACCGACGCCGGGCGCGAGGTACTCGACCGGCAGGTCGAGTGGCTCCGCAGCGCCGGCGCGGCCGTCGACGCCGCAGACGGGTTTCCCGGCGTGCTCCGTGCGCTGCTGGCGGCCGGGCCGATCGTCGACGCGGAAGCCGGGGCGGCAGTCGAGCGCGCACGCGACGCTCTCTCGCAGTTGCTGACCGCGTGCCAGACCCCGGAGGAGCGGTTCGCCGAGTGGGCAGGTGCCGACGGTGTGCTCACCCGTTGGGAGGCCACCGCCGCAGAACGAGCGACGCAGGTGCCCGGGCTGCCCTCGCTCCAGTGCTGGCTGGACCTCGTCGCGGGCGTCGAGCCGTTGCGCGCAGCTGGTCTGGGGCAGGCGCGCCAGGCCATCCTGTCCGGCCGGCTCGAGGCCGACGACGCAGTTCGCGCATTCGACCGAGGGCTCGCCGAATCGTCGGTGAGCGAGCGCCAGGCGGCCACCGGCCTCGACGGCTTCCAGCCGGACCGGCACGAGCGCGCCATTCACCGCTTCACGGCCGCTTCTCGAGCCGTGCGCGAGCACCTGCGGTCGGCAGTGCCGGCAGAGGTGCTGCAGAGCCGCCCCTTCGATCCTGCGACCGGCCTGGGCCAGGTGGGCGCACTGCAGCGTGAACTGGCCAAGCAGCGCCGCGGTCTCGGAGTACGCGGCTTGCTGTCCACCTACGGCGAGTTGATCACCGCGGTGATGCCGTGCGTCCTGGTGAGCCCCGACTCGGTCGCGCGATTCTTCCCCGCCCAGGCCGGGCTCTTCGATCTGGTGGTCTTCGACGAGGCGTCACAGATCCGCGTGGCGGATGCCATCGGCGCCCTGGGCCGAGCGAAGGCTGCCGTGGTCGTCGGGGACAGCAAGCAGATGCCGCCCACGACGTTCGCCGAGCCCGCGTCCGGTACCGACGACGAGGACGTCGAGAACTCCGCTGAGCCGGTCGTCGAGGATGAGGAGTCCATCCTCTCCGAATGTGTCCAGGCCCGCGTACCACGGCAGTGGCTCTCCTGGCACTACCGCAGCCAGGACGAGTCACTGATCGCCTTCAGCAACCGGCAGTACTACGAGAACCGCCTCTCGTCCTTCCCGGCACCGGTGCACGGCCCGGCGACAACAGCTCCTGACGGGCGCGGAGTCGCCCTCGTGCGGGTGGACGGCGCCTTCCAGCGAACCGGGAAAGGCAAACTGCTCCGCACCAACCCTGTCGAGGCGGAAGCAGTCGTCGCCGAGATCCGCCGCAGGTTCGCCGCCTCGCCCGACGAGCTCCCGTCGCTCGGGGTCGTGACCTTCAACCAACAGCAGCGCGCCTACATCGAGGCGCTGCTGCGCGATGCCGGAGACGAACGACTCGTCGAGGCGCTGGACCGCACCGACGGCGAGGGACTGTTCGTCAAGAACCTGGAGAACGTCCAGGGGGACGAGCGCGACGTCGTCTTCTTCTCCACGGGCTTCAGCGTCAACGAGCGCGGCGTGCTGCCGCTGTACTTCGGTCCGCTGAACCGCGCCGGGGGTGAGCGGCGGCTCAACGTGGCCGTCACACGGGCGCGCCGGCAGGTGGTGGTTTTCTCGTCGTTCGACCCTGCCCAACTAAGGGCGGAGGAGACCTCGTCGGTGGGGGTCAAGCACCTGCGGTCCTACCTCGACCTTGCCGCTCAGGGCACCGCAGTGCTTCCTCGCGATGGGCAGCGCCCATCGGTACCGGACCGGCACAGGGAAGAGATCGCTGACGGACTCCGTGCGCGTGGCCTGGCCGTCCGTACCGACGTCGGCCTCTCCGATTTCAGGATCGACCTGTCCGTCGCCCGGGCCGACGCTCCTGACCGCCCCGTGATGGCCGTCCTGCTCGACGGTCCGGCGTGGGCAAGTCGTGGCACCGTCGGTGACCGCGACGGGCTGCCGGTCGACGTCCTCGGCGGCATGCTCCGCTGGCCCGCGGTCGAGCGAGTGTGGTTGCCGTCCTGGCTTGCCGACCCCGCAACGGTGCTCGATCGGCTGGTTGCCGCGCTAGACGCGCCGGCTGAGCAACCGCCGGCGCCCGCAGTGATCGCGCCTCAGCCCGTGGCCATGTCCTCGGACCCCGACGGAACCTTCGCAGCCGAGACGGCAGCGCCGTCCGTAGCAGAGGAGACGGCTCCAGCGCCGAAAGCAGCGGCGGCCACCTTGGACGGCCAGTCCGAGTTCCTGGCGTGGCAGCCGGGCGTGGCCGGTGATCGCAGCATCCTTGACCAGTTGCCCAGCCGCCGTGCCGCCGAGATGGTTCGAACGGTTGTCATGTCCGGTGTCGAGGTCGAAGGACCGATTCACCGGGACCGTTTGGTGCGCCTGACGGCGGCGGCGTTCGGCCTCGGCCGGGTTGCCCAGGGACGCAAGGACGCCATCACCGCGGTCATCCCTGCGCCGCTGATGGCAGGCGACTTCGTCTGGCCCGCTGGCCTTCAGCCGGGGACCTGGAACGGATTCCGCCGTCAGGCCAGTGGTACCGATCGTCCCCTGGAGCATGTGGCTCCGGAGGAGATCGGCAACGCGATGGTGGCGCTCTGCCGAGCCGCGGCCGGCATGAGTCAGGACG
Source organism: Blastococcus sp. SYSU DS0539 (assembly GCF_054050855.1). Taxonomy (NCBI): domain Bacteria; kingdom Bacillati; phylum Actinomycetota; class Actinomycetes; order Geodermatophilales; family Geodermatophilaceae; genus Blastococcus; species Blastococcus sp. SYSU DS0539. The sequence continues at coordinate 248,343 of NZ_JBJHAF010000001.1, read as the reverse complement.
AGCTGTTCGCCCAGACGCTGGACGTCTTCGGCCTGCGCCGGAGGACACCCGCGCAGGTTGCGCTGCTGGAAGCGGCCTTGACGCAGGCCATCGCGTCGGGGCGCTTGACGACGCAGGCGACGGGCTTGGTGCTCCCCGGATGACCACGGCAAGCCGGCCGCAGCAAGCGTCGGCCGACGGTGGACTGCCTGCCGGACTCTACGAGCATCTGGTCACCGATCGGCTCCTCCAGTCACTAACGAAGCTTCCGCCAGAGCTCGTTGACCTCGGCGGGCTCGACCCTGCGGACGCCCACGAGGCGCTGACCCGCCACATCACCGAGCTGACCAGACGGGCGTTGCGGGCTGCCGGCGGCTCCGACGCCGCTGCCGTCGCTCGCCAGGTCGCGCTGGCCAATCGCATCGTCAGGGTGATCAGCGAACTCTCAGCGGATGCGATCGACCCCGACGAGCCGATTGTCGACCCGCCGCGCACCCTTCTCGCCGTTGCCGAGCCACGTGCGGTTCCCGGCCCCGTGCTCTTCCCCGAACGGCCCGCCACCCCGCTATCCACGAGCGCGCTTCTGGTGAACGGCCGCGGCCAGCCTCGAATCGGCTACGAGGTGGCTCAGGAGCTGTCGTCGGCAAACCACGTGGACCTGCTCTGCGCGTTCATCAAGTGGCAAGGCGTACGTGTGCTGGAGAGGGCCCTGCTCGGCCTGCGAGAGCGCGGGGGTCGGCTGCGGATCATCACGACGACGTACATGGGTGCGACCGACCAGCGCGCTCTGGACCGTCTCGTCGAGCTAGGCGCCGACGTCAAGATCTCCTACGAGACGCGGACGACGCGGCTGCACGCGAAGGCCTGGCTCTTCCGCCGTGCGACCGGCATGTCGACCGCCTACGTCGGCTCGTCGAACCTGTCCCGGACGGCGATGACCGACGGCCTCGAGTGGAACGTCCGCCTCTCCAGCGTCGAGCAGGGGCATCTGCTGGACACCTTCGCTGAGACGTTCGACAGCTACTGGGCCGATCCGTCGTTCGAGACGTACGACCCCACCCGCGACGGCAACCGGCTCCGCACCGCGCTCAGCGCGGAGCGCGGTGGCCCGATGGACTTGCCCATCGAGATCACGTCGCTCGACGTGCGGCCGTTCGGCTATCAGCGCGAGATCCTCGACGAGCTCGAGGCCGAGCGCACCGTCCACAATCGGTGGCGCAACCTCGTGGTGATGGCGACGGGAACCGGCAAGACCGTGGTTTCCGCACTGGACTACAAGCGGTTACGGGCCGCAGGAACCGCCGACCGCATCCTCTTCGTCGCCCACCGGGAAGAGTTGCTGGCACAGAGTTTGTCGACGTTCCGCCACGTGCTGCGCCAAGGCGACTTTGGTGAGCTGTACGTCGGTGGCCAACGCCCCCGGGAGTGGCGCCACGTCTTCGGCTCGGTGCAGTCCCTGGCCCAGCTGGACCTGGCGGAGCTGGATCCAGCGCACTTCGACCTGGTGGTCGTCGACGAGTTCCATCACGCGATGGCCGCCACCTATCGCCGCCTCCTGGACCACCTCACACCCGAGGTTCTCGTCGGGCTCACCGCGACGCCCGAGCGGACGGACGGCGCCGACGTACGCGAATGGTTCGACGGTCGCACCGCGGTGGAGCTGCGGCTGTGGGAGGCGCTGGAACAAGGGCTGTTGGCCCCGTTCCAGTACTTCGGCATCCACGACGACGTCGCCCTGAAACAGGTGCGCTGGAGGCGCGGACGCGGCTACGACCCCGCCGAGCTCACCAACATCTACACCGGCGACGATCACCGGGTACGGCTCATCCTCCAAGCGGTCCGGGACAAGGTCGACGACCCCGGCAAGATGCGGGCCCTGGGGTTTTGCGTGAGCATCCAGCACGCCGAGTTTATGGCGCGCCGCTTCACCGACGCCGGCATCCCCAGTTTCGCCGTCACTGCCCGGACCTCACGCGAGGATCGGGCAGCCGCTCTCGCCGCGCTGCGCGATCGCACGGTCAACGTGCTCTTCACGGTGGACCTGTTCAACGAGGGGCTAGACGTGCCGGCCGTCGACACCGTGCTTTTCCTCCGCCCGACGGAGAGCGCCACCGTCTTCCTTCAGCAGCTCGGGCGCGGCCTGCGGTTGTCCGAGGACAAGTCCTGCCTGACCGTTCTCGACTTCATCGGGGCGCAGCACCAGGAGTTCCGCTTCGACCTTCGGTTCCGCGCTCTCACCGGCAGCTCACGGCGAGGGCTGCAGCGAGACGTCGAGCAGGGATTTCCGCTGCTTCCCGCCGGTTGCCACATCGAGCTCGACCGGGTGGCACAGCAGCTCGTGCTGGACAACATCAAGTCGTCGCTGAACGTCTCCTGGAAGGGGCTCGTAGCCGAGGCTCGTGGCCTCCAGCGGCCGACGCTGGCAGGCTTCCTCGAGGAATCCGGGGTAGAGCTCGAAGACCTGTATCGCGGCAGCGGTCGCAGTTGGCTGGACCTACAACGAGCGGCAGGGTGGGACGACAGCGTTGCCGGACCCGACGACGCCGCTCTGGGTGGAGCGCTCGGCCGCATGCTGCACGTGGACGACGTCGAACGGCTGCAGTTCTTCCAGTCGATCACCGAGGGCGAGGTCGAGCTCAACGACAGGACCCGCCGGCTCGCAGCCATGCTGCACTTTTCTCTCTTCGGTAGCCGGACTCCCTTCAGCAGCATCGAAGCCAGTCTCGCGCGATTTCTGGCCCATTCTGGGCGCGCGTCCGAGCTCCGCGAACTGAGCGGTGTCCTGCACGACCGCATCCACCGCGTCGCACCGGCTCTGGAGATCGCCGGCCCCCGACCGCTGCACGTGCATGCCCGCTACAGCCGAGACGAGGCGCTGGCGGCATTCGGGATGGAGAACCTCAACGGCACCTTCGGTTCGGGAGTGCGATGGGTGCCGGACGATCGAGCCGACGTCTTCTTCGTAACGCTGATGAAGTCAGAAGCGCACTTCTCACCCACCACCATGTACGCCGACCACGCCATCTCCCCGACGCTTTTCCAGTGGGAGTCGCAGAACAACACGGCCGAAGGCTCCGCGACCGGGCGGCGGTACATCAACCACCGTGACCTAGGCACTTCTGTGCACTTGTTCGTCCGCGAGACCAAGACGGCTGATGGAACGCTGGGGACGCCGCCGTACCTGTACGCGGGGCCGATGACCTACCTGTCCCACACCGGTGAGCGGCCGATGCGAATCCTCTGGCAGCTCGACCACGCGCTTCCTGCGGACGTCTTCCACGCGGCCAAGGTGGCCTGAGAAAGTCCGGGACGTCACTGAGTTGGCGCCCGCAGGTCGATGACGTCCGTCGCCGAGATCTCGTCGTCGCTGCGGCGATCCAGAAGCTTGAGCAGGTCTTCCTGCCGCGGCTGCCCAAAGGCCAGGCGGTACATGGCCAGATCGCGCTTCAACCGGTCATAACGCGGTCCGTCAAGGCTCAGCGCGTAGGGGTAGACGTGCCGCTCGATCTTGGCCTCGCCCTCGTAGACCCAGAACGGCACGAAGTCGCCCCGGTCCTTGGTGGCCTCGTCGGCGGCGTCGTAGGCCGCCTTCCACGGATCCGAAGACGAGGAGCGCAGCGCATCCGCACGGTGCGCGGCGGCGACGTTCCGCCGCACCGCATGACCGCCGAACCGGTGCACCCGGCCTTCGCGCTGCTCGAAGTCGACGGGGTTGGCGGGTGTGTTCCAGTGGACGATCGCCGAGCACCACCAGTGGAAGTCGATGCCCTCCTGCCCGGCTGAGGTGGTGGTGAGCACAAATGGCCAGAACGGGCTGTTGAAGGCCGCGCGCACGTCCTGCTGGCGGATCTGCGCTCCCTCGGCAGCCTCAGTCGCGGTACCGCGCGCAGAGCCGTAGCGGAGCGCGAAGCGGCTGCGCAGGCGCGGTCCACTGCCCGCCGTGGGGTAGTACGGCGCGTAGTTGACCACCCGAAGGGTGACTGCCCGAACGATTCCGTCGGCAAGATTCCACAGGGACTCGCCGGTCATGGGTGCGTCGGACAGCGAGCTGCGCAGATGGTGCACGTACTCGTCCACCACGGCCTGCAAGTTGCCAGCGGCGCAGTAGTCCAGCACCGCCCGCCAGTAAGCCGACCCCTGGTCACCTCGGTCCAGGATGAGCGTGCTCTCGAGGCGGTTAAAGAGAGAGCGCAGGCCTGCGGCCAGGTGCGCCGCGGCAGCCCAGTGCTCCCTGGGCGTCACCTCGTCCTCCCCGCCGAGCACCCGGGCAAGCGCCCGCCACGCGATGTTGCCGGGCGAGTGCGCAGCCAACCGGACCACGTCCCGCGAGAGGCTGTCCCGTCGCTGGAGACCCGCAGCGCCTCCGCTGTTGACCACCCGTAGCGCCTGCTCGATGTGGGCGCTCAGACCGGCGTGAGCCTCCGCCGAGGTCTGCTGCGCATGCGTGCCATCGCCCGCGTCCCCGGCGAGGAGGTGCAGCAGGTCGTCCTCCATGCCGTCCGGCAGGGCACCGGGCCAGCTGAGAAAGCGGCTCCAGGGTGTGGCATCCGCGTCGCCCTCTGCCTGATCCCGACCGCGTCCAGCCTCCTCGAGCACGTCACGGACGGCGGTCTCGAGCTGCGCTCGGCTCAGGAGTTCCGCAGGGCGCGCGCGAGCGGCGGTGAGCGGGTCCGCCAGCCGGGCCAGTTCGGGGTGCGGCCAGAACAGCGCCAGAGCGCTCATCGCCCCAGGCCGCCCCTCGACCAGTCGGTAGTCCAGCCGGCTCGCCACTGCAGCGCGGGCTTGGACGGTGTTCTCCACCAGCGTGCCCTCGGCGATGCGCCGTTCGGCCTCGTAGCTGAGCAGGCCGGCGATGGCTGTGGGAGTCGCTGACCAGGACGAGAAGACCAGCCGCTTGGTGATCCCGGCCGCCGCGTGATGGGCGAACGGCTTCCCGAGCTTGAAGTAAGGCATAGAGGGGGGAAGCCAGAGCAGCTCGGCCCACCCCTGATCCACCGTGTCACCGGCCAGCCGGCGGAGCCGGGCGTTGCCCGGGTCCACCGGTTTAAACGCGGTCAGGGCCTCGGCATCGAGCTGCTGGGTGCGCGCTGTCAGCTCCTCGACACCCGCGGTGCCTCCATCCGCCAGCGCCTGCTTCAGCTTGTCGCCGAGCTGGTAGCCCTCGACGAAGTTGACGAAGTAGGGCGCGGACTTCCAGTACTCGAGGGTCGCGTTGGCTCTCAGGGCAGACGCGAGCTCGCGCAGGCGCACGTACCCGCGGACATCGTCTGCTGTCAGATCAGCGAGGTCGGTGCGCACTTCCCGGACCATCTCACCGGAGGTCAGGCGGGGACGCTCGGACCGCGTCATCACCGTGGTCAACAGGCCCCTGACCCGTTCCGCGGCCGCAGCGGCCCTGGTCCCCCGGGCCAGCGCGTCGCGATAGGCCGACAGCGCGTCTTCCACCTCTCGCAGCCAGACCGCGTCGTCGTTGAGGAAACGGAGGGTCTCCACGAAGTCCCGGTGGTGGCTCTCGCCCGACGTCTGGGTCTCCTGGTCGAGCGTGAACGGCTTGTAGGGCGTCGCCGACAGCAACAGCACCTTGGACTGGCCGTAGTCGAAAAGCTCCTGCGCGAGCTCGGCGCTCGGGCCGCCCTTCTCGACCGAGAGGAGGTTCTGGAAGCGCTGGAACTCGTCGAGGATGACGAGGTCCGGCTCCAGGGATTCGATCGAGGCGCGGGCCAGCCGGCCGCGCAGCTCTCCGATCAGCGTCGTGGCCCTATGTCTTTGCTCGTCCGACAGCTGGTGCTTGCGGCCGACGTCGTCGAACAGTTCTTCTGCGCGTCTCGCGAGATCGTCCGCCGTGATCGCTCTCCCGAACGCGCTCGCGATGACCGGGTCCGGGCCACCCGCCAGGGTCCAGCGGAGGTTCTCGACGACGTTCTCGAACCGGTCGTACGACCTCGTGGTCGCCCGAAGTGCCTGGAGCGCGCTTCGCCTCGTCCAGCCGGACAGCCCCAGCTGCTCTTCCAGCAGCAGGTAGATGAGTGCCCGCTCCTCCGCTTGCCCTGTGCGCCAGCCCTGCTCGAAGCTCGTTCCAGGCGTGAACGCGACGAGGTTGACCGGCTTGTCCAACGCGCCTGACGAGGCGCCGTTCAACATCGCGGTGTGCTTGGCCAGCATGGTCAAGCGGGTGGACATGTGCGTGGCGCGATCCCCGGTCACCTCGAGGCGGGCCAGGTTCTGCCGGGCGATGTCTGCGTTGGAGCAGATGTAGACGATGTCGATCCGGTCGACCGAGTTGTCGTCCTGCAGGTGTTCAAGTGTCTTGGCGATAACCCCACGCGCCACCACGCTCTTGCCCAGGCCCGTCTCATCAGCCACGAGGAAGCGGCGCGTGGGTTGGTTGTCGGTGAAGAACCTGCGCGTGACGTGTTCGACGGTGGCTCGCTGGAAGTCCTTGAGACCTGCGAGCACGGGGGCCGCATCGAACCGCGTCATGCCTTGACCGCCTTGTCCTGCCGAACGGTGTCGACGACCGCCCAGATCTCCGTGAACCCGTTCGGGAGGACCGACGCCGCATCAACCCGGGCGCCGAGCCTGTCCACGAGACGGGCGAGGTCGTCCAGGCGGTCCGGATGCTCGACGAGGGCTCGCATCAGCAGTTCGAGCATCCCGGGCGCCTCGAATCCGGTGGCGGAGGATGGGGCTGCAGCTCCCGCCGGGGGCGCGCCCACAGCCCAGGCGGGTTGCCCGATCCCCAGCAGCAGGGCCAGGAATCGTAGGAACTTCTCCGGGGTGTCGACCTGTTTGGCGATGACTTCGTCCAGCCGGTTCTCTGGTGCACCCACCAGCTCAGCCAGTACGACGGCGTGCACGGTCTCACCGCTTCGTGCCGTTGCTGTGATCACCGTGAAGGCCGAGATTTGATCGACGGCCATGGGACCGAACGAGGCGTTGACCGGCTCGCGAGCCGGCACCTCGACGGCCAATTCGGGCACCGTCACTGGGCGCACCGTGACGCGGGCGCCGTCGGGCAGGGGCGGGATGACCGGACCGGTCAAACCAATCCGGTACTCGTCAGCAGCTGCGTGCACCGAGGCGACCCACTGCCCCATGGCCAGGTCCATCACCACATCGCCGAGCTGCCCTGCGGCGTCGTCGTCCTCCTGGACGTCCTGCGGCGAGTAGTCGGTGAGAATGCGGCGCAGCGGGCTGTCCGGCTGGACGAGGTCGACCACGCCCAGCTTGGCCGCCGATCCCACCAGCGAGACCAGGATCTCGACATTGCCGTTGAAGGCGGCTTCCGTGGCGTTCGCCGAGCCCACCCGGATCCACGCGTGGCGTCCGTACCGCACGATGAAGCACTTGGCGTGCAGCCCCGTGAGTCCGGTGGCGGTGGCCTCTGTTCCGTCGCCCTTGTCCTCCATCTCGCTGGTCAGGGGGTCGAGGATGAGCAGTGCATGCCTGTCACGGGTCTCCGGCGCCAGTGCGTCGAACGTCTTCTGCCGGCTGACGACGGTCGCCGGACTGCCTCCGGTCACGGTTGCCAGCCCCCCGTCTGTGCAGAACGGCGAGATGACCAGGTGGTCGTCGCCGACGAAGTAGTCGTCCTCCAGGGTGTGGCCCAGCCCCAGGACGTCGAAGGCGACGTCGTCGATGTGCTCCGGAAGTTCCCATTCCGTGCGCAGCAGGTCGTGCGCCAACCGGTCGAGGCGCGCGAAACGGTCGCCGGGCAGTTCAGCGAGGCACAGGGACGGTAGGGCCCGCAGCAGGTCGGCGATCGGTCGGTTGGCTTCCACCAGCCCTGTCGCGAAGGCCCCATCCAGCTGCAGGCAGAGATCCCAGCTGCGATCCCCGGTGAGATTTCGGCTCGGCACGATCATCCGCATGCGGACGTCGTCCGCGTCCTCCGCGACATATCGCAGCACCCACAGCTTTGGGTGGAAGAGGTGCCCTGGCTTGGGCCGCCGAACGGCATGCAAGACCGGCTCGAGGAACGAGAAGATGGGCGACCGCGACGGCGGCATGGCGATCGCGCCGGCCTGGTGGAAGATGTCGAGCCGCTCAGCCGAGGCCCGCACCGCCTCCATCAGTGCAATGGGGTCGCCGGAATCCGCCAGCCGGCGCGAAAGGAAGGACAGCGGCACCGACAGGGCCGTGTCCAGGTGCAGCGTGAAGGTCGTCGCCGCAGCGTAGTCGAGCCGGTATCCCTCCGGCGGGCGGAGCGCGTCGAGCAGCAGCGAGCGACCGTCGGGCTCAAGCAAGGTCTGACTCCAGGCCCTCATCGATGTCCGCGATGAGGCCGGCCACGTTGCCCCACCGGTAGTTCAGCCGCCGGCTACCGGATGCCCCGGCCCAGCTGCGCAGGAGCTTCTCGTTGACCAGCCGCGACTGGGCGCCCTTGATCGAACGCTCACGCTGCCGGATCAGTTGTCGCAGGGCTTCGTCGTCGGCCATTCCCCGCAGCTCGCCGCCGACGAAGGCGTCCAGCCAGTCGCCGATGAATCGGCGAGCGCGAACATTCCCCTCGATGCGCGGGTTCTGATGCATCACCCGGCTCCACATCGCCGCGACGTCCCAGGACTTCCGTCGCGGGTGGGCCAGGGCGTGCTGCGCCCAGTCATCCAGCGCCTGGCGATAGCCGGCCACCGGGTCCGAGACGTTGGTCAGCGCCTTGCTCTCGTACCACTCGCTGATGAGCAGGTTGTAGAGCAGCGCCGCCCCGTGCATGGCGAGAGAGAAGAGTTCCGCGTCCTCGACGATCGAGGCCATCCCTGCGGGGGCTGTCTCCACCGCGGGATGGGTCCACGGCCAGTCCACACCGTCGACGGTCCAGTCCGACAAGAGGATGTGGGTCAGGAAGGTGTCAGGGCAGGACGCAGTAATCTGCTCCAGCAACCAGCCGGCCTCGTCCGGTGTCATCCGGACGCCCTGCTCCATCGTGTCGGGGAAGCCGGGCGGCATGGCAGGCAGGGAGGACACCCATCGTCCGGTGGCCTCGCGGGCGACGTGTTCGCCCAGCTTCTCCTCGTCCAGGGCTCCGCTGCTCACTGCAGGCCGAGCGATTCCGTAGCGCTCGAGTGCCTGGTTGTAGAGGACCGACGGCAGGTTCTTCACCGCGGTGCCGGCTCGCGCGCCGATGATCCCCGGCTCGCCCGGCGCCGCGCTCTTGAGCGCGACGAGCGCCTTGCGCTCGACCTGGTCGAGCGTCAGCCTCCTGCTTCGGTAGTGAGCCGTGCCGTCGGCGTACTGCGCGCACCACGGGATGATCAGGAAGTATCGGGCCCGGGTCAGCAGCACCGAGGTGCCGGGGAAGAGCAGGTCGGAAAAGGCGTCCCGCACCTGACCGATACCGAGCTCGTCCCGGCTCTCCTTCTCTTCGAAGAGGCGCAGCATCTCCCGGGTGCGGCGTTGGTCGTCCGCCGAGAAGTCCAGCCAGGACAGGGCGGAGGCCATCAGGCGGCCGACTCCGTATTGGGGGCCTGCGTCAACTGCCGGGGCTGCATGCCTCTCGCAGTCATGTACGTGAGGGCTCGCCGAACGACCTCACGCTTGCGGCGCAAGTCTTTGAGCCGTGGGGAGCTCCCGTCACTCAAAGGCTCCAGTCGGTTGAGCTCGGCAGCCAGCTCCGCCTCCAAGGCGACGACGTGGTACCAGAGCATGGCGTCGACCGACAGATCCAGCAGCTGGCGGGCACGGGCGGCGGAGATGCGGGCTGTCAGGTCGACGACGATCTGCTCGAGCGGCGCGTCACCGGCGCCGCCGACTGCAGCCGCGCCCGTGGCCACCGCAGCTCCGGTTGAGGCCAGCCCGCCCAGCAACGCGATGCCGCCCACCATCCCACCAGGCCCGAAGGTGGCGAGAGCGCTCGTGATCGCCGCCGCCCCCGCTAACCCGGCCGGCGCTGCCAAAGCGATGCCCAACGGCCCCGCCACCAGCAACGCGACGCCGCCGAGGCCGAAGGCGATCCGCGACCAAGGAACTCCGGAGCTGTCTTCGAGCACGCCCCTGACTTCCTGAATCGCCTTGCCGATCGTCGTCCCGCTCTCCGGCTGGATGCCGATCTCGATCGCCATGTCGCGCAGCGCAGCGGTGGGTGCCTTGCCGGCATTGATGTCGTACGGCTGGACGAGGTTGGACAGCGCGCACAGAACCAGGGGATCGATCGCCTCGTCCAGGTTCCAGTCCCGACGCGAACGAGGGGGCGTGCCGTTACCGAGGCTCTCGACGATCGGCGGGACCGGCCGCCCCTCGTTGACCAGCATCAACTTGAGCCGGTTCGCCATGTCCTCTTGGACGAGCTGAAGCGCTTGCCCGTAGCGCTCGGCCGTCTTGCGGTCCTCGATCAGGCGTCGGACGTGATGAGCGAAGGCCAGGAAGAAGATCGCCTGTTCGACCGGCGCGGGGATACGGAGTTCGACGCTGCGCTCGACCGGCACGAGACCCGTCTCCTGAGAACCGTGCATCGCCTCGCCGATGAGGGTCCGCACGGAGGGGTGCTCGAAGTAGGCCTTGGCATAGTGACGCGGTCCGACTGCCACGACGAAGTCCTGGGCAGCGGGAAACGTGCCGGCAAGGCCGCGTCCGGCTGTCACGATGTCGCCGCGGCCGTAGACGTTCGCCCAGTCGTCGACGATGCCGTACGGGAATCGCTTGAGGAGCCTCTCGCACTTCTCGTGGATGAAGGCCGAGCCAGCTGGGCTGCCCAGAGTGATTAGGCGCCGAACTCTTAGAGAGGGCGGCAAGTGGTCGAGGAGATCGATCGCCACCACGGAACCCAGGCTGTGCCCGACGATCACGATGTCGCCCTCAGCCGGGACCGCCTCGAGAACGCGGCGTAGGACCGCGCCCCTCAAGCCATCGTTGTCGATGTACCGATCGACCTGGCCCAGCTGGCCGAGGCGGAAGTCGACGACGGCTTTTTGCACCACGTCGACGACGACTTCGGGTACCGCTTCCAGGCCCACCCCCCACGCGTCGGGGTCATGACCGATGAGCCGGCTGACGCGTGCCTGCCGACGCTCGTAGTCACGTCTGCGAGCGTCCTCGTCCTTCGCCGAGTACGTGCGGGCGGGCATGGAAGCGCGGACCCCATCGGTCTCGAGCAGGTCGCTGTACCGCGGCGCGACCGTCTGCGACTTCGGCAGCGGGTCGTACCCCGCCTCGACCAGACCGTCGTTCAACGCTTGCAACCAGGTTCCCTGCGGATCGCCGTTGCCGACTCCGTGGAGAAAGACGAGTACCGCAGACAAGAAACAGGCTCCCTAAGTCCAACCGTTGTGCTGCTGCCGCAGCCTGCCACGCCGTACCGACGTCCCCGAACCGCCGCGCGCCGATACACGATCCAGCAAGCCACTACACGAGGCGTTGTCGGGACTGGCGGTCCGTTGCGACTACTGGTCGAGCCGATCAGCTGGAGCGCGCCGCAGCTCATCCGGCAGCGCTTTCGCATGCACGACCGCAAGCGAGCGATTGGCTCGAGTGAGGCTCGTGTACAGGAGCCCGTGCCGTCCCAGGTTCTTGCGGAAGTCAGCTGGTTCAACAACGACGACGGCGTCGAACTCCAAGCCCCGCGCGTCATCGGCTGAAAGCACTCGCACCGTCAGCTGCCCGTCCGAGTACTCGTCGCTGCCCGCGGTGCGAGCCCTCCACCCTTGCGCTGCGAATGCCGCCCGCAGCGGAATCGCCTCCACGCCGATGACAGCAGCCGTCCCGCCAGCGTGGTCCCTGGCCAGCTTGGACGCCGCTGTGACAACGACCGTCGGCAAGTCCGCGGACCGGACCTTCCACGTGACCGGGCGACTGCCCTCTTCCTGCACAGCCATGCCGTGGCGCTCGTGTCGTGGCAGCAAGTGGCCAGCGAACTTGTGGATCGCTGTCGTCGAGCGGAAGACGCTCTTGTAGTCCTCGATGTGCGTGTCCACGGCAAGATCCAAGAACTCGAGGCTCTGCTGCCACGACATGCTGCTGTGGTCCGAGCGGCGCTGGTTCATGTCACCGACGAGAGTCCAGCCAGCATCAGCACGGACGAGCAACCGCAGGATGCGCCACTCGATCGGGCGCATGTCTTGAGCTTCGTCGACGATCACGTGGCCCGGGGACTCGAACCGGTGCATCCCTGAGGCCAGCGCACAGTAGGCGATCAGAGGCGACAGGCGTTCCGAGCGCAAGGCAACGCCCCAGTCCGGCAAGGACCGCAGGTACGCCTGCCAGTCAGGCGGCGCGAGATGCGCGTTGCGACTCAGCCGGTCGTAGATGAGCCTGCCCGCCTCGGTCCTGGACTTCGCCGTCTCCAACCGCCCGCGCCTGCGTAGGGAAGCCGCGACAGCGTCGACCAACGTGCAGAGCTCAAAGTCGAAATCCCGATAGGTCGCAGAGTGACCGCTCTCGGGATCTAGCCCGTCGTTCAGCTCCGGGACGATCCTTCTGAAGATGTCGCGGAGACTGCGCACGATGACAGCGCCGTCGGGAACGAGTGCGCGTACCGCCTTCGACGTGTGCCGCACGTAGTAGTTCGTGGGGCCCAGCAGCAGCACCTTGCCCCGGATGGCAACGCCCTCCCGCTCCGGGTGCACGAGGAAGGCCGCGCGGTGAACCGCGACGATCGTCTTCCCGGCACCGGGGTGCCCCTGCACCACGAGGGGCACCCCCGCATCCCACTTGACGAGGTCGTGCTGACGAGGCTGGAGGGTTGCGAGGACCTGGCGAAGCTCGGTCCGTCGCGGTTGAGCGAGTGTCCTGAGCAGCGCTTCCCTGTGCCGCAAGGCCACTGCATCGGGAACGCTGGTGCCGCTCCGTCCCTCATCTGCATTCTGTCCAGTGGCAGCCGATTCTGGGACGGTCGCGCGCTGCGGGGCTTGGTGGCTTGGCTTCACCGGTTGCGGCGAAGGCGCCGAGTCTTGCCGAGAGCCCCCAGCCGGAGCACTAGCCGACTGACTTCCCGCCGGCGGCCGTGGCACAGCGAGCGCCGCTTTTCGGTCGAAGGCTGTCTCTCCTGCGCCCTTATCCCGCCGCTCGTCGTCGTACCCGACGATGTCATCGCCACGAGGAGTGAAGATCCGCGTGATCTGCACTTCGCCGATCAAATCGGTACCGGGGCCATGGCCGTAGAACGCGTCGGCTGCCGGCGCCGCCCAACTAATGACCACGAAGTCTTGTTCCCGGGCGTACCACTGTCCGACGTAGATGCTGTCCGTTCCCAGGAGCGGATCCGGGGCACTCAGGCCCATTCGTCCGACGAAGGGTTGGGGCACCGGGCGGTCCAGTTGCACCACACCCTTGCGGCCCCTGGCGGGTCCAGACACACGCGGCTTAGCGATCCTGACCGCTCGGTTGGCCTTGTCCGTCAGGGTCTGCACGTAGCGCTTGTTGCGCGCCCGCTCGTCAGCCAGGACAGCTGGGTCGTGCGCGCTCACTCGCACACCTCGACGACGCAGATGGCCAGCGGGGACACCGTCACGTCCGGGGCCCCGGTCTTGTCGAGGTCGTTGAGCGTCTGGCGGTGCGCCTCTTCTCGCCATGCCAGCTGGCTGTCGAAGAGCTTCACGCCACGCGTCTTGCCGCGCTCGAGGGCGGTCCGCCGGCGGGCTCGGATCGAGGCGCGCGCCCGCTCGTGCTGGTCTTCGAGGAGAACCCGCCGAGACTCGATGAGCGCGGCGATCGCGCTCCTCCGATTCTCGTTCTCGCGGAGCATCCGGTCGTCCATGAGTCCTTGGAGAACGTCCACACACTTGTCGAGCGCTGCGGGCACCGGCTGCGTCCCCTCCTGCAGCTCCCCCGTCGCCAGGCGGGCCAGGAGGACATCGACGTACTGCTCACCGACGAGTCGAGCGTCGATGCTCACGGCCGTCCCCCAGATCTCCTGACCGGCACGGGGCGCCTCCCAGCGCGCGACCGCGAGCTGGACGACGAAGGTCCCGGGCTGCAGCTCCCCTCGGGCCGGCACGCGCATGACCGCGAAGCGGGCCTGACGTTGCTCGGGCACGTTGGCGGCCGCCAGGACGAGCGGGTGCCGTGCCGAGAGCAGGTCCATCGTCTGACTTGTCCGCGCGGTCTCCTGATCCAAGACGAGGTGCAGCTCTTCCTCGTTCCGCAGGGCGCGCTCGTAACGGCCGGCTTCGTCGCGGCTCAGTCGTTCCTCGGCCACCAGCCGATTCAGCCGGTCGGCCATGTCGCGGTTTCCTCGGAGGCGTAGGCCCGTGCCTGCGTCGATCGCCACTGGCGGCGACGCTTGGCACAGGGAAGCCCAGTCTTCGAGGAGGTGGAGGAGCTCAGCAGCACCGACGTACCGCCCGGAGGCCACGAGGTCGCGTTCCAGGCCCGCAACGTCGTCACTGGACGCCCCGAGCAGGAACGGTGTCGCCGTCGCGAGGTCCTCGAGACTGCTCCGCTGTTCCTCGATGGCGGCCAGTGCATGGTCCGCTTTGGCCGCTCGTTGGGCGTCGCTGAGATCGAAGTCGAACACGACGTCCTGAAGTGCCTTCAGGTGGTCTGTCACGATCGGCTCGAGGGCCCCGATGCTGCCTTCGAAGACGCCGATCCTGGCGAGGAGCCGTTGCTTGATGCGGTCGTCGAGAGCCGCCGGGCACCAGACGTTGAGGATGGAGATCTGCTCCTCCGGCTGACCGATTCGATCGATGCGCCCGATCCGCTGTTCGACCTCCATCGGGTTCCACGGCAGGTCGTAGTTCACGATCACCGAGCAGAATTCGAAGTCCAGTCCCTCGCTGGCCACCTTGTTGGCGAGGACGAGGTCGTAGTGGCCATCACGGAATTCCGCCATGACCTGGCTTCGGCGATCACGGTCGATGCCACCGTGGAGGACAGCCACTCGGCACCGGTCCCGGAGGCGCCTCTCCAGGTACGCGAGGGTCGGACGCGAGAAGGTGAAAAGCAACGCCCGGCGACCCGAGTCGATGACCTCCAAGAGCTTTGGGACGACGGCGTCTAACTTGCTGTCGACGCCGTCGATCGCTTCGGCGGCTTGCACGAGCTCGATGTGCGGCCTAAGCATTGGAGGTTTGGACCCCGATGGCAGGCTGGTCGAGTCCTCGTCGGCGACGACCTCTTCGGTGCTCCACCGCAACACCGCGTTCCGAGCGGCGGGCAAGCAAGCAGATGCCAGACGCAAGGGCATCTGCATCGCGAAGCCGGCGGGTTGACCGGCGGCCGCCGCGCGATTGCGGCACCAGGTGACGTACTCGTCGTAGAACCGAGATTCGGCCGGCGTCCACACGACTTGCGTGTCCATGGCCTTCCGTACCGCCTTCTTCTCATCGACCTCCACCCGCCGTGTGCGGGTGAAGACCGAGGAGAGGACGTTCAGCTCGGAGAGGTAGCGCCGTGCCTGCACGATGTCACGAGCGCTGAGGTCGTCCCGCCCGACGATGTCCCGCAGGGACGCGAACTCGACCCGCTTGACCAGCGGGCGTCCCATAGTTAGCGACCGCATCTCGTCCAGCACGCGCACGCGATCGACGCCAGCGACATCAGGGGCGGCGAGGAGGCCACCCACGCGGTTGAGGACGACGTTCGGCTCCAGCTGCAGCTCGAGGGAACCGGCGTCTCCGAAGTCGCCTGGCGCGAGCAGCTCCAACAGGTTGTACAGATCTTCGTTGCGCAAGTTGATGGGGGTCGCGGTCAGCAGGACGAGGGCCTCGGCCCACTCGCTCAAGAGGGAACCGGCTTGGTGAGACGCCGTGCTGGCGTTCCTCATGTTGTGCGCCTCGTCGACGATGGCGAGGCTGAGGGGACCTACCAGATCGGCTAGCTCCTCCATCGCGTGCCACATGCGGAATCGCTCGAGGCTGACGACGTAGGCGAACCGGCGAGGCAGCCGGTTCTCCCGCGCCCGCTGCTCGAACTCGGTGGCCGCAGGACCCGAGAGCTCGACGAGCTGAAATCCGAACCGGTCCTCCATCTCACGTCGCCACTTCGCGATCAACGACGCGGGACATACGACGAGGACGCGGTCGGCGGACTTCCGCGCCTCCAGCTCCGTCCAGACGAGACCAGCCTCGATGGTCTTGCCGAGGCCGACCTCATCAGCGATGAGGATGCGCGACTTGCCCGACTCCAGCATGCGGATGACTGGGCGGAACTGGTAAGCGCGAAAGATGGTTCGTGTCGCGCGGAACGAGAACAGGGTATCCGTGAAAGCCCCGGCTAGCTTTTCCCGAGTCAGCGTTGCGCTCAGTCGGCGGGCAGTGTCCGGCGCCTGCTTGATCCAGTCGAACACCGTGTCACTGGATTGGAGCTCGGCGAGCAGGTCTTCGCCGTAGGCGACCTGACGTCCGTCGACACGAAGGTCGTAGATCCACTTTCCAGCGTTGAATCGGCGGCCCCGTACGGGATGGTCTCGACCGGTACTGACCACCATGACGTCGTCGTTGACCCCGAACTTCGGGGCAGGCACGTCGGTTCCGAGCGACCACAGGTGGTCCAACCACGCCTCCGCGTCACGCAGTGCGTGGTCATCGGAGAGTGCATCTGCGTGGACGTGCTGGCTGGTCCCGGGCGGCGCTCCACGAGAGACGATCAAGCTCCTGGTCTCCACTCCCCCCGAGAACCAGTAGACGCCTTCGGGAAGCTCAACATCGGCCTGACCGAGATGGCGGACTTGCCCGAAGAGATCGCGCTGCTCCAACCGAGGCGGCCCGACGAACAAGGCTGCGAGGCCCGGGACCAAGGCGGCGAGCTCCGCCGCATCCTGCGCTTCGGGGTGGTACCCGTAGCTCGTCTTGACCTGCTCCGCCGTATACCCGAACAAAGCCTCTGACTCCTAGATCGCACCCCCTGCTACAGAACGTCATCAGCAAATCACAGCCAGCGGCCTGGATCACTCCAGCCGGATAGGTGTCATTCCGATGAGTGGGGCAGTCGTCGCCACCTCGTCGACAGCGGTCGGCAGTTGAACGCGAGTGTCAAGCCATCGCCGTGGCCGTTGACGTCCGAGATCCGCGTGCGCGGTCGCCGGACTACTTCGGGCTGGCCTTCGACGGAGGCTCGAGCCACTGCTCATGACCGAGCGGCGCGTCGTTCAGCTGATTGCGGCGGCTGCGCCAGTCGGGCAGGTGGCGGTCCATGAGCTTCGTGAAACGGTCCCCGTGATTCCGTTCCAGGTAGTGCGTCATCTCGTGGACGACGATGTACTCCAAGCAGTCCGGGTGCTTCTTGGCGAGCTCAACGTTGAACCAGATGTGTCCGGTTTCGCGGTTGCAGGAACCCCACTTGGTCTTCATGCGCCGGACGCTCCACTTGGGCACGGAGACATCGATCCTTTGCTCCCACATGGCGATCGCGGCGGGGATGGCGTGGCGCAGCTGCTCCCGGTACCAGTGATCGAGAAGGTCGCGGCGACGCTCCGTGCTCGTGCCCGTCGGGACGTAGAGCAAGAGCCGGCTGCCGTCGAGCTCCAGGTGGGCGCGGCCGGGTCGCTCGACCACCTTGAGGCGATGCCGCGTGCCCCATACGTAGTGGGACTCCCCCGTGACCATCTCGCGCTCGGACTGGCGCTCGGCGAACTGCAGTTGTTCGCGTTGCCGCTTGATCCAGGGCAGGCGCTGGATGACGGCCAGCCGCACCTGGTCGTCGTCGAGCCGCTCCGGGGCGGCCACGCGTACGCGACCCATCGGCGGATAGACGCCGATGTGCAGGTTCTTGATGTCCTTATAGACGACGTCGATGTCGATGCCGCGGACGCTGAGGTAGGCGTTAGCGGTACTCATCCCGGGCCTTCACCAGGTCGAACAGCTCATCGAGACGGTCGAAGTCAACCGGCAGAGTGCGACTGATCGCTCGCTTGACAACCTTCTCCTTCATCGTGTTGCCCACCCAGTCGTGCGGCTTGCTCGTCAGGATGGCGGTGTCGACCTGGATCGGCATGGCCGGGTCAGGCCAGCCGAAATCCACGAGGGCTCTGCGCGCGCCGTTGTCCGCCCAGGCGGGGTAGGCGGTGTCCGATTCCTTCGTCCCGAGCTTCTTGGCGGCGTCGAGCAACTTCGCCAGGTACTCCTGATAGTCGATGGCCTGTTGACGACGCTCCTCGATGATGGCATCGAGCAACTCGGACATCTTGTCGTAGTACTTCGGGTTCATCGCCCGCTCGTCGACGATCACCTTGCGCATGTTGTTGGTGATCGTCGCAGCAACCGCCTCGGGGTCCTTCTTGATTCCGGTCGGGAGCTTGTCGATGGCGTCCGCGCCCAGCTTGACGATCAGGTCGATCAGGCCGGCATCCTCGAAGTTGGAGACGACCCGCGAGGCACCGGCCTGGATGTAGGTGTCGAGCAGGAACCGCATGCCGGCCTCGTGCTGCTTGAAGTCGACGTCCTCGCCTGCACCGAGCTTCACCTCGGCCCGCACGTCGACGTAGTGCGCGATCTCCTTCTTGATCGCCTCAGCTTCGGCCGCGCTGTAGCCCGCGGCGGTCATCTCGTTGGCGACGTTGCCGTAGGCGCGGGTGACGGCGGCGACTGCCTTGTACAGCTCGACGCGCTTCGGCTCGTTGACCTTGAGCTGCTCGGCGTTGCCCTGCTCTATGGCGCAGAAGTACTGCTGATACTGCAGGGTGTTCTTCGGCGGCGCCACCGGCTCAACGAGCGCCCGGACGCGTTCGAGCGCTTCGTCGAGATCCTCCCGTGCCTTCTCGATGCGATCCGACAGCAGCCCCTCGATGTCCTGCTTCTCGTAACCGTCCAGGGCACCCGAGGTGTAGTCGGTGATGGCGGACTCCAGGGAGTTGAACAGGTCCTGGTAGTCGACGATGTAGCCGTAGTCCTTGTCGTCCCCGTCCAGACGGTTGACCCGGCAGATCGCCTGGAACAGGCCGTGGTCCCGCATGCTCTTGTCGATGTAGAGGTAGGTGGCGCTCGGGGCATCGAAGCCGGTCAGCAGCTTGTCAACCACGATGAGCAGCCGCATCTGGCCGGGGTTCTCGAGGAACTGCTTCTTGACCGCCTGTTCGAATTCCTCGACCTTGTTGACTGCGGTGTCTTCCGGCTCGTCGAAGTAGTCGGCCAGCATCCTGCGGTAGATGTCGTACTGACGGACCTTCTCGGTCTTGCCCGCGCCGGCGTCCTCCTTGGCGATGTCGCTGGCGTTCGGGACGTAGCTGGTGACAATGGCGCACTTGCCTTTGAAACCAGCCGCTACGAACATCTCGTAGAACTTGCAGGCCTGGTAAATGCTCGAACCGACCAGCATGGCGTTGCCGCGCCGGTCCATCAGGCGAGGCTTGGTCTCCATGTCCAGCAGGATGTCGTTGACGATCCGCTTGGCTCGGGGCTCGGAGGAGACCACCTTCTGCATCGTGCCCCAGCGCTTCTTCAGCTCGGCCTTGGACAGGTCGGTCATGCCCTTGGTCTTGACCTCGAACCACTTGTCGACCTGGTCGGGGCTGGTCAGCTCTTGGTCGATGTTGCGGGCTTCGTAGCGCAGGTCGAGTACGACGCCGTCCTCAACGGCCTCGTCGAACTTGTAGGTGTGGATGAACGAGCCGAAGGTCTCGATGCTGGTGGCCTTGTCGGCCTTGAGCAGCGGGGTGCCGGTGAAGCCGATGAACATGGCCTCCGGCAGGAGCTGCTTCATCGCCTGGTGCATCTTGCCGGACTGGGTGCGGTGGGCCTCGTCGACGAAGACGAAGATGTTGCCCTTGGCCTTGAAGTCCTTCGGGATGCGTGCGTGCAGCTCCTTGATGAAGTCGGCGGTCGCCTCGTCGTCCTCGTCGTCGGTGTCGGCGGCCCGGAATTTGTGGACGAGTGAGCAGATCAGCCACTCCTCGCTCGCGTTGAGGGTGCCGATGAGGTCGGCGCCGCTCTTAGTGCGGTAGATCTGCTCGTTGACGCCGCCGAACACTTTCTCGATCTGTTCATCGAGCTCGGTGCGGTCGGTGATGAGCAAGACGCGGGCGTCGGGCTGGTTCTCGCGGATCCACTTGGCGAGCCACACCATCGTCAGGGACTTGCCCGAGCCCTGGGTGTGCCAGATGATGCCGCCCTCGCGCTTAGCGATCCGCTTCTGGGCGGCTTTGATGCCGAAGTACTGGTTGTGGCGCGGGCCCTTCTTGATGCCCGCATCGAAAACGATGAAGTTGTGGATCAGCTCGAGGAAGCGTGCCTTGCTGCACAGCTGCAGCAGTGCCCGGTCGAGCGGGTCGCCGACGTCGGACGGCTCCTTCCACTCCAGCCAGTACTTCTCGGGCGTGTCGATGACGCCGTAGCGGAGGCCCTCGACGTCGTTGCCGGCGAAGACGAACTGGACGGTGGAGAAGAAGGACCGGATAAACTCCGGCTTCTGATTGCCGATGGTTTGCCGGATGCCCTCCGACACCGCGACCTTGGATCGCTTGAGCTCCAGCGTGGCGAGCGCCAGGCCGTTGACGTAGAGCACCACGTCGGGCCGCTTGGTGTGCTGGCCGAGGACTGTGACTTCCTCGGCGATGCCGAAGTGGTTCGCCTCAGGGTTCGTCCAGTCGATCAGCCAGACCGTTCTGGTCTGCTCGCCAACGCCCGGCCTGACCTTCACGCCATAGCGCAGCAGCCCGTAGACGTCCCGGCTCGCCTCGTAAAGATCGTGGCCGGCACCGACTGCGGCGGCCTTGCCAAGCTGATCGAGGGCCCGGGTGATGAGCTTGTCGTCGTAGCCCCGTGCCTTGAGGCTCTGCGTCAGCAGGCCGACCTCGACGTTGGCGTTGTGACCGCGGTATGCCCAGTTACCGAGCCACTCGTACCCGAGTTGGTCGCGAAGCAGCGCAACCACGCGGTCCTGGGCCTTCCGTTCGATCTGTCCCACGTCACTCATCACGAACCTCCTTCTGCATCGCCTCCTCAACTCCTTCCGTTTCCCACTCCCCATAGGCTCGGCGCGTGCCTTGCACTAGCCATTCAACCCGGCCGTTGGCGCTGCGCCCAGCCACGATTGCCGCTGCGGCACTCGGACTGGCGAACACGTGGTTGCGAGTGAAGCGCATTGCTGCACCGTCGGACGCTGGCACCAGCGTGCCGTCTTGCTCCAGCTTTGCCCGCAGGCCCGCGTAACTGTGCCCGGCGACGCCGGTCCACTTGAGTCGCGCGCCCGAGCCTTCGAGCACGGTGAACTCGCCGTCGACTTCTTGTGCGGTTGCGGTGATGCCCGACTTCTTTACGGACATTTGGAACATCGGCGAACCCGCCCGAGTGGTGGTCGGCCCGGCGCTCGGTACGGGCAACGTCGTTTTCGGCGACCGGAAGATGTTTACCCCCAGCACCGGCAGCACAATTTTGGCCTGCTCGATGAAGTATTCCATGTCCGACACGTCGGCCTCTGGCAGGACAATGGGCGACGGCGTGGTGCCGTTGGTGAGCCGTGCCCGGTTGGCCTGGAGAGCAAGCGTGATGAACCGGCTCTCCAGGTAGCGGGCGTGCGCCTTTGTCAGGTTGGTGTCCTTGCTGGTTAGCACGACGGCTCGATCCCAGAAGTCTTTGCCGTTCTGGTCCTCCGAGCGAGCGTGCTGATACAGCCGCTTGCTGACGTCATCGCCCTCGCCGATGTACGCCATCTGGCCACCCAGACTGTCCGGGTCATCGCCGAGAAGGATGTAGATGCCGGTCCGGGTTGCCTCAGGGCGCTTCAGGAGCGTCGCGAGGTCCGATCGCGGGGCCGCCACGACGTGCCCCGTCCAGTTCATGATCTCCGCCGTCAGCAACCCGCCGGGCGTGCCATCTGCCAGGAACAGCCGAACGGACTTGCCGCTACTCACCCCGCGGCCTCCAGCGGCAGCCGCGTGCGGCCGGTCAGTAATTGCTGCATCATGCCAGCCTTGATGTTCTGAGCTTTGGCGCGACGTACCTGCAATACCTCAAGCTCAGCATCGGCGCAGGACAGCATGTCCGCGATCGCGGCCTGCTCCCCCACGTCGGATGGCAGCTCAATCGGGAGCGAGCGCACAATGCTCGCGGTATAGCTCATTTGCTTAGTGCCCTGCGTGTAGTTGAAAGCCAGACTCTCGCCATAGTGAAGGTAGTAATAGAACAAATACGGTGTCAGGAGTTCTGGCCCGGGAATCACCGCCATACATGACTGGTTTGTCGCCGCATCCGCCATAAGAAGTCCGCAATTCCCCCTCGTTCCCGCGGCCTCGAGTCCTGTGATTGCCATCAGGAAGGTGCCGCTCGGCCAGATCCTAAGGCTGGCACTCTTCCGGCCGGCTTCGGTGATCCGCTGAGGAATCTGACGAATCTTTCCACGCTTCAGCTCGGTACTGGTCACCCAGGGGATGGAGCCGCCCCAGTTTCGCGGATCGGACCGCCTCGGGGTCGCTCCACTTGCGATTGTTGTGGACAACTCGCCCCATGTAGAGGTCCTCCAGGGATGAGTGAACCCCGGCAGGCGCGTGCGGCAGGTCAGCAGCTGCTGCATCATGCCCTGCATAATCGTCTGCTTCTTGGTAATGAGGCGTCCAAGGGTGCCGATCAGGTCGTCGACGTCTTGAAGTACCTCGCCGATCCGACGTTGCTCTGGCTCCGACGGCAGCGGAAGCGGCATTTGGACGAACTTTTCACGCGGAAGGTGAGCAATACTCGTCTGGGTTACAAAGTCGGCGAAGGCACCTGTTGCAGACCAGTATGCGAGCAGCGCGAGCATCAGCCGAACATCGTAACCATTCTTTGGGCGAAGTCGATGCAGAGCCTTCTGGTAGTAGCACTCTGGCAATTCGTTTCGCCAGATTGCACCCCGCCCGACCTCCCCGCCCTCGCAAACTAGGAGGTCGCCATCTCGCAATCGATAACGCTGGAGATCTGAGCGACTCATTGGCACAACGCCGCCGGCGGAGACATCAACCCGCCCCCACTGGACAGCGCGATTACCAACGTAAGGCTTAGGGATGCCGACATTCTTCGCCGCGTCGAGCATCTTCCCAAGCTGAACATCGAACTGCTGACCTACGGTCGAAGTCGCCCATGTCGCGGTCATACTTCAACACCCATGGCTGCAAGGTGATCTGCAACCTTCGATGCGAGCTTGTTCAACTCCGCGTCGAGATCACCCACTGCCGCTTCATAGCGTGCACCGAGCTGCTTGACGCGTGCAACAAGATCCAGCGTGAGGGCTTCAACTTCGCCATTCACGCGTTGTAGGACGACAGCCTTCCACTTGCCGTCAAGCACTAGCGCTTTGACGTCGTCTTCGGTCAGGTCGCCGTACTTCTTGAGCGTGGCCAGGTTGAGCTTTTCCTGCGCCTCCTTGACTTCCATCTTCGCGGCAGCTTGCGCCTCGTAGAGCCCAAGGACGTGCTCAAGCGCCTTGATCTCGTCGGGATCGAACTTCTCGCGTTTGGCGACACGGAGGCGCGCCGTTACGAGCGCTTTGGAAATCTTGTCGTCGTCCATGGCGTCGGCCAGGAGTCCGTCCTCGACAGAGTGCTCTTCGACGTACTCCTCGACGCCCCGCGCGGCGTCCTCGGCTGCGGCGTTGAGCTCATCAAGCTGAGCCTGGTCGTCGGCGAAGTAGCGCGCCACGATCAGCGCTGGCGGGATGAGGTCCATCCTGTACTTGGTGGCGCTCCGGCCGGAGCCCACCACAAGATCGGGCGTCTCGGAAAGCTTGCGCTCCTTATCCTCGATGGTCTTGCGCGGCTTGGCAGCTTCACGCCAGCCCTCGGCCATGACGAGATACACGTCGTCGTGCATGACGTCGTGCCAATAAGACATGAGTTGCTCGTAGATGTCGTACTCGTCGAGTAGCGGCATCGGCTTGAAGCGGGCGAGTAGGTCGTCGCCGAGGGTCGCGATCAAATCGTTTGGCTTGGTGTCGGCAGTGATCCCGAGGAGCGCGTCGCGGTGCGCGGCGAACCAGTCCTCGACAATCCCGGCGGCTTCGTCACGCAGCCTGTGGAAGCCCGGAGCATCGAAGATGGCCTGCTGCACCGCGCTGACATCGATGGCGAGGTTGCTGTAGCCGGGACGGTTCGGCGTGAAGATCTGGCTGCGAAGTTCCGGGAAGGCGTCCCAGTAGCGCTGCAGCGCGTCGAGGTCCCGGTCTGGGATGCCGCCGTGCAGATGGGCACTAAGGTCCTGCAGGTCCTCGGGCTCCGAGGAGTCGATATAGCGCGGAATGTTGAGGTTGTAGTCGTTCTTGGGATCGGCAATTTCACTCATCGGCACCATGCGCGAGTAGCGCTCGATCTCGATCCGCTTGTTGAAGGTGTCGACAATCTTGTGCAGATCCTGGCTACGCAGGCGGTTCTTGTTGCCGTCCTTCATAAAGCCCTTGGAGGCATCAATCATGAAAACACCTGTGCGGGACTGAGCGTTCTCCTTGTCAAGGATGACCACGCAGGCCGGGATGCCGGTGCCGTAGAAGAGGTTGGGCGGCAGCCCGATGATGCCCTTGATGAAGCCGCGCTTAAGTAGGTTGCGGCGGATAGTGGCTTCGGCGTTGCCGCGGAAGAGTACGCCGTGCGGAAGGATGATGGCTGCCTTGCCGGTGCTCTTGAGGGACTTCAGGGCGTGGAGCAAGAAAGCATAGTCGCCGTTCTTCTCCGGTGGACGGCCGTACTCAAAGCGGCCATAGTCGTTCTCGAGTCCGTTCGTCCAGGCTTTGTCGGAAAATGGCGGATTCATGACGACGAAGTCGAAGGTCCACAGCTGGTCACCCTTCGTAAAATGCGGGCTCGCGATGGAGTTACCCTTTTCGATCACGGCGATCTCGTTGCCATGCAGGATCATGTTCATCGTGGATAGCGCCCAGGTGGCATTATCCTTCTCCTGGCCATAGACCGTCATGCCGCGCGGCGCCTCGGCGGCCGCCTTGAGCAGCAGCGAGCCGGACCCGCAGGCAGGGTCGTAGACGGTCTGGTCCTGCGGGGTGTTCGGACCGATGCCGACGACCTTGGCGAGGATCCGCGAAACCTCGGCTGGCGTGTAGAACTGCCCCTTGCTTTTGCCTGATTCGGTGGCAAAGTGCCGCATCAGGTACTCGTACGCGTCACCAAGCAGGTCATCACCCTCGGCGCGTGAGCCTCGGAAGTCGAGATCCTTGAAGATCGTGACTAGCTTGGAGAGGCGGTCCTGCATCTCCTTGCCCTTGCCCAGCTTCTCTTCGTCGTTGAAGTCGGCTTGGTCGATGACGTTGCGCAGCCCGCTGGCTTCGGCCAGCTTGGCGATGATCTTGTTGAAGCGGTCGCCAATCTCCTTGTCGCCCTTGGCGGCGAGCATGTCATCGAAGGAGCCCCCGGGCGGCACCTCGATGAGGCTGTTCGGGTCGGTCTTCTGTTTGTCGGAGACGTACTTCACGAAGAGCAGGGTGAGGATGTAGTCCTTGTACTGACTCGCGTCCATGCCGCCGCGCAGCTCGTCACAGCTCTTCCAGAGCGAGCTGTAGAGGTCAGATTTCCGGAGTGCCACGGGCGGCCTTTCGATTTAATGAGGCTGTCGCCATTGTTGTATTGATTTCAGCACGAAGCAGCCCAAACGGCGTCGGCCTTCAATCAGCGGCCGACTTTACCGGCACCCTCGTGCATACGCGGGGAGGCGGCGCCTCGGCTTCAGGCCGCCAACCCCCAACGAGGGGTGTGGTGCTTGGCTCAGCGCGGCCGCCGGTGGCGAGAGCGCGAAGCTCGGCGGCCGCATAGGCCGGCCGCCACGATCACGCGCAGGAGTCCTGCCCCAAGAGGTCCTCAGCTGCCGGTGCGCGCGACCGGAATGGCTGGCCACCCGGGGCCGGGCCGGAAGGTGCGACGTGCGGCCGGCGGGGCGGCCAACGGAGCGGCGACCAGGCGGAGCGTCGTTCCGCTCGGAGCTGGCACCTCCCGGCGGTGAAGGTTGTCCCGGCACCAGCGTTCGCAGTCGGCCATCAGGTTGCCGGTGGTCATCGGGCGGGAGATCCCGCTGGACGGCATGCCGGACAACTCTGCGCAGCTCCTCGGCTCAGGACGACGGTTTCGGCGTCCCCACCGCAGGGTGCTGCCCGGCACGGTCGTCACCGGCCGAACGACCGAAGGACCTGCCGGGAGCGCGCCGGAAGACGGGGAAGGACGCAGGACCAACGGTAGGTGACGCCCGTGTCCGAGCCGGGCATCCCGATGACCGGCGCGCCCCGCGCAGCGCGCCTGCGCGGCGCATCCACCGCCAGGCCGTCACAGCATTGCGGCAGAAATGGATTACAGCCAAGGTGAGCGCCAGTGGCGACGCCACCGGGGCGCCGCCACGAACGGAAGGTGCGGCGGCATGCACGCTCGATCCACCACCATCAAGGCCGAGCCCGACAACCTCGACGCCGGCATCGCCTTCACCCGTGACGAGGTGATGCCGGCGAGCCAGCAGATCGACGGCTGTATCGGCCTGTCGATGCTCACCGACCGCGAGCACGGCCGCTGCATCGACACGACGTCCTGGGCCGACGCAGAAGCCATGCACGCCGCCACCGAGGACGTCCACCCCATACGCCTCATGCAGGTCCTCGGCGCCCAGGGCCTCGACATCCAGGAGTGGGAGATCGCCGTCCTGCACCGGGAGCGCCCGGCCGGGGACGGCGCCGGCGCCCAGGTCACCTGGGCCCGCATCCCGCCGAACCGCCTGAACGAGCTCCTCGACGCCTACCGCCACAACCTCATGCCGCGGCTGCAGGACCTGATGGGCTTCGACAGCCTGAGCATGCTGGTCGACCGGCGCACCGGTCGCACGGTCAGCGTCACAGCCCTCGAGAGCCGCGACGCACTCGCGCTGGTCCGCAAGCAGGCCAAGCACCTGCGGCAGCAGTTCGCCCAGGCCATGGGCGCCCGCATCACCGACATCGCCGAGATGGACCTCGCCGTCGCCCACCTGCGCGTCCCGGAAACGGTCTGACGGACGTCGCTACCCGAGGCGGAGCGCCAGTTGCGTCGACACATGGCGGTCGACCCCCGCGGTGCCGACGTCAAGCGCTAACTCCAGGAGGACCCCGGTCCCGTGGTCATGCTCAACCTGCTCCGCTTCGCCGAGGGCGGCCGCGAGTCCTACGACCAGTACGCCAGGGCCCTGTCCGAGACCTTCCTCCCCCGCTACGGCGGTGCGGTCCTCTACGCCGGGGACGGCGGCACGCCACTCGTCGCCGAGCAGGGCCAGGACTGGGACGCCGTCCTGCTCGTCCGCTATCCCTCCCGCGAGGCGTTCAGCCGCATGGTCGCCGACCCCGAGTACCAGGAGGTCACGCACCTGCGCACCCAGGCGCTCACCGAGGCCGTGCTCCAGCCCACGACCCCCTGGTAGCCATGCCCGCTCGGGACGAGGGGACGCCGGCGCGAAGCCGCCTGGCCCGGACGGCCCGTCTCGCCGCACTCCCGGCCGCCTACGCCGGCCGCACCGCCCTCGGACTCGGCAAGCGCCTCGGCGGCCGCCCCGCGGAACTGTTCGCCGAGCAGGTCCAGCAGCGCACCGCCGAGCAGCTGTTCGCCACCCTCGGCCACCTCAAGGGCGGCGCCATGAAGATGGGTCAGGCGCTCTCCGCCATGGAGGCCGCGCTCCCCGAGCAGCTGGCCGGCCCCTACCGCGAGACGCTCATCAAGCTCCAGGAGGCGGCGCCGCTCATGCCGGCCGTCCGCGTCCACGAGCAACTCGAGGCGTCGTTCGGTCCGCACTGGCGCGAGCGCTTCGGCGACTCCGACGACCGGCCCGCCGCGGCCGCCAGCATCGGGCAGGTCCACCGCGCCACCTGGTCCGACGGCACACCGGTGGCCGTCAAGGTCCAGTGCCCGGGCGCCGCCGAGGCGCTGGTCGCCGACCTCGACATGCTGCAGGGGCTCTCCCCGATCCTGAAAGCTGCGGCCCCGCACCTCGACGTGCGCCAGCTCTTCACCGAGCTGCGGGCACGGTTCGTCGAGGAGGTCGACTACGCACGCGAAGCAGAGGCCCAGACCGCCTTCGCCGACGCCTACCGCGGCGACCCCGACGTCCTCGTGCCCGAGGTGCTGGCCGTGGAGGGCGAGGTCCTGGTCACCGAGTGGATCGACGGCACTCCCCTGTCGCGCGTCATCGCCTCCGGCACCCAGGCCGACCGCAACCGCTGCGGCACGGCCCTCGTGCACCTGTTCACCTCCGGCCCGGCGCGTGCCCGTCGCCTGCACGGCGACCCGCACCCCGGCAACTTCCGGCTGATGGACGACGGCCGGCTCGGCGTCCTCGACTTCGGGTCGAACCAGCCCATGCCGCGCGGCTGGCCGCCCCGGTTCGGCCCGCTGCTCGCCGCCGGGCGGGACGACGCCGCGGAACTGCACCGCATCGCCGCCTCGGCCCAGCTGTTGCGACCGGACGACGTGACGCTCGCGGCCCTGCTGGGGCCCCTGAACCCCTACCTGCAACCGCTGCGCAGTCCCGAGTACCAGTTCACACGCAGCTGGCTGCAGGAGCAGACCCGACGCGACTCCGACCTCCTCGGCGCCGCCCAACGCATCCAGCGGAAGCTGACGATCCCTCCGCACTACCTGCTGCTGCAGCGGGTGGCCGAAGAGCTGGTCGGCGTCCTCTGCTCGCTGAACGCCACCGTCGCGGTGGACGGCGAGCTGCGGCGGTGGCTGCCCGGCTACTGAGCCGAGCGGCGCATCGACCACATCTGAGCCGGGCGCTCAGACTGCATGGCGACGTCCCACGGGATCGCGCCGGTGACGCCTCCTTGCGGAAGTTGCTCACCGCGATCCGCGCCAGCTGCGGGTCGCCGCGACACGGGCCGCCAGCTCCCGCGCCCGGTCCTCGACCGCAGCGTCCTCCGGCGCCTCCCAGGCCAGCCCGAGCTCCACGGCCTTCGCCCCGTTGATCTCCTCGCCGAACAGCGCCATCGCCGCCGCAGCCTCGCGGCCGATCAACCGCGACAGGATGACGAAGTGCCCGCCGCCGGGGTGCATCCCGCGCTTGAGGAAGCCGGCCAGCAGCCGCGCCTCACGGGCGATTATCCGCAGGTCGGTCGCCAGCAGCATGTTCATGCCGGCGCCCACGGCCGAGCCGCGCACCGCCGCCACCGTCGGCACCTTCACCTGGCCGAGCCGGTAGAAGGAGTCGTAGATTTTCCCCATGCCCTCGTAGGCGTCGGGCGCCGCCGGGTCCTTGCCGGCCGAGGTCAGCGTCGCCACGTCGCCACCGGCGCAGAACGACTTGCCGACGCCGCGGATGACCAGCGCCCCGACCTCCGGCTTGGCGTCCACCTCGTCGAACGTCGCGATGAGCTCATCGGCCATCCCGGGCGTCAGCGCGTTGCGCCGGTCAGGCGCGTTTGAGCGTCACGATCGTGACGCCGCCGTCCACCTCGAGCTGAACCCCACCGGTACCGGCCACGAGCCCACGCAACCTGGCGAGCGGACCGGCCCCAGGGCCGACCCGGACATCACCTGACTGGCATCACACCACGGGCCCGCACCGGCCCGCGCACCGCGGTCGGGATCAGACGACGGTCGCCGACTCCACCAGCCGGCACAGCGCGTTCACCCGCCGCAGCTGCTCGGGCGTGCGCACCGGCGCGTCGAGCAGCAGCGGGCTCAGCATCACGACGGCCAGCGCCTGCGCCCGCGACACCGCCACGTTGAGCCGGTTCAGGTCGTAGAGGAACGACACGCCCCGGGGTGCGTCGTCGGCGCTGGTGCTCGTCATCGAGTAGAGAACTACCGGCGCCTCCTGGCCCTGGAACTTGTCCACGGTGCCGACCCGCGCACCGTCCGGCAGTGCTGCCTTGATCAGCGCAACCTGGGCGTTGTACGGCGCCACGACCAGCACGTCCGCCGGCCCGATCGGCGCCTCCTCCCCCAGGTGGCTGCGCCACGTCGAGCCCTGCGCCGAGCGCCACAGCCGCGCGACCGCGTCCGCCTCCAGCTGGCACTTGTCCGCCGCCGTCAGCACGTGGTCGACCGGGTGCACCCGCAGCCCGCTGCCCGCCAGCGGCCCCTCCCCCAGCACCGCCACCCGCTCCCGGCCGTCCGCCGCCTCCAGCCGGCCCTCGTAGGCCAGGTCGGAGACGAACGCGGTGAGATCCGGGTGCATCCGGTACGAGCGGTCGAGGAAGACCCCGCGGTCGGCCGGGATGGTCGCGTGGCCGTCGAGCAGGTGCTCCAGCGCCGACGCCCCGGAGTCCCCGGGGTGCACCGCCTGCGAAGGCTGGGCCAGCTGCTGCGGGTCGCCCAGCAGCACCATCGAGCGCGCGCCCCGCGCCACGGCGACGGCGTTGGCCAGCGAGAACTGGCCGGCCTCGTCGACCACCAGCACGTCCACGGCCTCCGCCACGTCGGCCCGGGTCCAGAACCACGCCGTCCCGCCGACCAACCGCGCGTCGCCGTCCGCCAGCGCCCGCGCCACGAAGCCGTTGTCCTTCGACCACGCCACCCCGTCCGCGCCGCAGTGCTGGTGCTCCTCGCACTTCTGCAGCGCCGGCCGACCCACCGCCTTCAGCAGGTTGCCGATGACCGCGTGGGACGTCGCGGTCACGCCCACCTTCTTCCCAGCGTCCAGCAACTCCCGGATCAGCGCAGCCGCGGCCGTCGTCTTCCCGCTCCCCGGCGGGCCCTGGATCGCCAGCACCTCGCCGTCCAGCGCCAGGCCGAGCCGCACGATCGCGGCCGTCGTCGTCTCGCCCTCGCGCAGCCGCGGTCCCGCGGGAACGCGGCGCTCCACCAGCGCCTGCCCGAGGCAGTCGCGGCCGGCGAGCACGTCCTCGCCGGTGTCGGCGATCGCCGCCCGCAGGCCAGCGGTGTTGAGCGGCCCACCGGGCCCGAGCCCGCGCGACTGCGGCGGCTCTGCCGCCGTCGTCTTCAGCACCAGCCGCCCGGCCGCGGCATCCAGCTCGAAGACCGTGCCGACCTTCTTCGCGGTGTCCACGTCGAGCGCCTCGTCACCGGCGGTGAGCTTCGTGTCCTGCACCGGGAACGAGTACTCGTACAGCGAGCTCTTCTTCTCCGGCCCCACGTACCGGACGAAGGCCGGCCCGCCCAGCGCCGTCCCGTCCCCCACCAGCTCCTCGGCGTCGAGGTCCTGCAGCCGGTAGACCTCCCACCACGCCGGCCGGTCCTCGCGGCGGTGCCAGCCGACGAGGTCGCCCAGCAGCTCGTGCCCGGCCGCGTGCAGCCGGTCGGTCAGCTCCTGCTCGGCGGCCTGGGCCTCCGTCACCTTCGCGTCCGGCGCCACCACCGCGACCTCCGGCCGCGGCAACGGCCCGTGCAGCGCCTCCAGGTCGGCGCGCTGCTGCTCCAGCCACTCGTGCAGCTCGCGGGTCGAGTCGACGTCGTCCTTGTTGTAGGCCTCGATGCCGTCCAGCCGCGCCGAGTCGCCGTCCTCCAGCCAGGCCTCGTACTCCAGGACGCTGCCCAGCGCGCTGGCCACCGCGCCCTCGTGCGACCGCCCGTAGAACGCCTCGACCTTCTTGATCGAGTACGACTCCTTGCTGATCCGCATCGACTGCCGGACGACGGGATAGAGGTCGACGAACCGCTCCTCGCGCAGCAGCTGGTCCAGCTCCGCCTCGCGGACGCCGTAGCCGCCGGTCAGCTTCTTGAGCGCGGTCACCTCGTAGGGCGCGTAGTGATAGACGTGCATCGCCGGGTCGGCCTGCACCGCCGAGACGATCCGGTCGATGAGGTCGGCGACCAGTTGCTTCTCCGCCGGGCGGTCGTGCGCCCACAGCGCCGTGAACCCGCCGGCCCGGTCGCCGATGCCGGCGAGGTACTCGATGCCCGCGCCGTCGTCGAACCAGGGGTCGCCCTCGAAGTCGAGGTACAGGTCGCCGGCGCTCGGCGACGGCAGCCGGAGCAGCCCGAGGCCCTCGACCGGGTCGAGCAGCGACCGCGACGACTCCCCCGTCGTCCGCTCCTTCAGCTGCTCGGCCGCCTGCTGCTGCAGCCGGGTGCGCGCGTCGGCACCGATGCCCGATCCCGCGAGCTGCTCCGGTGACGCGGTGGCCAGCGCCGCCAGCGTCGGGATGCCCGCCGCGCGGAGGGCGTCGCGGTGGTCGCCGCGCATGGAGGCGACCAGGCCGAGGTCGTCGGCGTCCCGCAGCTCGGTCGTGCACTTCTCCGCCCAGCGGCACTGGTCGCAGTAGCCGATCGGCGCGGGAGCGGTCACCGGCGGAGCGGCGGTGAACGTCTCCAGCCGGGCCCGCGCGCGACGGGCGTAGGCGGCGACGTCGACCAGCCGCCACGGCCGCGAGACGCCGTCGCCGGTAACGACGTGGATCCCGCGCGGCGCCACGCCCTGCAGCACCGTGAGCCGCTCGGCGTAGATCGCCATCTGCAGCAGCGCGGCGACCTTCAGCTTCCGGGCGAGCTTGGTGTCGGCGCTCTCGTAGGACCAGCCGCCGAACAGCGAAGGCACCTCGACGCGGAGCAGGAAGTCGGCCTGCCCGCCCCAGGCGCCGTCGAAGAAGGTCCCCTGGTAGACGACGTCGACGCCGCTGCGCATCGCCTCGACCGTCTCGTCCTCCGCCCGTCGGCGCCCGGCCGCGTCGAAGACGGTGTCGATCTCGGCGACCGTCTTCCCGGCAGTGCGCAGCGACTCCAGGTACTTCTTCTCGTGGGCCACGCCGCGGTCGAAGACCAGCTGCAGCTCGTCGGTCGTCTCGGCCTCCGGCGCCGCCCACTCCCCCGCGGCCACGCCCAGGTCCAGCCGGGTGAGGTGCCGGCACTCCTGGTGGTGGGTCAGATCGGTCGGGCTCAGCACCAGCCGTCCGTCGAGTCGCTGCATCCCCGCACCTCTCCGCGTCACCGTCCCGGACTACCGGACCGGACCCACCCTGCCTCGTCGCAGGGATAGCGGACGCCACTGACACGAAGTTGCGGCTGGAGGGGTGCCGGCCGCTCCACTCACCGACTGGGCGACCGCTCAGCTCGAGGCTTCTCGTGCCGCCGTTCGCCAGCGCGCCCGAGCGTCGCGGACATGGCGGTACAGCGGGTGCGCCACGTTGGCCGACTGGTTGAGCGGCGGCGTCATGTCGGCGATCACCTGTGCCTCCACCGTCCAGGGCTGATCGTGCACCGCCCAGCTGAGGGCCAGGTGCTCCTGCATCCAGGCGTTCAGTTCGAGCTCGTCCTCGGGCACCAGCAGGGGGCGGTCGGTGAACCGGCTCCGCCACCCTTGCCGCTCGTGGAGCAGGGAGGCGAGTGACCGGCGCAGAGTCGACTGCCCGGTCGTCCCGCGGATGTGGTTGCCGACGACTCTGCTCCGCAACGTCGCCCGGGACCACGGACCGCTGCGAGCGAGGCCGACGTACACGAGTTCGTGCGTGCCGTCGGCGTGCCCAGGCCCGCTGACACCCGGCAGCGCGCCGGGCAGCGACCACCACGCGTAGAGGCCCGGCTCGGTCGGCACCGCATCCAGCGCCTGCCCGACGCGGACGACCTCGCCGCGCAGGTCGACGGCGCTCATACCGCTGCCGCCGATCCCGCTCCCTCGCGCACGGCCTCCGCCAGCGCACCCGTGGTCAACACACACATCTGCACGCGCGCAGACTTCCACGCCCGCGCTGACCTACGGGCGCACCCGTTGACAGCGCCGGACCGCTGAGAAGCATGACCCGCGGGACGACGCCGGGCGCCACGCGCCGCGCCCGGACGTCGCGGCGGCTCGCCGGAATCACGATCCGTGACCTCCTGCCCTCACCCGCCCCACAGGTACCCCATTTCCCCGCGTGTGCCGCGAGTGCTCGGGGGAACGTCGCCCGCTGTCGCACGACAGCCGGCAACGGGCGCCTGCTCCTCCCGCACACGCCCGGCACGAGGGCTCGCCGTGCTTACGCTCCCCGCCGTGCTCACGACCGACGAGATCGATGCGAAGCCCGGAACCCCCGCGAGTGGCGACGCGGATTACGAGTTCGCGTCCACGTGGGCGCTGCGTGGCACCGAAGGACGCACGATCGCAAGGTGGCAGAAGGGCGGCTGGGAGCTCGACAACCAGAGCCCGGGGACACTGCGAACGGAGATCACCTTCCGTCGCGTGAAGCCGAAGAACGCCTGGCAGCAGTGCGTGGCCTTCCTCGCCGAGCACTGGTCCGCCTTCGGTCGTCTGAAGCTGATGACGCAGCAGCTCGTCCTCGCGTCGGCTGGGGCTCTCGTCGTGCTCTCGCTCGTCCTCGGCATCGTGGTGGCGAGCATCGTCAGCGGCGGTACCCCTACGCCGGCAGCAACGACCGACGCAGCCGCGCCGAGCGATCAGCCCGCCGAGGCACCGAGCGATGCACCGAGCCAGGCGCCGGCGGAGCCCGAGCCGTACGTCTACCAGGGCGTGCCCTACCAGATCGTCGTGGTCGACGAGGACGTGAGCACAGCTGACCTGACCCGGTACTGGGTCTTGACCGACTCGTTCGACTATTCGACGGATGAGTACAAGAACCAGATCCGGATGATCGTCGAGGACCTCGCACGCCGGAACGGCACTGCCGATCTGATGGTCGACGTCGTCACGGACCGGGAGATCGCCGAAGCGGAAGCCTTCTCGACATTCGAGGCGTTCGTCGAGGAACACGGCGACGACTACGCCGTCAACGCGATCCCCAGGAAAGAAGAAGAGCACTGGGTCGCGTCCTACACCGGCGGCTTGGACCCCGACACCGTGCAGCCGAGCAAGTCCGCCGACGCCTACGAGATCATCTGGTGGAACCCCGGCGCACTCGAAGGGTCCGAGCAGTGGAAGCCGGCGCTCGACGGTTGAGGCGGCGGATCCCGCCGGCCGGCTGAGCGATCGGATCCGCCTCAGACGCCTAGTCCGCCAGCGCCTGCAGCAGGGGGCGGCCCGTTTCATCGGCTCGGCGCGCACGGCCAGATTTCCGGCTCATCGCAATGGAGGGTGTAGAACGGCGGCGAGGAGCCGGCAGCGGAGCTGGGCTGAACTGCTCGCACTCTGATCTGTCTGACTGCGCTCGGTGCCCGACGAGCCCGTGTTCGTCGTAGCGTTCGGGCTGATGAGTACCACCTCTGCCTCCCAGGACCTGGACCACGTCATTGCCGTCGCGACCCGCTACATCGAGCAGCACCTGGGGGAAGACCCGCTGCAGTGGAGCGAGGTCATCGACCACCTCAAGGCGCGCGGCTACTCGGATGAGGCCACCTTGGCGGTCACGCGGGCCGTCTTGGACCTCGAACGCACCGACGTGCTGTTCTACGCCATCGAGGGCATGCGGCGCCCCCGCCCCGGCGACGCCGCGCCCGCACCCCTCCATGAGGTCGCGGCCGCCGTCCTGTCTCTGCAGTGGCCGTGCACCCGCAACGACCGACCGGGCGGCAGCCGGTCCATCTGGGAGGCGTTCGAAGAGCTCGGCGGCCGTTACCGGCATTGCGACGTCTACGAGGCCATGCACACCCTGCTGAAAGGTCACGAACTCAAGAGCGGCCGCGTCTACTGGCAGCGGACGGACCTGCCGTCCCGCTTCGACGCAGCCGGCCGCTTCGCCCAGCGAGCCGAAGCCGCCGCCATGCAACCGCCGGCCTCACCCGCTCGCCAGCAGCTCGAAGCGGACCTCGTCGCCGCGTACGTCGCGACACTCCCGCACCGTTACCTTCGCGAGCACCCCATCGGTGAACTGCGAGCCGACGTGTACGAGCCGACGGTCCGGCGCATCGTGGAGGCGAAAGCCGCCGCCGATGTCGTCACCGTCGCTCACGCGTGGGCCCAGGCAGCCGCCTACCGGTACGCCGCGAACACCTCCGCCCTCGACGACCGGACCACCGTCGAGTCCATCGCGGTCCTGCTCCCGGCCGCACCCACCGGGACCGCCCGCAGCTTTCTCCAGCATGTCGCCGCAGACTGCTTCGAGGTCGAGCTCATCTACCCGCACGGCGAGACGTTCCGGCACGAGCAACTCACCTGATTCCGCCCTGATCGCAGCACTCGGCTCCGGTGTTTCCGCAACGCTGACCGAGCTCCGCCGGCCAGGACGCAGCCTCACCCAGCGGGCCGCCGACGTGCTCGCCCACTCCGACCGGCCCCGCCCCAGCAACGGCACCGCCGAAGCCCTCAGCGGTCGACTCGAAGACCTCCGCGGCACCACCCATGGGTTCCGCAGCCTCACCAACTACATCGCCAGATCCCTACTCGAGACCGGCCGATTCCGCCCCCTCACCTCCGTGGTGACCGGCTCGTCGTCGACCAGCTCGGCGCGACGACGGCGCTCGCCGCGGCCGCCGCGCACGCTCCGGTTGACAGCGGGCAGCACCTGAGCACGATGACCTGGGCGGACGCCGCCGGGGCGCCGCGCGCCTGTCCCCGGAAGGGAGGGCGTCATGCACGCCCGCACCACCACGATCACCGCCGACCCGTCCCGCATCGACGCCGGCATCGCCGACGTCCGCGACAACGTCATGCCCGCCGTGAGCGGCATGGACGGCTGCGTCGGGCTGTCGATGCTGTGCGACCGCGACTCCGGCCGCTGCATCGTCACCACCGCCTGGAAGAACGAAGAAGCCATGGCCGCGACCCGCGACGCGGTCCGCCGGATGCGCGAGCAGGCGACCGAGCAGTTCGGTGCCGCGGCGCCCGAGGTGCGCGAGTGGGAGATCGTGGCGATGCACCGGCTGCACCCCGTGGGCGACGGTTCCTGCGCCCGGGTCACCTGGTCCCGCGTCGACCCGGCCACCCTCGACAGGGTCCTCCACGTCTTCCGCACCGACCTCATCCCGCGGATGGACGAGATGCCCGGCTTCTGCAGCCTCAGCCTGATGCTCGACCGGGAGACCGGCGACAACTCCCTCACCGCCGTCTACGCCGACCGCCGGGCCATGGAGTCCTCCCGCCAGCGGGCCATGTACATCCGCGACGAGTTCCGCCGGGCGCTACGCATGTCGGCCACCGACGTCGCAGAGTTCGACGTCGTGCTGCACCACCTCCGCGCCCCCGAGCTGGTCTGAGGAGCGGACGCCCCCGCCCACGTCGGTCAGCCCGCCGCCCGACGTGGGCGCGGACCGCATCGCGACGTCCCAGGGGATCGCGCGCCCGTCACTCCTCGCGTCGAACGCGGCCACCAGCTCGTCGGCCGTGCGTCACGGTCGCGACGCCGGGCATCAGGCCGCGTCCAGCCGGTAGAGCGCGGTGTGGTGGACGTGCAGCACCGGCTCGTCACCGGCCAGCACCAGCGCGTCGTAACGGACCTCGTCGTGCCGGCCACGGCGGCCCACGCCGGTGACCACCCCATGCGCAGTCAGCTCCACGGGCAGCCGCGCGACGCCGAGGAAGCGGCAGTCGCTGGAGGTGTGGATCCACGGCCCCAGGGCGACGTTGCGCATGAGCAGCTCGTTGACCAGCCGCAGCAACACCCCGGGATGGACCAGCGCCTCCCGCCGGTACAGGTCCAGGGGCTCGCCGATCGCATCCAGGTACCACTCGTTGCGCTCCGCGGTCCCGGCCTCGGAGACGCTGCCCATCGGGCCGACGACCGGGTCGGCCAGCGGCTCGGGCGGTGCAGCGACCTGCCGGTAGCCGGTGAGATCGGGACGGTCCGCGCCGAGCCCGGCCGAGCCGACGGATCGCACCTCCCCGGACGGGTGGCTGACCGTGAGCCGGCCGTCGGCCGGCTCGACGAGCAGCTCGTCCCCGTCGTAGGTGGGCCGCCGGAAGCGCAGGTCGATCCGGCCCCGGGACAGCCACTCGACTCCCCAGGCCGCCACCAGCGGCGTCGTCGTGCGGGCGAACAGCTCCACGCCGGGGACCAGCGCCCCGGAGAAGCCGTACCGCCGCGCGACGTCGTCCTCGTGGATCTTGTTGGTCGACTCCTCGACGACGCGGGCCACGAAGCGGTGTGGTTCGGGAGCGGTCACGTCGACGGATGCTGCCGTGCCGGCCACCCGGTGTCGACACCGCCGGCTGAACATCCCCGCTCGCCATCTGCTCCAGCGGGTCACCACGGGCCTCGTGGGCGTGCTGTGCTCAGTGGGCGCCACGGTCCCCGTGGACGACGAGGCACGCAGTGGCTGCCGGGCCACGACTGCGCCGATCGCCCCGGACATGGGGGCTGCACCGGCCCGGTGACCGTCCACCGTCCGAGTGCGACACACCGTGTCGCCGCGCCCGACTCGATGTCCACCGCACCCGCACCCCTGGGCGACGGGCCGGCGGAAGCCCAGCATCGTGGTCCGTCCAACGGCCACGGCGACCCAGGAGGCCCTCATGAGCGTCCGACGCGCACTGATCAGCACAGCAGCGGCCACCGTGCTGCTGACCGCTCCGGCGACAGCCGCGTCGGCAGACCCCGGCTCCGGCGGGTGCCAAGCCTTCGGCCAGGGCGTCAGCACCCTGGCCAACACGGTGTTCCCGAGAGGCCAGTTCGGGGAGAACGCATCCACGGTGGCGACGTCGGGGCCGCGAGCCTTCCCGGAGGTGATCGTCCACCCGGAGCAGGACGCCGCCTGCCCGTAGGGCACCACTGGTCACGCAGCACCGGCCGCCCGCCGATGAGGCAGCCATGACCAGTGGACACGTCGGTCCTGCGGAAGCGGCGCACGCGGCGGCGGCCAGCGCCGTCCAGGAGCTCTACGACGAGGCGCTCCGCCACCTCGACGAACTTGCCCGCTCCCTGGGAGCCGCCCCGGCGGCGCCGGAGGCCGGCGAGCCGCAGAAGCCCTCCACGGATGCGAGCCACCCGACGCTGGAGCTCCCCCGCCGGGTGCTCTCGCCGGTGGCCGACGCGGCCTGACCCTCACCGCGCCGAGTGGTCGTCCGCGGCCGGCTGGGTTAGGGATGCCTCATGCCCTTCATCCAGATCACCATGATCGCCGGCCGCACCGAGGAGCAGAAGCGCGACCTGCTCGCCGCGGTCAGCCAGGCCACGACCGACAGCATCGGCGCTCCCCCGGAGACGGTGCGGGCCTGGATCGTCGAGGTCCCGCCGACCGACATCGCGGTGGCCGGCGAGACGCATGCCGATCGCCGCGCGAAGGCCGACCAGACCTGAGGCGCGGGACGCCGGAGCGCTTCAGTCGTCCAGCGACCGGATCCACAGCGCCGCCGCGCCGTAGGCCAGCGAGCTGACGACGGCGCGCGTCGTGGTGCGGCCACCGGCCCTGCCCGCAGTGGCCAGCGCGGTGAGCGCGTCGAGCGCCCGATGGACGTCGCCGACCACGCCAACGCCGTCGTCGAGTGGCTGGCGGCCGGCGGTCCGGACGGCGTCGTGCTGGTCGGGCACTCCAGCGCCACCCGGGTCGCCGCACACGTCGCCGTCCGGGAACCCGACCGCGTGCGGGCGCTGGTCCTCGCCAGCCCGACGGTCGACCCCGCCTACCGCAGCATGCGCCGCGTCCGCTACGCGCTGGCCGTCCACCTGAGAGACCGGCTGGAGGACACCGTCGAGCGGGTCCCCCACCCGGTGCTCGTCCTGCACGGCGACCGCGACCGCCTCTGCACCGAGGCCTGGGCCCGCGAGCTCGGCGAACGCGCGAGGGACGGCCGGTTCCGCAGCGTCCCCGCGCGCACAGCTTCGTCTGGACGGCGCCCGCCGCCTGGTCCGCCCCGATAGCCGAGCTCGCCGGCGTCCCGCCGCCCGACGGCGATTGACCCCCCGGGCACCCGGCCGCCACGATGACTCGAACGACGACCGGGAGGGACCCATGAGCGACACGGAGACGATCCAGATCCCGCACCTCGGCGGCTCGACCGTCGGCTACCGGTTCGGCAGGGCCTACGACGCGTCGCTCCCGACGCTGGTGATGGTCAACTCCTTCACCACCTCCGTCGAGCTTTACCGGCCCCAGTTCGCGGACGAGCAGCTCTCCGCCACCGCGAACCTGCTCGCCATCGAGCCCTACGGGCACGGTGCGACCCGCGCGTCGTACGGGCAGTTCACCTACTGGGACACGGCCATCGCCGGACTGCAGGTGCTCGACGCGCTCGGCATCCCCGACGCCTTCGTCCTGGGCACCTCGCAGGGCGGGTGGATCGCGGCACGCATAGCGATGCTGGCCCCCGGCACGGTCAAGGGCATCGTCCCGCTCGGCACCTCGATGGACTT
The DNA here is from genome assembly GCF_054050855.1 of Blastococcus sp. SYSU DS0539. NCBI lineage: Bacteria > Bacillati > Actinomycetota > Actinomycetes > Geodermatophilales > Geodermatophilaceae > Blastococcus > Blastococcus sp. SYSU DS0539. The sequence goes on along the minus strand of NZ_JBJHAF010000001.1, from coordinate 208,470 downwards.
CGAGAGCCAGCGCAGTCGCGAGCTGGGGTGCTGGGACGGGGTCGCGTTCTGCACCCCGGCCATCGACGCCCTGGCCGAAACCGTCGGCGACGACTGGGTGATCCCGGTCGAGCTCGTCGACGCCACCCTCGCGGAGGGCATGGGCGACGACGTCCCGGCCGACGAGCGCGCGTTCTGGCACCGGACGCACCAGGAGAACTACGCCGGCGACGCCGGACGGCAGCGGCTCCGGATCAGCAGCATCAACCTGCGCGACCGGGACGGCCTGCACGGCCGGCTGGACAGCGTGCGGTGCCCCGTCCTGTGGATGCACGGCACGGCGGACCGGGTCTACTCGGTGGCGAACGCCGAGGCCGAGATCGAGCTCTTCGTCAACAGCGCGAACGCCGAGCTCCGCGTCGTCGAGGGCGGCCAGCACTTCCTCAGCGCCACCCACCCCGGGGTCGTGAACGCCGCGACGATCGAGTTCATCAACCGCTGGACGTAGCGCACGTCGGGGCTCGCCGGCCCTGCCGCCACGCAGCGGCGCGATAGGCTCGGCCCCGTTCCGAACGTCCGTGTGTAACTACCTGCTGTCGGCGCCGCCGGCGGATCAAGGCGGCACGCCCGATCCGCAGCAGCAGAGGTCATGTTCCACACGCGCCCCACCGACCATGCGGTCATCCGCTCCGCCGGTCTCTCCTACTTCCCGATCGCCTTCATCGCCCGGCTGCCGTTCGCGATGATGATCGTCGGCGTCCTCACCCTGGTCGTCGCCGAGCGCGGGTCGGTGACCCTCGGCGGCCTCAACTCCGCCGTCGCCGGCATCGGCACCGCGATCGCCGGCCCGCTGCTCGGCGCCGCGGCCGACCGCTTCGGGCAGCGCCGGGTGCTCGTCCCGGTGGGGCTGGTCAACGCCGCCCTGCTCGGCGCCTTCCCGTTCGTCGTCGCGAGCAGCGCAGCGGACGCGGCACTCCTCGCGCTCTCCGTGCTGATCGGCGCGTCCGCGCCGCAGATCGCCCCCATGTCGCGCACCCGGCTGATGGCGATCATCCGCCGCTCGGTGCGCCGGGACCGCCGCGAGCGGGTGCTCAGCGGCACGATGGCCTACGAGTCGGCCGCCGACGAGATGGTCTTCATCGTCGGCCCCTTCCTCGTCGGGCTGCTCGCCACCGCGATCGCCCCGTGGGTGGCCATCGCCGGCGCCTCGGCGCTGACCTTCGTCTTCGTCACCGCGTTCGCCCTGCACCCCACCGGGCGGCTGCACCCCGGCACGGACGACTCCGCCACGTCCCAGGCGCCGGCACGGGAACTCGCCCGCTTCCCGCTGCTCACCGTCGTCGTCGGGACGCTCGGCGTCGGCGTCTTCTTCGGCGCGACCCTCACCTCGCTCACCGGCTTCCTGGCCGTCGACGGCCACGGCGACGGCGCCGGCCTCCTCTACGGCGTCATGGGCATCGGCTCGGCCGTGTTCGCGCTCGGCACCGCTGCGCTGCCGCAGCGGTTCACCCTCAAGGCGCGCTGGCTGGCCTTCGGATCGCTGCTGCTCGCCGCCGCGCTCGGCTACGCGTTCGCCCGGTCGGGCACCGGGCTCGTCGCGGCACTGGTGGTGCTCGGCTGTGGCGTCGGGCCGACGCTGGTCACCCTGTACAGCCTCGCCGCATCGCTGAGCCCGGCCGGCCGCTCGGCGACCACCATGACGATGCTCGGCTCCGCCGTCGTCGTCGGCCAGGCGCTCGCCTCCGCGGTCACCGGGCTCGTCGTCGACCGGCTCGGCACGGGCGCCGCGCTCGCCGCCCCCGCCGTCGCCGCCGCGATCGTGGTCGCCGCGGGCGTCGCGCACGCCGCGGCGAAGCAGCGGGCCGCCGACCGGCCGGAGCCGGAGCTGGTCCCCGCCTGAGCCGTGCCGAGGGCGGCAGCTGTTCCGGCACCGGAGCAGCTGCCGCCCACGGCAGCCGTCGCCCGGGCCCGCAGCGGCCGGTCCACCGGACCGTGCGACAGCGCGACCAGTACCCGCGCAGACTCTGGCGCACTGCCCCTTCCGCCGCCGTCCCCGGGCGAGTAGAGACAGCACATGACGACGACCGAGGTCCGCAGCGTCACCCACCCGCTCGCCCGGCTCACCGCCGAGGAGATCGCCGCCGCCGCCGGGATCGTCCGCGACGCGGACCTGGTCGGCGAGCACACGCGGTTCGTCTACGTGGGGCTGATCGAGCCGCACAAGGACGACGTCCTCGCCTTCACCCCAGGCGATCCGATCGAGCGGCGGGTCCGCGTGCTGCTGCTCGACCGCAGCACCGGTGACGGGCGCGACGTCACCGTCTCGGTCACCGGCGGCGCCGTCGTCGAGAGCGTGGAGATCGACGGCGTGGCCGACGGCCAGGTCCCGATCCTGGAGGAGGAGTTCGGCGCGATCGAGCCGATCCTCGCCGAGGACGAGCGCTGGGTCGCGGCCATGACCAAGCGCGGGCTCGACATCGCGAACGTGCGGGCGGTGCCGCTGTCGGCGGGGTCCTACTTCGAGGACGAGTTCGGGCACCGGATCATCCGGGTGCTCGGCTTCTTCCAGGCCGACGAGGCCGACCTGCCGTGGGCGCACCCGGTCGACGGCGTCGTCGCCTACGTCGACATGACCCGCGGCGTCGCGACGGCGGTGCACGACCACCTCGACCTGCCCGTGCCGGCCGAGCGCGGCGAGTGGAACGCCGAACCGCACGCCAAGCCCACCCACACCGACCTCAAGCCGATCGAGATCACCCAGCCCGAGGGGCCGAGTTTCACCGTCGACGGCGACCAGGTCACCTGGGCCGACTGGACGTTCCGCATCGGCTTCGACGCCCGGGAGGGCCTCACCCTGCACCAGCTCGCCGTCGACGGCCGGTCGGTGATCTACCGGGCGTCCATCGCGGAGATGGTCGTCCCCTACGCCGACCCCTCCCCGACGCGGTTCTGGCAGAACTACTTCGACACCGGCGAGTACCTCTACGGCCGGTTCACCAACTCCCTCGAGCTCGGCTGCGACTGCCTCGGCGAGATCCACTACTTCGACGCCACCCTCGCCGGCGAGGACGGCGCCCCGAAGACCATCACCAACGCCATCTGCATGCACGAGGAGGACTACGGCGTCCTCTGGAAGCACACCGACCTGTTCAACGGCATGGCCGAGACGCGGCGGCAGCGCCGGCTGGTGGTCAGCTTCTTCACCACGGTCGGCAACTACGACTACGGCTTCTACTGGTACCTCTACCTCGACGGCACCATCCAGCTGGAGTCGAAGGCCACCGGAGTCCTGTTCTCGTCAGCCTTCCGCGGCGACGAGCACCCGTACGCCACCGAGGTTGCGCCCGGGCTGGGCGCGCCGTTCCACCAGCACCTGTTCTGCGCGCGGCTGGACATGGCCGTCGACGGGCGGGCGAACACGGTGGTCGAGATGGACGCCGTCCGGCAGCCGATCAGCGAGACCAACCCCTACGGCAACGGCTTCGGCCGCTCCATGACACCGCTGACGTCGGAGTCGCAGGCCCAGCGGACGGCGGACGCCACCGTCGGCCGCACCTGGTACGTGCTCAACCACGAGAAGCGCAACCGCCTCGGCCAGCCGGTCGGGTACGCGCTGTACCCGCAGGCAAGCCCGCTGCTGCTGGCCGACGACGAGTCGTCGATCGCCAAGCGGGCGACGTTCTCGACCAAGGCCCTGTGGGTCACGCCCTACGAGCCCGCCGAGCGCTATGCGGCCGGCGACTTCGTTAACCAGCACCCGGGCTCGGGCGGCCTGCCGGCGTTCGTCGCGAACGACCGCCCGCTCGAAGGCCAGGACGTCGTCCTGTGGCACACCTTCGGGCTGACCCACTTCCCTCGACCCGAGGACTGGCCGGTCATGCCGGTGGACTACGCCGGGTTCACGCTCAAGCCGGTCGGCTTCTTCGACCGCAACCCGACGCTCGGCGTACCTGCGTCGACCTCCTCGCACTGCGCCGGTCAGGAGCCGCACTGCAGCTGAACGCCGGGCCGGCATCGACCCCGTTCACGCCCGTTCTCCGCGTCCGCAGCGACCCGCACGGCCTCGGCCGGCCCGCCGTGGAGGCGGCGTGCCCGACGGGCGCCTGCGCGCGCACGACCCCGGGCCCGGTTACCGTGGCGTGACGCAGATCTCATCCTGCCCCGACGACGTGACAGGCGGACCAGATGCTCTACCGCGCTTACCAGTGGAACCGGCGGACCGCGGCGCCCGTCGTGACCGCGTCGCAGCTGACCGCCCGGGCACTGCGGGCGGTGCCCGCCCCGCTGGCCCGTACGCCCGCCGTCCGCCACATGCGCGCGGCCTGCGACATCCTCGGCCACGCGCGTCCGACGCACGACCGCCCGGCGTTCGGCATCGAGTCGGCGCTGGTCGACGGCGAGACGGTCGCCGTGCAGGAGCGCCCGACGATGCGGACGCCGTTCGCCACCCTGCTGCACTTCGCGAAGCCCTCGGTCGCCGGTCAACCGCGGGTGCTCGTCGTCGGCCCCATGTCCGGGCACTTCACCACGCTGATCCGCCCGACGATCCAGACCATGCTCGCCGACCACGACGTGCACGTCATCGACTGGCACAACGCCCGCGACATCCCGGTCGAGCACGGCGCGTTCGGGCTGGACGAGTACATCGAGCACGTCATCGAGGCCATCCGGTTCCTGGGCCCGGACACCCACGTCGTCGCCGTCTGCCAGCCGGCCGTGCCCGTGCTGGCCGCGGTGGCGCTGCTCGCCGAGGCGGACGACGCCGCGCAGCCGCCGAGCGTCACGCTCATGGCCGGCCCCATCGACACCCGGGTGAACCCGAACCGGATCAACGCCAGCGCCGCGACCAAGCCGCTCTCCTGGTACGAACGCCGCGTCGTCGACAGGGTGCCGCGGGGATACGCGGGCGCCGGGCGGAGGGTGTACCCGGGGTTCGTCCAGCTGACCGCATTCATGTCGATGAACCCGAAGCGGCACCTGTCCGCCCACGGGCAGCTCTACCGCGACCTGGTCGCCGGCAACACGGCGCGCGCGGCCGCCACCCGGGCCTTCTACGACGAGTACGGCGCCGTCATGGACGTGCCCGCGGAGTTCTACCTGGAGACCGTCGGCCGCATCTTCCAGGAGCACCACCTGCCGACCGGCCGCCTCACCTGGCGGGGACAGCGCGTGGATCCCTCCGCGATCAGCCGGACCGCCCTGCTCACCGTGGAGGGCCAGAACGACGACATCTGCTCCCCCGGGCAGACGGTCGCCGCCCACGAGCTGTGCACCGGCATCCCGCAGGAGCGCAAGCACCACCACCTGCAGCACGGGGTCGGCCACTACGGCGTCTTCAGCGGGTCCCGCTGGGAGGGAGAGGTCTACCCGGTCGTCCGCGACTTCATCGACCGCGCCTCCGTGCCGCTCGCCGCTCCCGCCTGAGCGACCGACCGGTCGGTCGGAGCCGCTCTGGGCCTGATCCGCACCGCGCCGCCCCAGGCCTCCCGGAGAGGTCGGGGGCGGTGCACCGCCGGCCAGGGCTAGAACGGCCGGGACGGGCGCATCGGCGTAGCCTCGTGTGACCGTCGTCACGGGGGTCCGATGACACTGCTGCACCGGCTCGACGCGGCCCGCAGGGCCGCCACCGAGGCCACGCGCCTGGTCGGGGACGTGGCCGCGCTGGCCGCCGTCCCGGTGGTGGTCGGCGCCGGACTGCTGACCGGGTCCGGGGTGACGAGGAAGGTCGCCCGCACCGGCGCCGACCTCGCCGGCGGTTCGGTCGAGCTCACCAGGCGGGCCGTCGTCTCCGGCGCCCGGACGGTCGGCACCCTGGTCACCGGCGGCGACCCGCTCCCCGGTGGCCACCTGCACGACCTGGTCGACGCCGCCAGGGGCATGCTCGAGCCGCCGCAGGCCCGCTCCACCCGGCGGGTCTGGGCCGACCACGACCGGCTCCAGGTCGAGTTCGCCGGCGACGAGGAGCCCGGGGCCCGCCAGACCCTGCGCCGCCACCTGGAGCGCCTCGAGGGCGTCCAGTGGGCCACGGTCAATGACGTCGTCGGCCGGGTCCTGATCGCGGTCGACGAGCGCCGGATCACCCCCGACGAGGTCATCGTCGTCGTCACCGAGATCGAGCAGGCCCGCGGCGGCACGCGCGTCTTCCCCGAGCGCCCCGACCACCCGGCCGACCTCGAGCCGCTGCTCGCCGCCGCCGTCTCCGCCGCCATCGACACCGCGGCGGTCGGGGTGGCCACCGCGGCGAAGTACCTGCCGATCCCCGCGGTCACCCGGCACGCCACCCTGGTCATGGCGGTGCTGGACAGCCAGCGGTGGCTCAAGCGGGCCCTTTCCGGCCGGATCGGCCCGGTCGGCACCGACCTGGTGTTCGAGGGCGCCAGCGCGCTGCTGCACTCGCTCACCCAGAGCCCGACCGTGCCGGCGCTCAACGCCGCCGCCGCGGTCCAGCGGGCCCTGGAGGTGCGCGCCCGGCGCCAGGTGTGGTGCCGCCGCGAGCGGGAGCTGTGCCTTCCCGAACCGGACGACGACGCCACCGAGCCGCAACTCCCACCCGGCGCCCGCCCCGCTCCCCTGCCGCGCGGCCCGGTCGAGGCCTACCTCGACCGGCTCGGCCCCACCGAGTTCGCCGCCGCCCTCGCCCTGCTGCCGCTCACCCGCCGCCCCGGCCGCTCCGCCGACCTGTTCAAGGCGCTCGGCCCGAAGGCCGCCATGCAGGGCCGCGAGTCGTTCGCCGCCGCCCTCGGCCTGCTGCTCTCCCGCCAGGGCGTGCTGCCGATGGACGGCTCCGCCTACCGGCGGCTCGACCGCATCGACACCGTCGTCGTCGACGGCGGCGCGCTCGCCACCGGCCGGACCGAGGTCGTCGAGGCCACCGGGGAGGCCGGCGGGTGGGACGACGCCGCCGTCTGGACCGCCGCCACCCGCCTGCTCAGCGGCGGCAGCACCGACGACGACGGCGGCGGCAAGGTCCGGCTCGGCCCGCCGCGCACCTCGGCCGACGCCCCCGGCGGCGAGGTCCGCTCGCTGCTGCAGGGCCGCCGCCGGGTCGGCACGGTCGTCGTCGCCCCGGGGCTCGATCCGCACGCCGAGGCGCTGCTGGCCACCGCCGTCGAGGCCGGCTGCCGACTGGTGCTCACCCCGCACGTGAGCGCCGCTGAGATCGCCGGCGCGGCCCACGAGACCCCGCCCGCGGACGAGAACCTGGTCGACACCGTCCGGCGGCTGCAGTCCGACGGCCACGGCGTCCTGCTGGTCTCGGCCACCGACGGGCCGGCGCTGCTGGCCGCCGACGTCGCCGTCGCCCCCGTCCTCGAGGGCCGCGCACCCGCCTGGGGCGCCGACCTGATCACCACACCGGGCCTGGCCGACGCCTGCCGCGTCGTCGCCGCCACCGCCGACGCGAAGGCGGTCAGCCGGCGGGCGGTGCGCACCGCCCTGACCGGCAACGTGCTGGGCGGGCTGCTCGCCGCCGTCGGCAACCCCCGGGTCGGCCAGCGCCGGGCCACCACCCCCGGCAAGTGGGCCACGGTGAGCACGATGACGGCCGGCACCGTCACCGCCGTCCGGGTCGCCCGCCGCCCGGTGCCGGCACCGACCGTGCACACGCCCTGGCACGCGCTGGACGCCGACGAGGTGCTGCGCCGGCTGGCCGACGTCGTCCCCGAGCCCGAGCCGGGCCGCACCCGGCGCACCCCGACGGCCCTCCACACCCCGGCCCGCTTCGCCCGCACCGTCGTGGCGGAACTCGCCGATCCGCTCACCCCCGTGCTGGCCACCGGGGCGGCGGCGACCGCGCTGCTCGGCGAGGTCACCGACGCGGCGCTGGTCGGCGGGGTCACCGTGATCAACGCGCTGGTCAGCGGGCTGCAGCGGCTCCGCGCGGAGACGGCGCTGGAGGCCCTGCTGCTCGAGCAGGACCGCACCGCCCGCCGGGAGACCGAGGCCGGGGAGCCCGAGGAGGTGCCCGCGACCGAGCTGCGGGTCGGCGACGTCGTCGTCGTCCGCCCCGGCGACCTCGTGACCGCCGACGCCCGGCTGCTCGAGGTCGACGACCTGGAGGTGGACGAGTCCGGGCTGACCGGCGAGTCGCTGTCGGTCGCCAAGTCGGTCGAGGCCACGCCCGGGGCCGTGGTCGCCGACCGCACCTGCATGCTCTTCGACGGCACCACGGTGGTCGCCGGCAGCGGGCGGGCCGTCGTCGTCGCCGTCGGGCAGTCCACCCAGGCCGGGCGGGCGACCCGCGCCGCCGGGGGCGCCGCTCCCCCGGCCGGCGTGCAGGCCCGGCTGGCCGAGCTGACCAGCGCCGTCCTGCCGCTCACCCTCGCAGGCGGCGGGGCCGTCGCCCTGCTCGGCGTGCTGTGGCGGCGCCCGCTGCGCGAGTCCGTCGCCGCCGGTGTGGCGATCGCGGTCGCCGCCGTCCCCGAAGGGCTGCCGCTGGTGGCCACCGTCGCCCAGCAGGCCGCGGCCCGGCGGCTGTCCCGGCGCGGCGCCGTGGTGCGCAGCGCACGGGTGCTCGAGGCGCTCGGCCGGGTCGACACCGTCTGCTTCGACAAGACCGGCACGCTGACGGAGAACCGGCTGCGGGTCACCCGGCTGGTGCCGCTGGACGGCGGGACCGAGGACGACCTGCTGCGGCTCGCCGCCGCCGGCATGGGCAACGGCGACCACCGCGCGCACGAGACCGACCGCGCCGTCCACGACGCCGCCGGTGACACCGTCGCCGGCGAGCCCGACGCGAGCCTGGCCTTCGCCGCCGGGCGCGGCTTCTCCGCCGGCGTGCGGGACGGCCGGCTGGTGATCAAGGGGGCGCCGGAGGTCGTGCTGCGCCGCTGCGCCGACGCCCCCGACCTGCGCGACCGCGTCCAGGAGCTGGCCTGCGACGGGCTGCGGGTGCTCGCCGTCGCCGACCGGGCGGTCGACGGCCTCCCCGACGACCTCGACGAGGCGGCTCGCGAGCTGACCCTGCGCGGGCTGGTCGGGCTGGCCGACACGCTGCGTGAGTCCTCGGTCCGCGCCGTCGAGCAGCTGCGCGCCTCCGGTGTCCGGGTGGTGATCGCGACCGGCGACCACCCCGAGACCGCCGGCGCCATCGCCGCGCAGGCCGGCGTCCCCGGCGCCGACCGGGTGATCACCGGCAACCGGCTGGCCCGCGCCTCCGAGGCCGAGCGGGCCCGCCTGGTCGCCGACCACGCCGTCTTCGCCCGGCTCACCCCGGAGCAGAAGGTGCTGCTGGTGGGCGCGCTGCGCCGGGCCGGCGCGACGCTGGCGATGACCGGCGACGGGGTGAACGACGCCGCGGCGATCCGGCTGGCCGACGTCGGCGTCGGCGTGGAGGGTGCCGAGTCACCGGCCGCCCGCACCGCCGCCGACCTCGTGCTCACCGACTCCGACCTCACCCGGCTGGTCGACGCCATCGCCGAGGGACGGGCCATGTGGTCCCGCGTCCGCGACGCGGTGTCCATCCTCGTCGGCGGCAACGCCGGCGAGGTGACGTTCACCGTGCTCGGCACCGCCGTCGGCGGCCGCGCGCCGCTGGGCACCCGGCAGCTGCTGCTGGTCAACCTGCTCACCGATATGTTCCCAGCGCTGGCCGTCGCGGTCGCCGCGCCCCGGTCGACCAACGGGAACGGGGACGACGACGCTCCGCTCGCCGGGCACCCCTTCGCGGCGGTGCTGCACGCCGGTCCGCACTCCGGGTTCACCCGGGAGGTCCGCCGCATGGTGCTGGTCCGGGGCGCGGCGACCGCGACCGGCGCCACCGCCGCCTGGGTCGCCGGCCGGTTCACCGGACCGCTCCGCGGCCGGGCGAGCACCATGGGCCTGGCCGCGCTGATCGCCACCCAGCTCGCGCAGACGGCGTGGTCGGGACGGCGCAGCCCCCTGGTGCTGGCCACCGTGGCCGGCTCCCTCGCGGTCCTGGTCGGCGTCGTGCAGACCCCGGGCCTCAGCCGGTTCTTCGGGTGCACGCCGCTGGACCCGATCTCCTGGGCCGTCGTCCTCGGCTGCGCCGTCGCCGGTGCGGCGGGCGCCGAGGTCGTCCCGGGTCTGGTCGCGCGGTGGCGGTCGGCCGGCAGCGGGCACGCGCCGGTCAGCGCCTAGGAGCAGCGGCTCCCGCGCTCCGGGCTGCACGGCTCCGGGGCAGGCGCCATCCGCGCCCGACCCGACGGCCGCGCCACGACCCGCGCTCGTGCGCATCGCTGCGGTAATCCACCGTCGACAACCGCAGGGATGCGCATCGCGGCGGCGACGGACGGGTGACCTACCCGTTCCCCGGCTCGGCCGGCACCGCCTGGTCGGCGCCGCGCCCGACCCACCGGTCGGTGATCGGGCAGCACGGTGGGTGAAGGCGCGCGCGGACCGCGCGCAGCAGGACGATCCGGTGCCTGGCGGAGCTCCGGAGGCCTTGACCGGCCCGTCGCGACGCGAGCAGCGTGGCCGCCCTCGATCACACCGACGTTCCCGGGGACGGCGATGGCCCAGTACGTGTACCGATGCGACGACCACGGGCTGACGGAGCGCGCGCTCCCGATCGGCACCGCCGAGCGGACCACGCCCTGCGCCACCTGCGGCGCCGCCGCGGTGCGGGTCTTCACCGCCCCCCGGCTGTCCCTCGGTGACGCCACCCGTCGCGCACTGATCGACCGCACCGAGCGCAGCCGGGACGAACCCGAGGTCGTCTCCTCCCCCGGTCCGCGGCCGGCCCGCCGCCCACCGGTACCCGCCAGCCCCGCGCTCCGCCGGCTGCCGCGTCCCTGACCGGGCGCTGCGACACCACGACCACCACTCGACCCACGGGGGACAGCCAGACCGGACCAGCGAGGAAAGGGGCGTCGCCATGGCCAGCGTGGGACTGCTGTACGTCGGAGCCGTGCTGATCGTCAACGGCCTGATGCTGCTGGGCCGGGTGGACGCCCGCGCGGCCGCGCCGCTCAACTTCTTCGTCGGCGGCCTCCAGGTGATCACGCCCACCTACCTGATCATCACCTCCGGCGGCGACCCGGACACCGTCCTCGCGGCGTCGGGGCTGTACCTGTTCGGCTTCACCTACCTGTACGTCGGCTTCAACCTGCTCGGCGACCTCGACGGCACCGGGCTCGGCTGGTTCTCCGCGTTCGTCGCCGGGTGCGCGCTGGTCTTCGCGGGGCTCAACTTCGGCCGCCTGGACGATCCAGCCTTCGGCGTCATCTGGCTCTACTGGGCGGTCCTCTGGACGCTGTTCTGGATCGTCCTCGGGCTCAAGCGCGAGGAGTGGACCCGGTTCACCGGCCTGGTCGCCGTCGTCGCCGGTGTGTTCACCGCCGCCGTCCCCGCGTTGATGCTGCTCACCGGCGTCTGGGGCGACTACCTCACCGAGTCGGCGATAGCCCTCGCGGTCATCTGCCTGGCGTCGCTGGCGCTGGCCCCGCGGCTGCGCGACCCGGCGGCCACCGGGACGACGGCGCCCGCCCCCGAACTCCGGGAGGGCGACGTGCCGCCGTCCGCCCGCCCGGACGTCCCGGCTGCCCGGCCGGGCACGACGACCACCGGCGAGAGGTGGTGATCCCGCCCGCTGTCCGCACCACCCCCCGCGCGGCACCGCAGCGGTGCCGTGTCCTGCGATCCCGGAGGAAACCGTGCCGAAAGTCGTCTACCCGCTGGACTCCTCGAAGAAGTTCACCGACCAGCAGTACGTCGGTCACAACCGCTGGCACCCCGACATCCCGGCGAACGTCACCGTCCGCCCGGGTGACACCTTCCGGGTCGACTGCCGGGAGTGGTTCGACGGCGCCATCCACAACGACGACTCCGCCGACGACATCCGCGACGCGCCGCTGTCCACGGTGCACTGCCTGAGCGGCCCCTTCCACGTGGAGGGCGCGCAGCCCGGCGACCTGCTGATCGTCGACATCCTCGACGTCGGCCCGATCCCCCGGGAGGACTCCGGGCCGCTCGCCGGGCAGGGCTGGGGGTACACCGGCATCTTCGCCAAGCAGAACGGCGGCGGCTTCCTCACCGACCAGTTCCCCGACGCCTACAAGGTGGTCTGGGACTTCTCCGGGCAGACGGCGACCTCCCGGCACGTCCCCGGCGTCTCCTTCACCGGCATCGTGCACCCGGGGCTGATGGGCACCGCGCCGTCGGCCGACCTGCTGCGCCGCTGGAACCGCCGGGAGCAGGCGTTGATCGACACCGATCCCGACCGCGTACCGCCGCTGGCGCTGCCACCGCTCCCCCAGGACGCCATCCTCGGCACGCTGCAGGGCGCCGACTACGACCGGGTGGCCGGCGAGGCCGCGCGCACCGCGCCGCCGCGGGAGAACGGTGGCAACCAGGACATCAAGAACCTGACCAAGGGCAGCCGCATCTTCTACCCGGTGTTCGTCGACGGCGCGAAGCTCTCCCTCGGCGACCTGCACTTCTCGCAGGGCGACGGCGAGATCACCTTCTGCGGCGCCATCGAGATGGGCGGGTTCATCGACCTGCACGTCGACCTGATCAAGGGCGGCATGGAGACCTACGGCGTCGCCGAGAACGCCATCTTCATGCCGGGCAACGTCGATCCCCGGTACGAGCGCTGGCTGGCGTTCTCCGGCACGTCGGTGACCCTGGACGACGAGCAGCGCTACCTGGACTCGCACCTGTCCTACCAGCGGGCCTGCCTGCACGCGATCGACTACCTCACCAAGTTCGGCTACACGCCGGAACAGGGCTACATGATCCTCGGCGCGGCACCGATCGAGGGCCGGCTGTCCGGGGTGGTCGACATCCCGAACTCCTGCTCGACGGTGTACCTGCCGACCGGGATCTTCGACTTCGACGTGGAGCCGTCCGCGTCGGGCCCGACCCGCATCGACCCCGGCCAGGGCGTACCGAGGTCCAGCTTCTGAGCCGGCGCACGCAGGGCCCCGGACGGGGCCCTGCGTGCGCCGTTCGGACGCCGAGGTGCAGCGGCGTCAGGCCGCGCCACGGCTCGCGCTCATGCGCATCGTGGCGGTTATCGGCGGCGGAGAACCGCAGCGATGCGCATCGCGGCGGGCCACGGACGGCGGTGCGCTGAACCCTCAGACGCCGAGGTGCGCCAGCGCCTGCACCAGCAGCGTCGCCTGCCCGTTCATCAGCTCGGCCAGCACCGCGGGGTCCCGGGCCTCCAGCGGGGAGAACCAGGTCAGCTCCAGCGCGTCCTGCTGCGGCGCGCAGTCGCCCTCGACCGGCACCACGTAGGCCAGCGACACCGCGTGCTGCCGCGGGTCGTGGAACGGCGTGACGCCCGGCGTCGGGAAGTACTCGGCGACGGTGAACGGCTGCGGCGCCGGTGGCAGCCGCGGCAGCGCGAGCGGCCCGAGGTCCTTCTCGATGTGCCGCAGCAGGGCCGCGCGGATCCGCTCGTGGTACAGCACCCGCCCGGAGACCAGCGCCCGCTTGATCTGCCCGTCCTCGCCGGCCCGCAGCAGCAGCCCGACGGCGATCACCGTGCCGTGGTTGTCGACCCGCACCGGCACCACGTCGACGTACACGATGGGCAGCCGTTCGCGCGCGGCGTCCATCTCCTCGCGGGAGAGCATGCCGCCACCGGTCGCCGTCGTCACCTCGGTCATGAGGACTGTCTAGCCGATCACGCCCGCGCGGACAGGGCGACGGCAGCGTGACCCGGCCCACCCTCGCCCAGCTCGGCCACCAGCTCCGCCACCGGCCGGGGCCGGCCGTAGAGATAGCCCTGCGCGAACGGGCAGCCCAGCGCGGTCAGCGTCTGCGCCTGCTCCACGGTCTCCACCCCCTCGGCGATCAGCACCAGGTCCAGCGCGTCGGCGAGCGCCATGACGCTGCGCAGCAGCCGCGCCCGCCGGCTCGACGTGGTGATCGAGGAGACGAAGGAGTTGTCCAGCTTCAGGTAGTCGGTGGGCAGCGTGTCCAGCCGGGCGAGCGCCGAGTAGCCGGTGCCGAAGTCGTCGATCGCCACCCGCAGCCCGTGCTCGCGCAGGGCGTGCAGCGCCTGGACCGAGCGGGTCGTCTCCGCCTCCACCAGGCTCTCGGTCACCTCGACGACGGTGCGCGCGGCCGGCCAGCCGGTCGCCTCCAGCGTCGCCAGCACCCGGTCGGGGAAGCCGGGGTCGTCCAGCTCCAGCCCCGACACGTTGACGGTGAGGAAGAGCTGCCGCCCGGTCGCCTCGGACAGCGTCCGCGCGTCCCGGCAGGCCGCCGTCCACACGAAGGCGCCCAGCGGGCCGACCAGGCCCTCCCGCTCGGCCACCGGCACGAACTCCACCGGCGGCACCGTCCCGCGCTCCGGGTGCACCCAGCGCACCAGCGCCTCGACGCCGGCGACGGCGCCGTCGGCCGGGGTGACGATCGGCTGCAGGTGCACCGACAGCCCGCCGGTCGGCCCGTCGGCGAGCGCGGCCGCCAGGTCGCGGGCCATCGGGCTGCGGCCGCCGGCGTCGAGCTCGCTGCGCCCGCGGCCGAACGTCTTCACCCGGTACAGCGCGGCGTCCGCCCGGCGCATCAGGTCGGCCGGCGAGTCGCCCAGCTCGAACTCGGCCACCCCCACCGACGTGCCGATCTCCGGCAGCGCCGACCGCAGCTCCTCGGCGCAGGCCAGCGCGCGGTCGCCGTCGTGCCCGGGCAGCAGCAGCGAGAACTCGTCCCCGCCGTGCCGCGCGAGGACGGCGCAGCGCGGCAGCGACGTGCCCCAGACGGCGGCGACCGAACGCAGCATCTCGTCGCCGGCCTCGTGGCCGCGGGTGTCGTTGACCGCCTTGAAGTGGTCGAGGTCGAACAGCGCGGCCGACAGCGGCTCGCCGGTGCGCAGTGCCGTCCGCACCGCGGTGTCCAGCGCCTCGTCGAAGCCGCGCCGGTTCATCAGGCCGGTGAGCGCGTCCTCGGACGCACTGGCCGCCCGCCGCGCCAGGAGGCCGACCGCACCGGCCGAGCCGACGACGAGCAGCCCCAGGACCACCGCCGGACCGGCGGCGACGTCGCCGCGCAGCACGACGACGGCCGCGCCGATGAGCAGCACCTCGGTGAGGAAGCCGAGCGCCCACAGCAGCGGGAAGAACAGGAATGCGTCCATCGACACGAAGGTCAGCAGCGCCAGCACCGCCACCGCGCCGTGCGCGGGAGGCGAGACGTACGCGACGATCCCGATGCCGACGGCCCCGACGGCCAGCAGCACCTGGAAGAACAGCCGCGGCACCCGGTGCCCCCAGCGCATCACCGCCAGGCCGATCAGGGTCGTGCCCGGCCCCAGGACGCTGATGACCGGGTGGATGTCGCGCAGACCGCCCGGCGTGCCGATGACGAGCGCGATCGCCCCGAGCCCACCGGTGGCGGTCAGCAGCCCAGCGGTCCGGGCCACCACCCGCGGGGTGGCCATCTCGGGGGCCATCCGGCTGATCTGCATGCGGAACACGTCGGCCTCCGGCAAGCGGAACTTCAACGGTCAGAACGCCGTCGCGCCCCGTTCCCCCCGTCCGGGTGACCCGGAGCACAGGCCCCGCCGGCCGGAGACCCGACGACCGGGATCAGTCGCCGGCGTAGGCGGCGACGCTCCCTAGCGTTCCGGCGCCCGGCCCCCAGGCAAGCGGCAGCCGGGGGTCAGACCGTCGTCGGCACCCGGTCGACGGGCCGGCGGCGGACCGAGCGCACCGTCCGGACGGCGGCGCTGCGGGCGAGCTCCCGGATCGGGCCGGTGTCCCACAGCTGGCGCGGCTCCTCGGCGACGGCCGCCTCGGCCGGGGCCGGCTCGACCTGCCGCTCCCGCTCGATGCGGGATGCCTCGGCGCGCGCCGCCACCTCGGCCAGCGCGGCCCGGCGCCGGGCGAGGATCGCCTCCTTCTGCCGGTCGACCCGTTCCTTCTCGGCGAGCACGAGCAGCTCCTCCTTGGCCTGCGCCACCGTGCGCCGCGACTCCTGGGCCATCTCCTCCAGGTCGACGTCGCCGGAGTCGCGCAGTGCGGTCAGCCGGTCGTAGGCGGTCGGCGGGCTGAAGTTCAGCAGCAGCTTCATCAGTACCGGCAGCACCTCGACGCACATGAACAGCAGCGAGAGCATGAACTGCGCGGCGGCCAGCGTGCCGTTCTCGTCGCCCAGCCGGTCGAGCGCCTCCAGCCGCAGCAGGATCCCGCCCGAGCCCTCGTTCTGGGCGTCGAAGGCGGCCTGCAGCCGGTCCAGCTCCGCGGTCAGCCGGGTGAGCTCGGCGCGGTCGCCGTCCA
Source organism: Blastococcus sp. SYSU DS0539 (assembly GCF_054050855.1). NCBI lineage: Bacteria > Bacillati > Actinomycetota > Actinomycetes > Geodermatophilales > Geodermatophilaceae > Blastococcus > Blastococcus sp. SYSU DS0539. The sequence continues at coordinate 192,304 of NZ_JBJHAF010000001.1, read as the reverse complement.
GCGACGACGTCGCCAGCTGCGCGCTGCGCCCCTCGGCCGCGCCCACCGCGGCGACGGCGGCGTCGAGCTCGGAGCGCGCCGTGGTGACGACGGCGGCCTGCGCGTCGGCGGCGGCCCGGGCCTGGGCGTAGGCCTGCCCCGTGCCGGCGTCGCCGGTGCCGCAGGTGCCGTCCAGCTCGCACTGCGCCTTGGCGTCGAGCTCGAGCGACAGCGCGGTCGCCGAGTCCAGCGCCGCCTGCTTGGTGGTCACCGCGTCGCGCACCGCGGCCAGGCCGGCGTCGCTGGCGCCGCCGCTGGCGACGATCGCCTCCTGGGCGGCGATCCGCTCCTCCAGCTCCGGCAGCCCGGCGAACCGGGTGTCGGCCTCCAGGGTCTGCCGGTGCGCGTCGGCCGCCTCCGCCTGCATCACCACGATCTCGGCGTCGATCTCCTTGTGGAACACCTGCAGTGTGAGAGGGGTCGCGACGACGACGCCGAGCACCAGCGCCAGGCCGACGCGGGGCACCGCCATCGCCAGGTTCCGCTTCAGCGAGGAGTCGTGCGCCATCCCGACCAGCAGCATCCGGTCGAGGTTGACCACGACGGCGCCCCAGCCCAGCCCGACGAGCACGGCCAGCGGCCACCACACGCCCAGCGCCATCGCGACGGCGAACGCGGCCGACACCGCGGCCAGCGCGCCGGTGCTCAGCAGCACGCCGCCCAGCGCCACGAACCGGGGCCGCGCCCCTGGCGCGGCCGCCAGCACGTCCGGCCGTGCGCCGGCCAGGACGGCCAGCCCGTCGCCGAAGCGCCCGCGTCGTCGCTCGCTCATGCCGTTCCCCCCGGGCGGCGGGGATCTGGAGGACCGCCGCCCACCAGCCCTTATCGGCAGGCCGGGGCGGGAACCGGCACCGTGCGCGATCCCGCTACCGGCGCCCGGGGTGCCGGTGGGTCAGCCGACGTCGCTGGTGTCGTCGGCGTCGGGGCCGCCGTCCACGCTGCCGGCGTCGTCCTCGCCGGTCCCGTCGTCGGCGCCGGTGTTGTCGTCCTCGTCGATGCCGCCGGTGCCGCGGTCGATGCCGTCGGCGTCCTCCTCGCCGCCGTCGACCGGGTCGGGGCTGCCGACCTCCTCGCTCTGGAAGACCTCCGGGACGCCGGTGCCCTCCTCCGGATCGAGCTCGTCGTCGCCGCCGCAGCCGCTGAGCGCCAGGCCCGCGGCCAGCGCGGCGCCGGCGACCATCCGTGTGCTCCTGCGCATGTCTCCTCCTCGACCGGTGCTGTCCTCCCCGTCTGTTCCCCGGACAGCGGTCGGGACAGCGCCCCGGGGGCGGATGACACGGCTTCGACATGTGCGCCGGTCGCGGGGCGCGCGCGGGTGTCGCCGGAACGTCCCGCGCCCGAGACACTCCGGAAACGACCGGCCACCAGGGTCGGGGACGCAGGCGGCGCCGACCGGCGTCCGGACACCGGGAGATCCGATGACCACGTTCCCGCGCGAGGGCACCGCCGTCCTCACCCTGCCCGCCGGGGTGCGCGTCCTCGGCCGGGCCGCGGCCCTCCTGGCGCTCGGCTCCGCCGTCGTCCACCTGCTGCTCGCCGACGCCTCGACCCTCGGATCGCTGGCCATGCTCGGCATGGCGCTGGCCTGCCTGCCGTGCGCCTGGCACCTGTGGCACGACCCGTCGGGGCGGGTCTGGGCGACGACGGCCGCGGTCGACGCCGCGATGCTCGCCGTCCACCTGCAGATGCTGGCCCCGCGGTCCGGCCACGCCCATGGCGCCGACTCCCCCGCCCCGCTCATGTGGCTGGGGCTCGGGCTGGTCGCCGCGCAGCTGCTCGCCGCCGCCGTCGCCGCGGGAGCCGCCGCCCGCCGCTGAGCGGTGCGCACTCCGGAACCGCATGTTCACAGGGCGGGGCGTCCGTTCACCAGGACGGAAGACGCCGGGGCGATCAGCGGAAACAACCCGCCCGCACAGTTCCGGCATGGCAGGAAAGACGGTCGAGGAGACCCGCAGCGGCTCGCTCGGGCGCCCGGTGCAGCTCGAGGCGGCCGCCGCGGGCCTGCGCAACAGCACGTCGGTGCGGCTGCTGCGGTTCGCGCTGGCGAACGTGCGCCGGCGCCCGGAGCGGTTCGCCCTCGCGGTCTTCGGCATCGCCCTGGCGATCCTGTCGGTGACGGTGGTGCGCACCATCTCCTCGAGCTTCGCCATGACCGGCAGCGAGTCGGTGACCCGCGTGCTCGGCGACGCCTCGCTGTGGGCGGTGCCGGCGGCCGGCGTCCACCACGACAGCGACGTCGGCGCGATCGTCGCCGACGGACCGGCGCCCGACCTGACCGTCCCCGCCGGCTGGACCGCGACCCGCACCGTCGCCGGGATCTGGTCCTCCGGCGCGGGCGAGCTGGCCGTCTACGGCAGCGACGCGGTCGCCGCCGGCACCGCCGTCCTCGGCGCCCGGGCGGCGGAGACCCTCGGGCTGGCCGGCGGCGACGTCCTCGCCTTCGGCGGCGCCGACCTCGCGGTCACCGTCGACGGCGACGACGCGGTGGTCGCCGTCCCCGAGGCGCTCGCCGTGGACGTCGTCGGGGACGACGGCTGGTGGACCCTCACCGAACCGGCCGACCAGGCCGGGCGCAACGACCTCGGGGCGCTGCTGTCGGCGGAGACCGGGCTGCCCTCGACCACCAACCCGGCGGTGCAACCCGAGGCCGGCGGCCCGGGGCTGATCTACGACGCGGTCGGCGGCAGCGGGGCGACGACGTTCGAGCAGGAGTTCTCCGCGCTCTTCTCCGGCCAGGTCACCAGCTCCGCGTTCGGGCTGATCTCGGTGATCGGGCTGGTCCTCGGCTTCGTCATCGCCATCTCCTCCTTCCTCGCCGCGGTGCAGGAACGCCGCCGGGAGTTCGGGATCATGGCGAGCATCGGCCTGGCCGACGAGGTCCTCTACTTCTTCCTCGTCGAGTCCGCGCTGGTCTTCGTCTCGGCCTACCTGCTCGGCATCACCTTCGCCGGGATCGCCGTGTGGCTGGTGGTGCCGCAGATCGCTACCCCCGTCGCCTGGCTTGCGGCCGCCGGCACCGTCGCCGCCTACCTGCCGGCGATGGCCATCGTCGGCGCGCTCGTACCGGTCCACCGGCTGCTCCAGCAGCGGCCGGTCCAGCTCCTCGGGGACTCCGCATGAACCAGCTGAGGCACGGCCTGACCTACGGGCTGCTCTCCACCCGCCGGCGCGCCCAGTCCCTGGCGCTGCCGATCGTGACGACGGGGACCGGCGCCTTCCTCCTCGTGCTCGTGCTCGGCATGGCCTCGGGCATCAGCGCCCAGGCCGCCGCGCTCGGTCCCGCCGACGAGATCGAGCGGGCCGTGGTGCTCATCGCCGTCACGGTGCTGCTGGTCGGCGTCGTGGAGGTGGCCGTCTGCACCACCCGCACCGTCGTGCACCGCACCCGCGAGCTCGGCGTGCTCAGCGCCACCGGCGTGCCCCGCCCGCCGGTGGTCGCCGCGCTGCTGGTGGAGCCGGTGATCGCCTCCGTCGCCGGCGCCGTCCTCGGCTCGGTCGCCGCCGTCGCAACCGCCGCCGTGCTCGCCGGCACCGGGGCGGCCGCGTCCGGGGTGTCGGCCGGCGGCACCGCCGCCGGGGTGCTCGTCGCCGTCGTCGTCAGCGCCGTCGCGGCGCTGGCCACCAGCATCCTGCCGACCTGGCGGGCCGCCTCCCGCCCGCCGATCCGATCCCTGACGTCTGGAGCCTGACCATGACCCTCGCCGCCGAGACCGCCGCCGGCACCGACGTCCCCGCGCAGCCCGTCGTCCAGGTGACCGGCGCCTGGAAGCTGCACAAGCTCGGCGACGAGGTGGTCAAGGCGCTCGTCGACGCCGACCTCACCGTGCTGCCCGGCGAGTTCGTCTGCCTGATGGGCCCCAGCGGCAGCGGGAAGTCGACGCTGCTCAACATCATCGGCGGGCTGGACCGGCCGACCAAGGGCACCGTCGTCATCAACGGCACCGACACCGCGACGCTCACCGAGAGCCAGTTCGCCGCGCTCCGGCACGACACCGTCGGCTTCATCTTCCAGAGCTACAACCTGATCCCGTTCCTGTCGGCCGTGGAGAACGTCGAGCTGCCGCTGATGTTCGAGCCCTACGACCGCGCGGCGCTGCGGAGGCGCGCGCTGGAGCTGCTCGAGCTGGTCGGGCTCGGCCACCGGGTGGACCACTCCCCCACCAAGATGTCCGGCGGCGAGCAGCAGCGCACCGCCATCGCCCGCTCGCTGATCAGCAACCCGAAGCTGATCCTCGCCGACGAGCCGACGGCCAACCTCGACCACCGCACCGGCGCGACCGTCGTCCGGCTGCTGCGCGACCTCTGCTCGGACCTCGGCGTCACCGTCGTCGCCAGCACGCACGACCCGACGGTCGCCGAGCAGGCCAGCCGCGTCGTCCGCATGACCGACGGCGCCATCGAGGCCACCCCCTAGCTCCCTGCCCCGCCCGCCCCGCTCCCCCCTGCCCGACGCCCTGGAGTGCCCATGTCCGCCGATGCCCTGCCGACGTCCGCCGCCCCGCCGACGACGCCGCCGACGACGCCCCCGCCGCGCGAGCAGCTCATGACCACCGAGCTGGTCCCCGAGCAGGTGCTGCCCAAGGTGATGAGCACGTTCGGCCTCACCGCCACCTACGTGTTCATCATCTGCTGGATCACCGGCTCCTCGGTGATGGCCACCGGCGGCTGGAACGCGATCCCCATGTGGGTGCTCGGCATCGCGCTGTTCCTGGTTCCGGCCGGCCTCGCCGTCGCCGAGCTCGGCAACCTGTGGCCGGGGCAGGGCGGGGTCTACATCTGGGCCTACCGCACGATGAACGAGCCGCTGGCCTTCTTCGGCGGCTACCTCTCCTGGATGCCGGTCATCCTCAACGGGGCCGCCTCGCCGGCCATCGTCGTGCAACTGCTGTTGCTCGCCTTCCACGCCGAGATCGGCATCACGCTCAGCATCATCCTGCAGTTGCTGATCCTCTGGGTGGTCATCGGCCTGGCGCTGGCCAAGCTCGCCGCCAACCAGAAGATCATGAACGCCGCCTTCCTCACCTACGGCGCGCTCACCGCGGTCATCTTCGTCGCCGGTGCCCTGTACGCGGTGAACAACGGCGGCCCGGCCACCGAGTTCGTCGCCCGCGACGCGCTGATCCCGAACTTCGCCGTCGGCGGCTTCCTCTTCGGCACGGTGCTGCTCTACCTGGTCGGCGTCGAGACCCCGTTCAACATGGGCGCGGAGTTCCTGTCGGTGAAGCGCAGCGCCACGCGCATGATCGGCTGGGGCTCGCTGGCGCTGATCGCCATCTACCTGCTCACCACGCTCGGCACGATGATGGCCCTGCCGTCGGCGCAGATCGACCCGGTCACCGGCGTCATCGGGATGCTCGACGTCGCCGGCTTCCCCGGGCTCATGGAGATCGCCGCCGTCGTCCTCGCGCTCATCGTCTTCGTGGCGCTGGTGACCTACCAGATCGCCTACTCCCGGCTGATCTTCGTCTCCGGCCTGGAGCGGCACCTGCCGCGCATCTTCACCCACCTCAACCCGCGCACCCGCAACCCGGTCACCGCGCTGCTGGTGCAGGGCGCGCTGTCCTCGACGGTCATGGTGGCGCTGTTCTCCCAGTCCAGCCTGGCCAACGTCACCGTCTACCTGACCGGTGCGCTCAGCGTCGTCTGGCTGGTGTCGGGGTTCTTCTTCTTCGTGCCGCTGGTGCGGGCGCGGAAGCGGTACGCCGAGCGCTACACCACCGAGGACTTCTGGCGGATCCCCGGCGGCATGCCCGCCGTCTGGGCCGTCGCGGTGATCGGCTCGCTCAGCACCACGGCCGGCATCTACTACTCCTTCGCCACCCCGTGGATCGACGTCCCGGCCGCCACCTGGATGACCTGGCTGGGCTCGATCGTCGCCGTGGCCCTGGTCGTCGGCCTGCTGGTCTACGTCTTCGGACGGCGGTCGGCGGCGAAGCTCAGCGCACCCGACGCCCTCGCCCACCTGGCCGTGCTCGAGCTGCCGCAGCAGCGCTCGGCGAGCACCGAGCCCACCCCCTGACCCCGCACCACCACACGAAGGAGCACTTCCCAGCATGGCCGTCGACACCACCCTGACCGATCTGCTCGACACCCCGCCCAGCGGTGTCGCGCACCCGCTGGACCCGCTGACCGGCGCGGAGATCGAGCGCGCCGCCGCGATCATCGGCGCGAGCGAGCACGCCACCGAGAGCCTGCGGTACGTGATGATCTCGCTGGCCGAGCCGGCCAAGCCGGCCGACCTGGTCTTCGACGCGACGGCGCTGCCGCCCCGGCAGGCGTTCGCCGTGGCCTACGACGGGGCGCAGAAGATGATCTACGAGGGGATCGCCGACCTCGACGCGGGCACGGTCGTCTCCTGGACGCCGGTGCCCGGGCGCTTCCCCTCCTTCCTCGCCGAGCACATGGAGGGCGTGGAGAAGATCGTGGTGGAGGACCCGCGCTGGCAGGAGGCGATGCGCAAGCGCGGCGTCACCGACTTCAGCCTGGCGATGGTCGACCCGTGGCCCACCGGCTACTACGGCGCGCAGGACCACTACGACAACTCCCCGCTGCTGTGCCGGCCGCTGACGTTCATCCGCGCCGAGCCCGGCGAGCACGGCTACGCCCGGCCGGTCGAGGGCGTCATCGTCACCTTCGACCTCGACGCGATGGCGGTCGTCGACGTCGAGGACCACGGCGTGGTGCCCCTCCCCCGGTACGCGGGGAACTACGAGGAACGCTTCATGTTCGCCGAGGGCAACCGGCCGGCGTTCCGCCAGTTCCGCGACGACCTCAAGCCGATCGAGATCACCCAGCCCGAAGGGCCCAGCTTCACCGTCGACGGGTGGAAGGTCGACTGGCAGAAGTGGTCGCTGCGGGTCGGCTTCAACCCCCGCGAAGGCCTGGTCCTGCACCAGCTGTCCTACGACGACCGCGGCGTGGAGCGGCCGGTCATGTACCGGGCGGCGCTGTCGGAGATGGTCGTCCCCTACGGCGACACCGCCCCCACCCACTGGAACAAGAACGTGTTCGACATGGGCGAGGTCGGGATGGGGCTGATGGCCAACCCGCTCACCCTCGGCTGCGACTGCCTCGGTGAGATCTTCTACTTCGACGGCGTCGTCAACGACTCCCTCGGCAACGCCGTCACCATCCCCAACGCCGTGTGCATGCACGAGGAGGACTACGGCATCGCCTGGAAGCACACCGACTTCCGCACCGGGCTCGTCGAGGTCCGCCGCTCGCGCCGGCTGGTCATCTCCTTCATCGCCACCGTCGGCAACTACGAGTACGGCTTCTTCTGGTACCTCTACACCGACGGCAACATCGAGTACGAGGTGAAGCTCACCGGCGTCCTCACCACCGGCGCGATCGCCGAGGGCGAGAAGCCGCGGTACGGCAACCTCGTCGCCCCGGGCCTGTACGGGCCGCACCACCAGCACCACTTCAACGTCCGCATGGACATGGCGATCGACGGACCGGCCAACACAGTCCTCGAGGTGGACTCCATCCCCGAGCCCGACCCCGCGCTCAACCCCCACCACAACGCCTGGATCACCCGGGAGACGCCGGTGCGCTCCGAGGCCGAGGGCGCACGGGACTGGGAGTTCTCCACCGCCCGGTACTGGAAGATCGTCAACCCCTCGAAGGTCAACGAGCTGGGCAGCCCGGTCGGCTACAAGCTCATGCCCCGCGAGGTCGTCCCCTCGATGCTGCAGGAGGGCTCCGCGATCTACGACCGGGCCCGCTTCGTGCAGCACAACCTGTGGGTGACGAAGTACGACCCGCGGGAGATGTACGCCTCGGGCAACTACCCCTACCAGTCACCCGACGCCCAGGGCCTGCCCGAGTACATCGCCGACGACGCCCCGTTGGAGAACACCGACGTCGTGCTCTGGTACACCCTCGGCGCCCACCACATCGTGCGGCCCGAGGACTGGCCGGTCATGCCGGTGGCCTACATCGGGTTCATGCTCAAGCCGGTCGGCTTCTTCGACGGCAACCCCGCACTCGACCTGCCGCCGAGCGCGTCCTGCTCGCACTGCCCCGCCGGCGCCTGCACCTGCGGGCACTCCGAGACCCACCGCGGGCTCCCGCTCGCCGAGCACGGGGACGCCTGACCCCGAGGCGCACCCCGGTCCGGCGCCGTCCCCGCGGGGGCGGCGCCGGACCCGTCCCGGTCAGGCCTGCCCGCGGCGCCGGCCCAGGCCGACGCAGACGAGCAGCAGTCCGACGGCGAGAAAGGCCAGCTGCATCGCCGGGAAGGCCAGGCCGAGCGCGACCAGCTGGACGACCATCCAGCCGACGAGCAGGGCGCCCACCGCCGCCGTCGCCGTCCACCCGCGGGGGTCCCGTCGCAGCAGCAGGACCAACGGCACCAGGGGCAGCAGGCCGAAGAGCAGCACCAGCGCGATGCCGGGCAGCGTGTAGTCGCCGAGCAGGGGCCAGTCCGGCAGCTCCGCCGTCGTCATGCCCAGCCCCCCGCCGCTCGGGTCGGCCAGGAACCCCAGCCCGCCGGCCCAGCCGCCGCCGGCCAGGACGGCGAGCACCGCCAGGGTGACCAGCCGGACCCCTCCACCGGCCCGGGACGGAGGAGCGGCGCTCACCCCGCCATCATGCTGGCTCGGCCCGGGCCCGCCAGCGGGGATCGCGGCCGGTGCGGCCCAGCAGCCGGTCGAGCGCCGGTGCGCCGTCCGGCACCGGCACGGGCGGGCCGAACAGCCCCTCGGGCTCCTGCGACGGGTCGCTGCGGTCGCCGACGAACTCCAGGCAGGCCTGCACGGCGGCCGGATCCGCCCGGTAGGCCTGGCCCGTGGCGACGGCGAGGTCCCAACCGTGCACCAGCACCTCGTCCAGGGCGACGGCGGCCATCGCCGGCGCGGGCATGCGCACGCCGGCCACCTCGGTCTCCCCCTCCCACGCGGCCGGGTCGCGCCAGGCGGCGGCCAGCGCCTCGAGCTGCGCGGGCAGCCGGGTGCGCCAGTCCGCGGGGATGTTCGCCGCGTCGGCCGACGGACCGCCGTCGAACGCGGTCTTCTCCGCGGCCAGCCGGAACGCCAGCGCCAGGCCGGTGAGGTGGTCGAGCAGGCCGGCCACCGACATGCCCGCGCACGGGGTGGGGTCACCCAGCTGGGCGTTCCGCACCCCGGCCACCACGCGGGCCAGCTCGGCGGTCTGCGGGCCGAGGTCGAGCGTCGTCGTCTGCATGCCCGGTACGACGGCGGCGCCGCCGCGAAGTCATCGGTGCGGCCGCAACACGCTGTTCACCGCGCGCCGCGACGGGCGGAAACGTGCGCCCGGCATCGTCCGGCCATGGCCTTCCCCGTACTCCGCCGCCGGCGCTCCCGACCCGACCCGGCGCCGCCGGCGGAGGCGGCCCGGCCGGTGCGCAGCGCCGCGCTCTACCCGGTTGGCGGCCTGGTGCCGGGCCTCGCGCTGGCGACGTCGCGGGCGCTGTACCCCCGCGCGTAGCGGGGCCTCAGCGCGCGGGGGTGCGGCCGAAGCGCTCGGCGGTCCGCGCGGTGAGCTCGGGCCAGACGTGCGGGTCGTGCCCGGGGACCAGCGGGTAGCCGCGGGCGGCGGCGAGCGACTTCAGCCGCCGGATCTGCTCGACGCACTCCTCCGGCGAGGCGTTCACCCGCCCGCCGATGGAGACCTCGTCGGTGATGTTCTCGGTGAGGTCGGCGGCGTCGAAGGCGAAGACGTAGCCGCCACCGCCGACGCTGTCGTCCAGGTCGACGACGAAGCTCTGGTGGCCGGGCGTGTGCCCCGGGGTCAGCACGGCGGTCACCCCGGGCGCGATCTCGACGTCGCCGTCGGCGAGGCGCCAGTCGTGCCGGGGGTCGTCGAAGTCGATCCGGTAGATCGCGTGCTGCTCGGCCTCCGGCGTCAGCCCGAACTCCAGCTCGCGGCGCTGGGCGTGCACGGGCCGGCCGGTGAAGTGCCGCAGCCCGCCGGCGTGGTCCAGGTGCAGGTGGCTCAGGCCCACCGCCTGCACCTCGGCGATGTCGATGCCGGCGTGCGCGAGGACCTCGTCCAGCGGCTCCCCCGGGCCGGGCAGGATCGCCCGGTGCGACGGGTCGCCGTAGAAGCGCCGGCGCAGCGCCGGGTCGTGCAGCAGCGCGGTGTTGAAACCGGTGTCCAGCAGCAGCCAGCCGCCGTCGCAGAGCAGCAGGATCCCGGGCACGGGCTCGCGCATGCGCTCGCCGGCCGGCGCGCCGTCGACGGAGACGCTCTTCTCCAGCTCCTCCCAGCCCAGCGTCAGCAGCACGACGTCCCGCACTCCGGTCCTGGCCATGACCTCTCCCTCGATCGCGTGCGACGGGACGGGCGGGTGCCCGTTCCGCGGGAACCGGGAGGGCCGGCGGTTGCCCGCCGGCCCTCCCGTCGTGCTCAGGCCGACAGGCCGGCGATCCGCAGGCTCATCGTCGCCGCGATGTCCTTGGACTCCTCGACCCCCTCGAGCCAGTTCTGCGCGACCATGAAGTCCTTCCGGTAGGCCAGGTTCGTCCAGCACCCGGTCCCCGTGGCCAGCTCCCCGATCTCGGCGAAGATCTCCGGGTCACCGGTCTCCAGGGCGCTCGGGAAGAGCTCCTCGATCGCGGGGTCCCAGCAGCCGAGGTAGTTAAGGCCACCGTCCTGGGCGTACAGGATGTGCGCCGAGGTGTACGGGTGCGCCGCGTCGGGCCAGTAGGAGCTGAAGAACGCGTTGGGCGCGCCTTCCTGGTTGCCGATCCAGCCGAACACCTCCGAGGTCGTGTAGCCCTGCACCTCCGGCGTCAGCCCCAGGCCCTGCAGCTTGGCGCTGACCAGGTTGGCCAGCTGCTGGTCGTCGGGCTGGCTGGTGTCGTAGCCCAGCACGATCGTCTTCTCCTCGGCCGAGGCGTTCGCGGCGATCTCCTCCAGCGGCGCGGTGTCCGCCTGGATGTCCTGGACGTCCAGCTCCGCGGGCAGCAGGCCGGCGGGGTAGTTGCCGGTCGGCTCCTCGCTGCGGCCGGCGAAGACCTGCTCCCGCAGCGCCTCGATGTCGATGGCCTGCTGGAACGCCCGCCGGGCCGCCACGTCGGTGAACAGCCCGGTGTTGGGGTTGAGGTACATCTGCTCGGTCATGAACGACGGGAGGCTGTAGCTGGTGACGTCGTCGTTGCCGAGGTAGTCCTCCACCGCCGGCGCGTTGAGGTCGTGCAGGATCGCGTGCAGTTCGCCGTCGTTGAGCATGAGCTGCTGGGTGGACAGGTCGGTGATGACCGGGATCTCGACGGTGTCGAAGTGGACGTCGCCGCCCCACCAGTCCTCGTAGGCCTGCATCTGGTAGGCCTGGCCGACGTCGGCCCGGGTGAGCGTGTACGGCCCGGTCCCGGCGTCGTTGGTCTGCAGGTAGGTCTGGGCGAAGTCGTCCCCGGCCTGCTCGGACAGGACCGTGGGGCTCATCATCTTGGGCCCGTAGGGCGAGGCGAGGTAGTCGAGGAACGCCGAGTTCGGCGCGCTCAGCGTGATGACCACCTCGGTCGGGCTGGGCGTCTCCACCGACACGACGTCGGTGACCATGTAGGCCGGTCCCTGCCCGACGGCCAGCCGGCGGTCGAAGGACGGTTTGACCGCCGAGGAGTCGAACGGCGTGCCGTCGTGGAACGTCACGCCCTCGCGCAGCGTCAGGGTGTAGACCCGGTTGTCCTCGGACACCTCCCAGTCGGTGGCCAGCGCCGGGGCCAGGGTCGGCACGTCCGTGCCGACCTCGTACTGCAGCAGGCCCTCGTAGATGTTCTGGGTGAGGATCAGCCCCTGCCCGGCGTAGTAGATGTCGGGGTCCGGCGGCTGGCCCGGGTCCTGCAGGAAGGACAGCCGCAGGACGCCGTCGGTCGGCGCCTCGCTGGTCACCTGCGGCTGCTCGCCGCCGCCACCGCAGGCGGTCAGGACGAACGCCGCCGCGAGCGGCAGCGCCAGCCGGCGCAGCACGCGGGATGCCGAGCGGGTCATGCCCCCACCTCCACGAGCTCACGCGGGGCGCCCAGCGCGCCGAACGCGGCGACGATCTCCTCGGTGCTCCGGCGGGCGCCGGACTGCAGGTACTCCATGGCGTCCAGCGCCGCCTCGTGGCGGGCCGTCGTCGAGCCGCCGACGCAGTCCTCGACCACCCGCACGTGGAAGTCGCGCTGGTGGGCGTCGGCGAACGTGTACTGGACGCAGACGTCGGTGAGGCCGCCGATCAGGATCAGCGTCTGGGCCTGCACCGCGCGCAGCACGATCTCGAACTCCGTGCCGATGAAGCCGGAGTAGCGGCGCTTCATGATGAAGAACTCGCGGTCGTCGGCCGCCGGGTCGGGCATCAACGTGGGCCACAGGTCGGTGCCGGGCTCGCCGTCGACGCAGTGCCGGCCCTCGGCCCCGTCGAGCTCGCGGCCGAAGTCGATGCCGCTGGGGCGGTGCAGCTCCTGGAAGAACACGATCGGCACGCCGGCGGCCCGGGCCGCGGCGACCAGCCGCTCGGCGCGCTCCACCCGGCCGTCGAAGCCGGGCATGAAGGTCATGCCCGCGACGTCGGGCGGCATCGCGCCGGCCTGCTGGATGTCGACGACGACCAGCACGGGCCGGCCGACGAGAAGGGGTTGCTGCACGGGGGGCTCCTCGGGGGTGACGGGATCAGGACGTGCGGTGGGTGCGGGCGGCGCCGGTGCCGGCCGAACGGGGGTCGACGTAGTCGGGTGAGGTGAGACCGATCCGGCGCATCGCCATGCCGGTCATCGCCTCGCGCACGGCGCGGTGCGCCAGCAGGGCGGTGATCCCCGCCGTGCCGTCGTAGGGAGGGCTCACCTCGACGACGTCCATCCCGACGATGCCGACCTCGGCGGCCAGCCGGCGGACGGTCCGGAGGATCTCCGCGCTGGTGAGCCCGCCGGGCTCCGGCGTCCCGGTGCCGGGCGCGTAGGCGGGATCGCAGACGTCGACGTCGAGGGAGATGTAGAGGTGGTCGGCCTGGTCGAGGGCCTCGTCGAGGGCCCGCTCCAGGACTGTGTCGAACCCGTCCCGGCGGATCTCGGCCATGAAGTGGGTGCGGAGCTGGTGCTCCTCCATCCAGTCGAGGATCGGGGCGTCGGGCCAGTACCCGCGCAGGCCCACCTGGACGAAGTTCTTGCCCGGGACGGCGCCGCTCTCGATCAGCTTGCGCATCGGGGTGCCGTGGCTGGCCAGCGAGCCCGGGGAGTCCGGCGCGGTGTCGGCGTGCGCGTCGAAGTGGATGATGCCGACCTTGCCGTGGCCGTAGGCGTCGGCCACCGCGGTGGCGCAGGGCCAGGTGATGGCGTGGTCGCCGCCCAGGACGATCGGCACCACCCCGGCGTCGACGACGCCGCCGACGAACTCGCGGACCAGGTCGAAGGTGCCCAGGGTGTTGCCGACCAGCACCTCGGCGTCGCCGTAGTCGCAGGCGCGCAGGTGCGCCAGCGGGTCCACCCGGACGTCGAGGTGCGGCAGGCTCGACCCGTAGCCGCCGATGTAGTCCGCTGACCGGATCGCCATCGGGCCCAGGTGGGTGCCGGCCCGGCCGGTCACGGTGCCGTCCCACGGGACGCCGAGCACGGCGACGTCGATCTCGCCGGCGGTGAGGTCCTCCGGGGTGAGACAGACCGGCAACTTCATGAACGTCTGGATGCCGGCGAAGCCGCGCTCGCCGCGGGGGCGGTTGACCGCCACCGGGCCCGGCGTGCGCGGGGGCAGCTGCCAGTGCGGGAACTCGTCGGCGCCCTTGAGGGCGTGGCTGTGGGAGTGACCGTGGTCGTGCGACACGGGGGGTCAGGCCTCGATTCGGGGGTCGGCGGCGGCCTGGAGCAGGTCCACCAGGGTGTTGATCAGGACGTAGGCGACGCCGAGCACCAACATGACGCCGGCGATGGCGGTGAAGTCGTCGACGGGGATGCTCTGCGCGGTGTACTGGCCGAGGCCGGGCCAGGAGAAGATGAGCTCGACGACGAGGACGCCGGCGAACATCAGCCCGACCTGCAGCCCGGTCATGGACAGCGCCGGCCCCACCGAGTTCCGCAGCACGTGCCTGCGCATGACCTGGAAGTCGGTCAGGCCCTTGGCCCGGGCGGTGCGGGTGTAGTCGGTGCGCAGCGTCGAGACCAGGCTGGAGCGCAGCACGCGGCCGATGGCGACCGCCGGCCCGATCGCGATCGCCATCGCGGGCAGCAGCAGGTGCAGGAGGGCGTCGCCGAGCACGTCCGGCCGGGCGTTCAGCACCGCGTCGACGGTGAGCAGCCCGGTGGGCCCGGTCGGGGCGTCGGAGATGCCGGTGCGCCCGGTCGCCGGCAGCCAGCCCAGCGTCTTGTAGAAGACGATGATCCCGCCGAGGGCCAGCAGGAACGCGGGCATCGCGGCGCCGGCCATGAGCACGAACCGGAACAGCCGGGCGCCGGGCCAGCGCAGCGTCGTCGCCACGGCGAAGAGCACGCCGAGCGCCACGGCGAGCAGCAGCCCGAACGCGGCCAGCTCCAGCGTCGCGGGCAGGAAGGTGCCGATGTCCTCGCTCACCGCGCGCCGGGTGCGGAAGGAGTCACCGAGGTCGCCCTGCACCAGGTTGCCGACGTAGCGGAAGTACTGGGCCGCGAGCGGGTCGTCCAGGCCCAGCTCGGCCCGGGTCTCGGCGACGAGTTCCTGGGAGGCGTTGGCGCCGAGCATGGTGCGCACCGGATCGGTGCTGGACACCTGCTGCAGCCCGAACAGCACGGCGGTCAGCGCCAGCAGGATGAGCACGACGGCGGCGAGCCGCTTGGCGACGAGGAGAAGCACGGTGGAGTCCTCTCAGCGACCGGACATGAGGTTGCGGATGCCGTCGCCGGCGACGTTCGCGCACAGCGCGAGCACCGCGACGGCGAGACCGGGCATCACCGGGATCCACCAGTCCTGCAGCAGGAAGCTGAGGTTCCGGGCGGCGTCGGCCCCCAGCTCCGGGGCGGGCGCGGACTGCCCGAGCCCGAGGAAGGACAGTCCGGCGAGGGTGAGCACCAGGATCCCGAGGTCCTGGCTGGCGGTGACGACGGCGGCGGGCACCGCTCCAGGGAGCAGGTGCCGCGTGGCGATGCGCACCGACCCGGCACCGGCCAGCCGCGCCGCCTCCACGTGCGGCCGGACCGCCAGCGCCCGGATCTCGCCGCGGATGATGCGGGCGTAGAAGGGCCACCAGACGATGGAGACCGCGATCAGCGTGTTGACCAGGCCCTTGCCCAGCGCGGCGACGACGGCGATCGCGACCACCGCCGAGGGCAGCGAGAGGAACCCGTCGGTGATGCGCATCAGCACGGTGTCGACCCACCCACCGCGGGTGCCGGCGACCAGTCCGACCAGCCCACCGATGAACAGGCCGAGGGCCACCACCGCGAGCGCGGCGAACCAGCTCGACCGCAGGCCGTAGATGACGCGGCTGAGGATGTCGCGGCCGACGCTGTCGCTGCCGAGCAGGAAGCCGTCGGTCATCGGCGCGGCGGACGGCATCCCGACGACGTCGAGGGGACCGTACGGGGCCAGCACCGGTGCGGCGAGGGCGACCAGGGTGAGCGCCCCGAGCAGGCCGGCCGCGGCCAGGTCGGCCCGGCGGCCCCAGGACCTGCTTCCCCGGCGGCTGCGCGTGGGCGTCGCCGCGGGCGGCGCGATCTCGGCAACGGCCACGTCAGATCTCCTTCTGGCGGATGCAGGCCACGCGCCGGGAGTCGGCGTCGAGCAGGAGCTCGGTGCCGAACCGGAGGCGCTCCAGCGGGACGAAGAGCTTCGGGTCCGCGCACTCGTCCACGGCGAACGGGCAGCGGGGGTGGTACTCGCACCCCGGCGGCGGTGCCAGCGGCGACGCCGGATCGCCCTTCAGCGCGGGCGGGGCGACGCCGAAGTCGGGCACGGCGGCCAGCAGCGACTTCGTGTACGGGTGCTTGGGCTGCCGGATGACCTCGTCGGCCTCCCCCACCTCCACGATGCGACCCAGGTACATGACCGCGATCCGGTCGGAGACCACCCGGGCGACCGAGAGGTCGTGGGTGACGAAGACGACGGCCATGCCCAGCGAGCGGCGCAGGTCCTGGATCAGGTTGAGCACCGTGGCCGCGAGCGAGACGTCCAGCGCGCTGGTGGGCTCGTCGCAGAGCAGCACCTCCGGCGGCACGACCGTGGCCCGGGCCAGCGCGACCCGCTGGCGCTGGCCACCGGAGAGCTCGCTGCCGCGGGCGTCGTGGACCGCGTCGGGCAGCCCGGTCCGTCGCAGGGCCTCCAGCGCCCGGCTGCGCCGCTCGGCCTTGCCGATCCCCTCGGTGCGCAGGCGCTCGTCGAGCAGCTGGCCGACGGTCATCCACGGGGTGAGCGAGGCGCCGGAGTCCTGGAACACCATCTGCGGCCGGCCGGCGGCGCCGCCGATCGCCACGTCGCCGGCGGTCTGCTTCTCCAGCCCGGCGATGACCCGCAGCAGCGTCGACTTGCCCGAGCCGCTCTCCCCCACCAGCGCCACGCACTCGCCCTCGCGCACCTCCAGCGAGACGCCGCGGAGGGCGCCGAGCGAGGCCTTGCGCCCCCGCCCGGCTCGGACCTTGAAGGTCTTGCGGACGCCCTGCGCCCGGACCGCGGTGCCCGTCGGCAGCCCGGCCGACCGATCGTTGCCGCCCGCCGCGGGCAGCGGCGCGGGTGCGGGGGCGGCGGCCAGCGCGAGCACCGCCTCCGGTGCGGCGATGCAGGCCCGGCGGTGCCCGTTCCCGATCGGCAGCGCGTCGGGGACCAGGGTGGTGCATGCCTCGGTGGACAGCGGGCAGCGGGGCTCGTAGGGGCAGCCGGGCGGGAGGTCGGCCGGATCGGGGGCGCCGCCCTCCAGCGCCTGGATCGGGCGGGTGCGGTCGGTGGCCAGGGTGAGCCGGGAGCGCATCAGGCCGACGGTGTAGGGGTGCGCGGGCTCTCGCAGGACGGTGGCGGTCGGCCCCACCTCGGCGACCCGCCCGGCGTACATGACGGCCACCCGGTCGCTCACCTGCGCGGCGACACCCAGGTCGTGGGTGATCAGCAGGACGCTGCAGCCGACCTCGTCGCGCAGCCGGCGGAGCAGGGCGAGGACCTGCGCCTGGACGGTCACGTCGAGGGCGGTGGTCGGCTCGTCGGCGATGACCAGGGCCGGGTCGCCGGCGACGGCCATCGCGATCATGACCCGCTGGCGCAGCCCGCCGGAGAGCTCGTGGGGGTAGGCGTCCAGCCGGCGCTCGGCGTCGGGGACCCCGACCGCGTTCAGCAGCCGAAGCGCCTCCTGCATCGAGCCGGCCGCCTCGGCCACCTGCCGGCCGACCTTCATCGTCGGGTTCAGCGAGGTCATCGGGTCCTGGAAGACCGCACCCAGCGAGACCCGGCGGACCTGCCGGCGCACCTCCGGGCTCGCGGTGAGCATGTCGGTGCCGGCCACCCGGGCGACCCCGCTGGTGCGCGGGTGCGAGCCCTCCGGCAGCAGCCCCAGCAGCGCGAGGCTGAGCACGCTCTTGCCGGAGCCGGACTCGCCGACCAGGCCGAGGATCTCCCCCCGCCCGATCTCCAGGTCGACGCCCCGGACCGCCTCGACCTGCCGGCCGTTGCGGGTGAACCCGACGTGCAGGTCGCGCAGCTCGGCGACGACGTCGTCGCGGGACGGCGCGGGTCCGGCGTGCCCGGCACCGCTGCGGGCGGGTGCTGCGGCGGTCGAGTGCGTCATCCCATACCTCCGTGTGGGATCGGCGCCGGCCAGGAGGCAGCCGGCAGCGACTGTCTCCCGGGCTTTTGTCCCGCCGTGGAACGGGACGAGTCCCGCCTGCACCTCTCGGACCAGGCCCCCCGGTCAGACCGGGAGCGGAACCCTAGGTGCGCCCCACCGGAGTGGGTCGCGGATCAGTGAACTGGGCCCGCGTGACCTGCGGTTTCCGCCGGTGTTCCCTTCGTGTGACGAGAGGGTGGCCCCCGTCACACGCGGGTGACCGGCTCGTTCCCGGGCCAGAAGGCCACCGCGCGGCAGGGGGCGCCGTCGGCCCCGGCCAGCCGCAGCGGCAGCACGCTGAGCCAGGCCCCGGGGCGGTCGACCTGCTCGAGGCCGGTCAGGTTCTCCACCAGGACGCCGTCGGCCGCGGCGACGAGCTGGTGCACCGGCAGCTGCGCCGGACCGGTGCCGTCGAGCACCGTCGGATCGAGGTTGGGCGCGTCGATGCCCACGGTGCGGACGCCGGCGTCCAGCAGCTGTGCCGCGGCGTCCGGGGTCAGGTACGGGTGGTCGAAGTAGGCCGGCGTCCCGCGGTGCGCCGCCCACCCGGTGTGCAGCACCAGCGCCACCCCGGCGCGCAGCCGGTCGCGCACCGGGGCCAGCCGGCCCGGGCCGATCGGCCGCCGGGGGCCGAGGCCCCGGACGTCGGCGACGACGAGCGGACCGAGGAAGCGGTCCAGGGGCAGCTCGTCGATCCGCAGCCCGTCGGCACGCACGTGGAACGGCGCGTCCACGTGCGTGCCGGTCTGCGAGCCCATCGCCAGGTGCAGCACGTTGAAGCCCTCGACCGCGACCGTCGCCGCCGGGCGGGTGCGCAGCGGCGGATCGCCCGGGAAGACGGCGACGTCCTCGTCGAGCGGGACGGACAGGTCGACGATCGGGGGCACGGGAGCCTTGCTACCCGCTCACAGGTCCCGCAGGTAGCGGCGGCGCTCCCAGTCGGTGACCGAGGCGTGGAAGTCGTCCCACTCCCGCCGCTTCATGTCGGCGTACTCGGTGACGAACTGCGGAGCGAACACCTCGTGCACCAGCGGGTCGGCCTCGAACGCCTCCACGGCCTCCAGCAGGGTGCGGGGCAGCCGCGGCGCCTCGGAGCCGGACCAGTCGTAGGTGGCGCCCTCGACCGGGTCGCCGGGGTCCAGGCCGAGCTCGATCCCCTCCAGCCCGGCGGCCAGCATCAGCGCGAACGCCAGGTAGGTGTTGGCGGCGGAGTCGACGCCCCGGTTCTCCACGGCGGGCCGGTTGGCCGGCATCCGCAGCAGGCAGGAGCGGTTGTTGTGGCCGTAGGCGGCGAAGGTCGGCGCCCAGGAGATCGAGCCGTCGGCCAGGCGGGGCGCGAGCCGCTTGTAGGAGTTGACGGTCGGCGTCGCGACCGCGGCCAAGGCCGGCGCGTGCCGGAGGATGCCGGCGGTGAACGCGTAGGCGGTCTTGCTCCAGCCCTTTCCGGCGGGGTCGTCGGCGTCCCGGAAGAGGTTCTCGCCGGTTTCGGCGTTCTCCAGGCTCATGTTGTAGTGGTGGCCCGAGCCCCAGCCGCCGGTCACCGGCTTGGGCATGAAGGTGGCCATCAGCCCGCACTGCTTGGCGATCTGGCGGGTCATCACGCGGAACAGCGTGATCCGGTCGGCGGTCTCCAGCGCCGGGGCGTAGCCGAAGTCGAACTCGTACTGCCCGTCGCCGCCCTCGTGGTCGAAGCTGTAGACGCCGAAGCCGAGCTCGCTCATCGCATCGACCATGCGGTCGAGGAACGGCATGGAGTCGAAGGTGCTCTCCAGGTCGTAGGCGGGCGTCGGCTTCATCAGGCTGCTGGCCGCCATGGGCACCAGCTCGTCGGTCTCGTCCTCGACCGGGCGGAAGACGTAGAACTCGGTCTCGATGCCGAGGTTGGCGACGAGCCCCTGGTCGGCGGCGCGGGCGAGCTGACGCTTGAGCGTGGAGCGGGGGCAGAGCGCGAACGGCGTCGTGCCGCCGTAGGCCATGTCGGCGGCCATCCAGACGAACCGGCGGTCCCACGGCAGCACCTGCAGGGTGGCCAGGTCGGGAAGCGCCACGACCTCGTCCTCGTAGGGGTTCATCCGGCCGAGGTCGCCCATGCCGCGCGGGGTGTAGCGCTCGGACCCGGCGAGCAGGTTGGGCAGGTGGTCGATCGGCACGACCTTGCTCTTGCTCCGGCCGTTGACGTCGATCCAGCCGCCGACGGCGTACTTCACCCCCTTGCCCGCCAGCTCGGCGGCCAGCGCGGCGTGGTCGTCCTGCAGTGCGTGCACGGTGTCCATGGGTTCTCCTCGGGGAGGTCGGACGGGCGCCGGGTGCGGAGCCCGCGGGGTGCGTGGGGGCCGGTCAGCCGACCAGCCGTGGCCCGGCCGGTCAGCCGGCCGGCGGTGGCCGGGCCGGTCAGACGGCCAGCGGTGGCCGGGCGGGGACGCCGAGCGGCGGCTCCTCGGTCCGGCCCCGCTCGACCCGGTCGGCGACGGCGCGGGCGGCGCGGCCGAGGAGCTCCTCGCCGAGCTCGGCGCTCGCCTCGGACGGCCGGCCGGTCACGCCGTTGGTGGACAGCGACGGCGCGGTGTACCGGAAGACCAGGTCGGCGGTCCGGTCCTCGTCGTCGGCGTCGGCCATGCGGTCGCGGTGGACGAGGTGCGGAGCGATCGCCAGCACCATCGACGTCTCGGCGCGGTTGGCGTGGATGTCGCCGCCGTCGGCGGTGACCTCGGCGAGCAGCGCCTCGTCGGAGGCCCACCAGTCGACGCTGCCGACGCGCACCTCGGGGGCGTAGAGCCGCAGCCAGTCGGTGGCGGTGCCGATCGTGGCGGTGTTGCCGAGGTGGGCGTTGACGATCAGCACCCGCCGCAGGCCGGAGGCCGCCGCCCAGGCGACGTGCGCCTTGAGCACCTCGGCCAGCAGCGCGGGGCTCAGCGACAGCGTGCCGGGGAGGTCGGTGCCGTGGCCGTAGCTGACCCCGACCGGGACGGCGGGCAGGACGACGCCGTCGACCAGCACGGCGGCCTGCTCGCAGACCGCCGTCGCCACGAGGGTGTCCGTGCCGGTCGGCAGGTGCGGGCCGTGCTGCTCGATCGCGCCCACCGGGAGCAGGCCGACCTCGGTGGGACGGGTGCCGAGCGCCGCGCGCAGGTCGGGCCAGGCGGCGTCCTGCCAGCGCAGTGCGCTCACGCCGTCTGCCCGGCGGCCTGCAGCGCCTCCTGCCCGAAGGACGACAGCTGCAGGCTGCCCTCGGGCAGCTCCAGCTCGCCGGCGGCGATCCGGGCCCGCAGGTAGCTGAAGCTCTGCGCGGTCTGGGCGAACAGGTGGTCACCGGCGAGGAGCGGCTCGCGGGCCGGCTCCCCCTCGGCGACGAACTGCGGCAGCGGCGCGACCAGGGTGTCGTGGTCGACGTTGAAGAACAGCGGGAAGGAGTAGCGCTCCTCCGCCACCTTGCGCACCCGGTGGGTGGTGGCCACGAAGCGGCCGTTGGTCCACAGCTCGAGGATGTCGCCGACGTTGACCACCAGCGTTCCCTCGCGCGGCGGCACGTCGATCCACTCGCCGGCGCCGTTGAGCACCTCAAGGCCCGGAGCGGTCGGCAGCAGCAGGGTGAAGCACTCGTAGTCGGTGTGCGCCCCGATGCCCACGGCGTCCTTCGCCGCCGGGTCGTGCGGGTAGTGGATGAGCCGCAGCTGCGACGGCGGCTTGGTCACGTAGCGGTCGAAGGCGTCCGCCGGCTCGCCGAGGGCGAGGGCGAAGCCGTGCAGCAGCGCCCGGCCCAGCGCCAGGACCGCGTCGTACCAGGCGGCGACCGGCTCGGCGAAGCCCGGCAGGTCCGGCCACTGGTTCGGGCCGAGCATCCGGCCGGCGAGGTGGTCGGCGTCGTCGGCGGGCAGGTCGGCGCCGAGGTCGAAGGCCTCCTTGAGGTCGCGGGTGCCCCCGGCGAAGACCTCCTCGCCGATCGGCACGTACCCGCGGTGGTTCGTGGACCGGCCGATGTAGGTGCGCATCTTCTCCTCGACCGGGAGGTCGAAGAACTCCTTCGTCGCGCGGAGCAGGTCAACGGCGAGCGCCGGGTCGATGCCGGTGCCGCTGACGTAGAAGAAGCCCACCTCGCGGGCGGCCCGGCCGAGCTGGTCGGCGACCCGCCGGTGCTCGGCGGGGTCGTCGCCGCGGAGGCCGGAGACGTCGATCACGGGGACCTCGGTGAAGTCGGTCAGGCTGGTCATGCCGATCTCTCCTCTGGGTGCGGGAACTGCATCGGAACTCGGGAAGGCTGCTGGACGGGGAGCGCGGCGGGGTCGCCCTCGACGGCGCGGATCCGCCAGCGGCGGCGCACCGGAGCGCCGTCGGGCGCGTGGTCGAGGGCCTGCAGGCCGTCGCCGCCGGCGCTGAGCGCGAGGGTGGCGCCGGCGCGGCCGGGCAGGCTGGAGGCGGCGAGGACGACCCGGCCGTCGGCCGCGACCGCGCCGAGGGCGACCTCGGTGTCGAAGGCGGCGAGGGTGCGGGCGCGGGACCCGGACGCGACGACGTCGGCCAGGGTGCCGCCGGGCGGCAGCTGCTCCCGGCGCCCGCGGGCCCAGCCGACGTCGTCCCCGACGCGGACGAGCAGCGCGGGCGCGCCGGTGTCGACGTCCTCCAGCTCGGCGGCGCACACGGGCTGCGCCGGCTCCCGGCGGGTGGGCTGCCACCGCTCGAGGTAGCGGGCGTGCCGGCCGGTCTCGACCAGGTCGGCGCCGTGCGGTTCGAGGAGCCCCTCGTCGGGGAAGCGCTGCGCCGGCTGGAGGTCGACGGTGCGCTCCCAGCGCGTCCACCGCCCGTCGGCGCACAGCTCGCCGGCGAACCCCTCGACGGCGGCCAGCGCGGCCAGCTCACCGGCCGCCAGGTCGCCCACCGGGCCGGCGTCGGGGATCCCGGCGGGCAGCCGCAGGTCGACGTACCGGCGGCCGGCCTGGAGCCAGACCACGGAGGTGGTGCGGTCCTCCGACCCGTCGGGGCGGATCAGCAGGCTGCGCCGCCACCGCCCGACGAGGCGGTCGTCCGGGGGAACGAGGGGCACGGGCGCTCCGGGAGTCGTCCGGACGCGGACGTCCGGAGCCAGACCTCCCGGGCTTTTGTCCCGCCGTGGAACGGAGCCGGAGCCCCGCTGCACCTCTCGGACCAGACCCGCGGACGGCGGAACCCTAGGTGCGCCCCGCCGCTGGGCGGGTCGGGAACCATGTCACCGGCCGCAGATGTCGTCGCCGGGGCCCGCCGGTGAAGATCCTGTTTCGTCTGCCGCCCCGGGGTGCCCGGGGCGGGTTCTGCCGCGGTGCGGCACCCTGGCACCGGTGAGCGATGCCTTCGACCTGCGCCGGTTCGTCGACGCCCAGGCCCAGACCTACGACCAGGCGCTGGCCGAGCTGCGCGCCGG
This sequence comes from Blastococcus sp. SYSU DS0539, assembly GCF_054050855.1. Lineage (NCBI taxonomy): Bacteria > Bacillati > Actinomycetota > Actinomycetes > Geodermatophilales > Geodermatophilaceae > Blastococcus > Blastococcus sp. SYSU DS0539. The sequence continues at coordinate 169,157 of NZ_JBJHAF010000001.1, read as the reverse complement.
TGAGAAGCGCACGCACTGGATGTGGTTCGTCTTCCCGCAGATCGCCGGGCTGGGGCGCAGCGGGATGGCGCAGCGGTTCGCGCTCTCCGGGCCGGCGGAGGCCCGCGCCTACCTGGAGCACCCGACGCTCGGCCGCCGGCTGGTCGAGTCCGCGCGGGCGCTCACCGCGCTGGACACCGACGACCCGGTGCGGGTCATGGGGTCGATCGACGCGCAGAAGCTGCGCTCGTCGATGACCCTGTTCGCCCACGCCGCGCCGGAGCAGCCGGTGTTCCGCGAGGTGCTCGACCACTACTTCGGCGGCGTCGAGGACGAGGCGACGACCAGCCGGCTCTGACCGCCGCCGCGTGGCGGCGAGGATGGTCACCGGAACGCAATCGACCGCGGCGTGTGAGCCCCGAGCGCGCCGGGCACGGTTCAGCGGTGAGCCAACAGAGCAGTGGATCCGGTTACGTCGAGGCGGAGTACTCGCGCGACTCCCAGTACATCTCCGACCGCATCACGTCCGACGGCACCGGCCGCTGGCCGGTCGAGGCGGGGCGGTACCGGCTGGTCGTCGCCCGGGCCTGCCCGTGGGCGAACCGCTCGGTGATCGTCCGCCGGCTGCTGGGCCTGGAGGACGCCATCTCGATGGGGATGTGCGGGCCGACCCACGACGAGCGCAGCTGGACCTTCGACCTCGACCCCGGCGGCCGCGACCCGGTGCTCGGTTACGAGCGGCTGCAGGAGGCGTTCCTCGCCCGCGACCCCGAGTACCCGCGCGGCATCACGGTGCCGGCGATTGTCGACGTCCCGAGCGGCGCCGTCGTCACCAACGACTTCCCGCAGATGACGCTGGACTTCTCCACCCAGTGGACCGCCCACCACCGCGAGGGCGCCCCCGACCTCTACCCGGAACACCTGCGGGACGAGATGGACGAGGTGATGGAGCGGGTCTACACCGAGGTGAACAACGGGGTGTACCGCTGCGGGTTCTCCGGCTCGCAGCGCGCCTACGACAAGGCCTACGACCGGCTGTTCACCGCGCTGGACTGGCTGAGCGACCGGCTGGAGCACCGGCGCTTCCTGATGGGCGGGCAGATCACCGAGGCCGACGTCCGGCTGTTCACGACCCTGGCGCGGTTCGACACCGTCTACCACGGCCACTTCAAGTGCAACCGGCAGAAGCTCAGCGAGATGCCGGTGCTGTGGGCCTACGCGCGCGACCTGTTCCAGACCCCGGGGTTCGGCGACACGATCGACTTCCCGCAGATCAAGGAGCACTACTACGTCGTCCACGCGGACATCAACCCGACGCAGATCATCCCGAAGGGGCCCGACACCTCCGGCTGGCTGATGCGGCACAACCGCGAGCAGCTCGGCGACCGGCCGTTCGGGGACGGCACCCCGCCCGGTCCCCCGCCGGCGCCGGAGCAGGTCCCGGTCGACCACGGCCCCGGGGGCATCGCGCACCGCTGACCTGTGGACAACGCCGGAGCAGCACCCGCGTAGCTGGCACGGTGACGGGCATGACGACGCCCTCGCTCGCCGACGCCCCCGTCCGCTCCGCCGGCGACCTCACCGACCGTTGGCACGCCGTGCTCGGCTCCGCCGAGTTCCGCGCCCGCAGCCTGTGGCTGACCTGGTTCGGCACCGACGGCCGCCAGCTGCCGGTGGTCGTGCCGGTCGACGACCTGCCGCGCGCCCCCGATCCCGCGGTGCTGGTCGGGCTGCGGGAGGTGCACGCGTCGGTCCTCGGCGACCAGCTCGGCGGCGCCGGCCACCTCGCGCTGGCGCTGTGCCGGCCCGGCGGGCCGGAGATCACCGCGGACGACGACGGCTGGGCCGAGGCGCTGCGGACGGTGCTCGACGACGACCGGGTGGCCGGCTCGTGGAGCCTGCACGTGGCCGCCGGGGGCAGCGTGGTCCCGCTGGTCGAGGCGCCGTCCGGCGTCTGGCCCGGCTGACGGGGCCCCCGCCGGCGGGACCGCGCACCGCTGTCCCGCCCTGGCGGCGCTGCTCCGCCCTCGGGCGGCGCGCTCAGGCCATGGCCTTCAGCTGCTCGATCGCCCGGACCCGCTGCGCGTGGTCGGCGGCGAGCGGCACGGCGTTGAGCGTGGTGACGCCGGCGTCGGCGAAGGCGGCGACCCGCTCGGCGACGTAGCCGCGCGGGCCGACCAGCGAGACGCCCCGGACGAACTCCTCGGGCAGCGCGGCGGCCGCCTCGTCCTTGCGCCCGGCGAGGTAGAGGTCCTGCACGGTGGCGGCCGCCTCGGCGTACCCGTACCGCACGGCCAGGTCGTTGTAGAAGTTCTTCCCGCGCGCACCCATGCCGCCGACGTAGAGCGCGATCTTGGCGCGCACCTGGTCCAGCGCCGCGGCCTGCTCGGCGGCGTCCTCGCTGATCAGCAGCTGGGTGTCGGCGGAGATCTCCAACGGCCCGAGCTCCGGGTCCCGCCGCGCCGTACCCTCGGCCAGCGCCTCCCCGAACGCCGTCGCGCTGCCCTCGGGCAGCATGAAGGCCGGCTGCCACGCCTCGAAGAGCTCCGCGGCGAGCGCGACGTTCTTGGGGCCGATAGCGGCCAGCAGCATCGGGATCCGCGGCCGCACCGGCTCGTTGATCAGCTTCAGCGGCTTGCCCAGCCCGCTGCCGCCGCGCTCGGGCGTGAGCGGCACGTCGACGTGCTCCCCGTGGTGGTCGACCTTCTCCCGGCGCCACACCGCGCGGCAGACCTCCACCACCTCCCGGGTCGTGGCCAGCGGGGCGGTGTAGGGCACACCGTGGAAGCCCTCCACCACCTGCGGGCCCGAGGCGCCGATGCCGAGGGTGAAGCGGCCGCCGGAGAGGAAGTCCAGGCCGGCGGCGGTCATGGCCAGCAGCGTCGGCGTGCGCGAGTAGATGTTGAGGATCCCCGACGCGATCTCCACCGTCGTCGTCTTCGCGGCGAGGTAGCCGAGGTGGCTGACGGCGTCGAAGGAGTAGGCCTCGGCGACGTAGACCGTGTCGAGACCGGCGCTCTCGTACTCGGCGATGACGGCGGTGGTCCGGTCGAACCCTCCGCTGTAGGAGATGGGCATGCCGATGCGCACGGGGAGCTCCTGCCGACGGGGACGGGTATCTGCAACAACCTAGCGAAACCCGCTGTCCTCCGTCCTGGCGTCAGCGCGGGACGGCGATCCAGCCCTCGGACTCGCGCAGCGGGTTCTTCAGCACCTTGCCGCCGGCGTTGCGCGGCAGCGGACCGTCGAGCACCCGCACGAACTGCGGGCACTTGAAGTCGGCCAGCCGCTGGCGGGCGAAGGAGCAGAGCGAGGGGACCAGCTCGTCGGCGGCCACCCCGGGCCGGGGCAGGACGACGGCGCCGACCTTCTCCCCCATCACCGGGTCGGGGACGCCGACGACGGCGACCTCGAGGACGTCGGGGTGCTCGGCGAGGGCGTTCTCGACCTCGACGCTGTACACGTTCTCGCCGCCGCGGTTGATCATGTCCTTGGCGCGGTCGACGATCCGCACGATGCCGTCGGTGATCGTCGCGAGGTCACCGGTGTGCAGCCAGCCGTCGACAAAGGTCTCCGCCGTCCGCACCGGGTCGCCCCAGTAACCGGCGACGACGTTGGGCCCGCGCACCAGCAGCTCCCCCACGCCGGTGCCCGGATCGGGCCTGTCGAGGCGGACCTCGTTCACCGGCGTCGGGAAGCCGACCGCGTCGGCGTGGGTCTCGGCGTACTCGTGCGGGAGGAAGGTGGCCAGCGCCGAGGTCTCGCTGAGGCCGAACCCGTTGCCGAGGCGGGCGGCGGGGAAGGCCTGCCGCAGCCGGTGCACCAGCTCGGGGGCGATCGGCGCGCCCCCGTAGCTGAGCGTGCGGACGGTCGAGACGTCAGTCGTGGCTAGGGCCGGGTGCCGCAGCACCAGCTCGTAGATGGTCGGGACGCTGGTGACCAGCGTGATGCCGTGCTCGGGGATCGCGGCGAGGAAGGCACCCGGCTCGAAGCGGGGCATCAGCACCGACGTGCCGCCCAGGGAGATCTGGGTGAGGAACTGCGAGTTGCAGCCGGTGACGTGGAACAGCGGGACCGAGATCAGGGTCGCGTGCCGGACGTCGGGATCGCGGCTGAGCTCGCGGCAGCGGACGACGGACTCGATGGTGCTCAGGAAGTTCTCGTGGGTGGTCATCGCCCCCTTGGGGCGGCCGGTCGTGCCGCTCGTGTAGAAGAGCGCGGCGACGTCGGTGTGCGCCGGGTCGGGCAGCTCCCCGGGCTCGCCGTCGGGCAGCGGCTCACCGGGGCGGACGACGTGGGCGGCCCCGCAGTCGGCGAGGATGTACTCCGCCTCGGCCGGGGCCAGGCGGGTGTTCATCGGGACGACGACGGCGCCGGCGAGCTGGGCGCCCCAGAAGGCGAGCACCCAGTCGACGCCGTTGCCGAGCTGGACGGCCACCCGGTCGCCGGTCTGGACTCCCGACTCGCGGAGACCGCCCGCGACGCGCATGGCCCGCTGCCAGAGGTCGGAGTAGGTGAGCTGCCCGCCGCCGAGCTCGACGATCGCGGTCCGGTCACCGCGGGTCGTCGCCTGGGCCAGGAGGAGCCGCACGAGGTTGACCGGCAGGCCGGTGTACCGCCGGATGCCGTCGGCGCCGGTCTCGATGCCGCTGGTGTCGAACGGGTGGGTCCCCGTCGCGACGTCGTCCGTGCCCATGCGTCCCCCAGTTCCGGTGAGCTGATCGCCCCGGCCTGGGATTGTGCGCCGGTGAGCCAGGTCTCGTCGGAGGGGGCGGTCACCCGATCCGGCGGTAGCGCCCGGCTGTCCACAGTTACGGAACCGGATTAGGCCGCACCCTGCGTAGTCTCCCGCTGTGCGTGATCTCCGCGGGGGCCTGATCCGGACGACGCTCGGCTGCCTGCTGGCCGGATCGATGGTGCTGACGGGTTGTGCAGCGAAGCAGGAGGCGAACACCACCCTGCCCCCGACCAGCGCCGCCCCGACCCCCGAGCTGCCTCTTCTGGGCCCGGCGGACTTCCCGGTCCCCGACGAGGCCCGCACCAAGGACGCCGCCGGCGCGGAGGCCTTCCTGCGCTACTACGTGGAACTGCTGAACCGTCAGCAGGCGCTGCCGGCCGGACAAGCCATCCGCGACCTCAGCCCGAAGTGCACCACCTGCCTCCGGATCGCTCGCGCCTTTGAGGAAGCAGCGGCCGCCGGTTGGACATACCAAGGTGGCGAGCTGACGCTCAACGACGTCATCGAGCCGCGGCTAGATGGTGATACCGCCAAGCTGATCTTCGGCGTCCGTGTTGAGGCGTTGTCCATCCTTGACTCGGCTCGGGCCCCTGTGCCGAACGGAGAGCAAGCCCTGATGCCGAACGCCGGATCCGGGATGACACTGGCCTGGTCGGACCAGGATGAATCCTGGCTTGCTGCGGGTCTCACGATCGGATGAAGCGCGCGACCGCACGACTTCTCATTCTGTGCAGCGTGCTCGCGGTGTGGTTGTGCTTGCCCGTCGTGAGTGCCTCCGCCTGCATCAGTATTACGGGATGTTCGTCCGAGACCAACGACGGCGCCGTAACTGTCACGTTCGAAGGCGCCGGAGTGGCGGAGGTCGTCGGCGCGAATGACAGCCAGGCTGCGCAGTTCGCCTGGCGACTCATCGACCGATGCCTCGCAGCCGCCGAGACGGTCAACTACTGCTCTCCGAACGACGTCCGCACTTGTCCCGAGCAACCAGATCGGATCATCAGATACCTGGTCGCCCAGTGGCGCCCCATAGTCAGCGACGACGGCACCGTTCGTGAGTCACCTGATACCGAGGACTCAGTGGCGGCACCGCTGGGTTCACAGCCCGGTTCGCCCCTTGGTGACTGGACCTTCGAAGGCGAAGGCTGTTACGACGTCACGCCGCTGAACCCGCCGCCGTCTCCAGCCGAGGTGTTCAGCTACTTCCAGCGTCTGCCGCTCCCCCAGCTCACCACTCGGCACCAGCCACCCGGCGACGGTCTGGCCGGCCTGCCGGTCATCTTCTACACCGACTCCCCCACCACCCAGACCTTCACCGTCGACATCCGCGGCTTCACCGTCGTCATCGAAGCGACCGCCGAGCAGTTCACCTGGCACACCGGCGACCCCACCGGCTCGATCACCACCACCGACCCCGGCCGGCCCTACCCCGACCAGACCATCGAGCACTCCTACCGATCCGGTAGCTACACCGCCCACCTCACCGTCACCTGGGGCGCCACCTTCACCGTCGACGGCAGCGCAGAAGCCGACGTCCCCGGCACCACCACCACCGACGGCCCGCCGGTCACCTTCGACGTCCTGCAGGCGCGGACCGTTCTTACCAACCCCTACGACTGACCGCCTGAGCAGTGACAGCAGGGGGCAATTACCGCCGGAAAGTGGGCCGGCCTCGGACGGCCAGATGTCCAGCCGCATGTCGCGCGGCTGCGTCGGTCAGGACTCCGTCACGAGGGTCGCTATAAGGGCCGTAACGAAGCCCGCGACGTAGGCACCCGCGTAGATTCCCGGAACCCACGGCTCGACGTGGGTCAGCGGCCAGTATTTGGCCCGGTCGTCTCCCCGGCCCAAGGCATGCCACTCGCCCTGCCAGGGCGACGCAGGCAATCGCTGTTCCAGTGCCGCGATGACGACGAACTTGCCCGCATTCAGCTGGCGGTACGACCGAACCAGCCAGAACCATGCCAGGCACAGTGCAAGGAGGAAGGCCAAGGGTAGGGCGAGTAGCAACACCGCCGCCTCCGGCGGTTTCCTCCAGAACACGCCGATAAGAACCAGCACCGCGGTGTTCAGGCTGAGGAAGAAGGTGTTGGCTAGAGCGCGCCGGGCGCTGATCCGGTCGGCCATCTCCACGTAGAGCCGGTACTGCTCCAGAACGGCCGCCTGGTACTTCTCGCGGTGTTGGGCGTAGCTCTCGGTCCCCACACCGGGATTCCAGAGATACGCCGCGACTTCCTCGACTGGCACAGGCTTGGCGGTACGGAAGTACCCGCCGCGCGGCCTCTTCTCGTCGGCCACTGTCCCTCCTTCCGACGTCACGTTCGAGAGAGCACGGCCGCCAGGTAGACGGCGAGTTGCTGACCGAGCGCGTGGGTTCGGCCCGCTTCGTACAGCAGCGTCTCCCGGTTGCGGACCATGAACGGCAGGTCCTCGTACCGGGTGCGGCAGATCAGCACGCTTGGTTTTCCCAGTCCGTGCGCGACCCCGAGCTCATAGAGGACGTCCGGCTCATTGGTCGAGACGTCGGCTACGACGGCAGCACAATCGCGAAGCTGCTCGTGAGTGGCGGCCACTGCGTCCCCTCCGTGCATCAACCGGTCCACACGGACGGCCGTCCCTCCGAGTCGGCTCACCGCTGCCCGGATCGCCACGAAGAACACGTCGTCGAAGTCAGGGTCGAAGGGCATCGCGGCGAACACGGTGAAATCGGGAGAGCTGGCGACCTGACCGTCGCGGCCCGATGGGTGACCGCGGTCGTCCGTGTCGACGTCCACGTCCACCACGTTGCTGGCATGCCGGACGATTCCACCCGCGCCCGTCAGCCGTGACAACCAGGAGATCCCTCGGCGGGCGCCACCCAGGGACGTGCTCATGGGTCGCCGGCGAAGAGTCGTGCGATGTAGTGGCCGAGCCACGCGGGGTCGTTCTGCCGATTCCGGTGCGCGGTCTGCAGGCGCTCGAGGTTTTCCCTCGTCGTCCGGAGCTTCCATGCCGGAACCCCGAGGGAGAGCAGGCGCCGCAAGGCGCCCCGGGCCGTCGCCTCGTCCAGATTGACGACGGCGAGCTCCAGCACCGTGGCGACGTCCCAGTAGTCGGTCGATGCGAGCCCCCCTCTCGCCGCGACCGCGAAGGCCACGACTGGGGACAGCTCCCGCGCACGCTGATACGCCTCGTCCGTGCCCTTGAGCATCAGCAACGTGACGGCATTGACGCCCGGGTAATAGTCCCGCATGTCGGCCTGGAAGCCTCGTTCATAGGCGGCGATCGCGTCGTCCAACGCCTGTCCCGCGAGGAACGGATCCTGCTCGGAGAGCCGCTTGTGCCGGTCCTTGTGCCATCGACCGAGCAGACCGAGTGTCTCCGGGTCGGGACCCCGCTCGTCCAGGAGCGCCTGGAGCATCTCGATGGCACGGCGGTCATCTCCTGGTTCGTTGCGCCGAGTAAGCGCAAAGGCCCCCACCTGCTGGACCGCGGGGTGCCGAGCCACCTCATCGGGCAACTGCTCGAAGAGGCCAATCATCTCGTCGTACGCATCGACGTCGCGGTAACCGAGCAAGAGGTCGACGAGCAGGTCGGTGGGCACCCCCGCGGAGCGGCCCAACCGCGTTTCGATGTCCTTCAGCGCCGCGACCGCCGTCGATGCCGGTGTCAGCCTCGACGCCGAGCGAATCTCGTTGCTCAGCGCGGTGATCTGCCGTACGCGGTCTTGGAACGACTCGGTGACATCGTGCGGCAGGGTGACCCCGGGGTAGCTTTTGATCAGCTGAAACAGTGGGCTGTCCGCGGCCGTGTCCGTCAGTGCGGCATGGAGCTTGCCCACCAGCTGGTCGACGAGTTCAGCGCGCGCCTCCGGCCCGAGCCGGCCGCGCCGGTCGAGTTGGTACGGGACCGCGCGGATCGGCGCCAAGTCGAAGGGCAGCGCGCCGACGCGGGCGAAGACCGAGATGGTGGCGCGCGGCCTCGTGGCATGCCGGATCCCCAGTTCGTACATGACGTTGGGGCTGGCCAATGTGAGGTCGGCCAGGACCACTTCCGCCAAGAGCAGTCGTTCGAACATCGCCAGCTGGACGAATCCGCCGACGCGTTCCTCGTCGGCGCGGATCGCCTCGAGGCCCGCTTGCTCCGCCGCCGGACGGAACGCGCTGTTCCACACGTCGTCGAAGTCGATCTCGAGGCGACTGGCGGGATCCTTCTTCCGGCCGTAGGGCATGACAACAAAAACCGTAGAGAACCGCGCCTCGTCGCTCATCGTTCCCCCGCCTCCCCTGGCGCATCATGCCGCCCTCTCACGCGTCAGACACCTCGCCACACGCAGCAAATGGGCGATCCCCAGCCAAGCGGTCGTCGCATCCCCCGGGGTAATGACGCTGCGTTCTCAGCGGTTAACTCGCGGCTCCGCCACGCCGCTAGCTGCTTCTTGCCGTTGCTACATCTGCGTGCCCCCTATGCAATCCCTGCAGAGCCGCTCGCACAGTGACGGACAATGGGAAGTGCCCGGGGCGAACGGGGGCGTCGGTGTCCGAGACGTTGCTGACGGCCTTCAGCGTCGGTGGAGCCCTCGGGAGCTACCTTGGTTACCACGTAGGCGTCTGGCGGGCAGCCAGGCGGGCCGCTCGTGCCACCTACCGCACGCAGCGTGGACTCCGCTGAACCTTGGTGACATACCCCTGCGTTTCGTCTGGAGCCGGACGCTGCAATCTGAATACAGCAGCTGACATGCGCGTCGGCCATGGGAGTCGCCGCAATCCCCATCGAAGCCTCAGCCAGCCACGCGACAGACCGTCGGCCGTAGGCAGGCAGACCTGTGCAGTTCCCTGCGCCCGTCAGACGATCCGGCATGGACAACAACAGCTCACCGGGAGGAGCCTGTTGGCCCGGCGGCAGAGTGAGAGGCCTCCCAATGCCCGACAGCGACGCCAGCGGTGGGCGCATCTTCGTGAGCCACACAGGCTCCGATAAGCGTCTCGCCACGGCACTCGAGCACGCCATCGAAAGCCTCTGCACGGGAAGGATCCGGGTATGCCACTCGAGCCGTAAGGACAGCGCCGGCGGCGTGCCTACCGGGGTCGACTGGTTCGTCTGGATAGGGGAACAGGTCCGCGAGGCCGACCTGACCATCGCCGTGCTAACGCCAGCTTCGCTCGCCAAGCCCTGGCTGCTCTGGGAGACCGGAGCGGTCTATGGCGCCACCTACGCCGCCTCGGACGGTCGCGCCGAGCGTCCGCTGTGGCCGCTGCTGTTTAAGGTGGCTCCGGGACAGTTGCCCGGCCCGCTGGGGGCCATGAATCGACAAGCTCGAAGGGGAGACGACCCGCAGGAGATTAGACAGCTTCTGGAGGACATCATCGACTTCCTGCACGATCGAGGAAGACTTAGCTCCTCCGATCTTCGACAAGCAACTCGTCGCGTGGACGACACGCTGGACAACTACCTCTCGGCTATCCAGAGCGCGCTTCGCGACCTACCCATCGCACCGACCGAAGCGGCCATCCAGGAATGGTGCGCCCGCTTAGACCACCTGGCGGCCAAGAGTCGATTTTCGGAAGTCGACCACCTTAGGGACTGGCTAGACATCGCGTTCGGACGGGATGAAAACGATCGTGGACGACCTCTCGACTCACGTATCCATCGACGACTCGGCGAGCTATACCTGGCATGCGGCAAGTACAAGCAGGCGGCTGAACAACTGCGACTGACCTGGGATCTCGCGCCTCGCGACGTGTACGTGCTCCGGACACTGGGAGAGGCTGCGCTGAAGGATACGGATCTCGAGGCTACTGGCAGTTACATCGAGGAAATTGAGCGGCTCGATCGCCAGGCCTTCCAGCGCAATGCCGATTGTGCCGCCTTGAAGGGCAAGCTGCTGCGCCTTAAGGCGGACTTGCCAGGTGCGCGCGAGGTCTACGCCGCTGCGCTCAAGCAGAACCAAGACAGCTACTACCTCTACGACCTACTCGGACAGGTGGAGTTGCAACGAGGAGACATGCCGGCCGCCACGAAGGCGTACCGAGAAGCGCTGAACGCTGTAGGAAGGCTGGACGAACGATCGATGTGGGCGAGTGCGACTGCCGCGACCGCGTCACTTGTTCTCGGACAACAGGCTGCCATGACTCAGCATCTCGCTGCATTCGCACGCACCAGGCCGTCTCTCGACAGCGTCCGCGCCTTGGAAGGAGCGCTCGCTGCCTGCAACGATCACCTCCCGCCTTCTCTACAGGTGTCGCGAGACGCCTTACGAGTCCCTGGGCGTGAGGCGCTGCAGCCAGGATGACCAGCTACGTGCGCTCTTCATCTCGCAGCCACCACGGATTGCTGACAACCACAGCCGGGCAGACCATCCGAACGTGGATCCGGTGGAACCGGCCCTGTTTTTCATGCCTGTGCCGCCGGTGACGGATGTGCCAGACGGCTGCGCCGGCGTAACCGGTGCTTCCGGAACCGTTCCCAACCGGCATCAGCGGGAGGAGAGTAGGCATGGCGGCGACGCCGTCCGGGGCTCGCCTGCTCGCGAGAGGAACCGTCGCATGCACGCGCGCTCGACCACGATCTCCGGCACGCCAGCGAACATCGACAAGGGCCTGGTCTACGTCCGCGACCGCGTGCTCCCCGCCGTCATGGGGATGGACGGCTTCATCGGGCTGTCCATGCTCGCCGACCGGCACTCCGGCCGGTGCATCGTCACCTCCGCCTGGGAGGACAGCGCCGCCCTGAACAACAGCGCCGGCCAGGTGAAGGCGATGCGCGCCCGCGCCGCCGAGATCCTGGGCGGGCCGGCGGTCGTGGAGAACTGGTCGATCGCCCTGCTGCACCGCTCCCGCCCCGCACCGGAGGGCGCCTGCGCCCGCGTGACCTGGACCCGCGGCCGGCCCGAGGCGCTGGACCGGATGACCGACGCCTTCGGCGTGAGCATCGTCCCGCGGCTGGAGGACCTGCCCGGCTTCTGCTCGGTGAGCATGCTTGTCGACCCCGTCGACGGCCGCACCACCACCACCGTCACCTACGACAGCCGCGAGGCGATGCACGAGGCGCTGGACCGCGCCACCCAGCTGCGCCAGGACTTCACCCGCTACATGTCCGCGCAGGTGGTCGAGGTCGCCACCTTCGACCTGGCCGTCGCCCAGCTCCGGGTGCCCGAGACGGTGTGACGTGGGGGCAGCGGTGCGGTGATCAACCCGCTCCGCTGCCGACCGGCAGCACCGGCGCGGTCACCGATCGGGAGCCGCCCATCCACGTCGGCAGCAGCAGCATCTTGACCCCGGCTCCACCCGTCACGACGACGTGCACGTCGGCCGGTGACCCGGCCACGGTCAGTCCCTCCACGGCATAAGCGGGTACCCCGGCACGGAAGGCCAGCGACGCCGCCGTCTCCTGCAGCAACGCGCTGCCCTGCTCGAAGAGGAACTCCCCGATCCGCTCGTGCCCCCAGCCGTGCATCGCCAGGAGCTCCGCCGGCTCCGGCGGCAGCAGCAGGAACTGCTCACCGAGCGCCCCCCGCGCCGGTTCCCCCGACGCGAGCACGACACCGGCCATCGCCGCCGCGGCCGGCCCCAGCACCGACGGGGGCTGCCGGTAGTTCTCCCCCGGCAGGACCTCCACCGTGGCGCCGGCCCCGATCACCGTCACCGCGTCGACGTCCACCCCCCACCCGCGGCGCTGCGCGAGCGACGGCAGCGGCCGTGCGGCCTCCGCCGTGCAGCAGGTGTACTTCGCCGGCGAGCCGATCGTCGCCATGTCGGTCAGCCCGGCGGTCGCGCCCCCGATCCCGGCGAGCGCCATCGACACCGCCCGCCCGATGCAGGCGTTGGCCCGGTTCCCCGTGCCCAGGCCACCGGCTCCCGACGTCATCCCCAGCCGGGCGGCGACCGGGCCGTGCACGAGCACCGCCACCGCCGGCGCACCCGTCGTCGTCGAGATGCCGAGCAGGTTGAACGAGTCGTCCAGCGCCGCCCGGCAGGCGGACACCACCACCGGCAGCTCCGCCGGCCGGCACCCGGCGAGCACCGCGTACCAGGCCACCGCCCGCACCGTCAGCGCCCCGAACAGCGGCGGCACCAGACCCAGCTCCGCATCCGGCGCCCCGACGCCGGCCAGCATCTCCCGCAGCCGGCTCGCGGTCGGCGGGACGACCGGAAGACCGTCCCCGTGCCCCGCCGCCAGCAGGTCGGCCAACACCGCAGCCTGGTCGGCGTCGGCGTCGACCAGCGGCAGGTCCGGCCCGGTCACCGGGGAGCCGGCACCGCGCGCGACACGGCGGCCGTCGCCCCGAACGACGGGATCCACGCCGAGTGCTTGCCGGCGCCGCCGGCCACGAGGACGTGCAGCATGTCCGGTCCGGTGCTGACCGTGAAGAAGTCGCCGTCGGGCTGCACGCCCCAGTCCTCGAACTGGCGGTGGTTCTCCTCCGACACCTTCGACACCGGGATCCGCGCCTGCTCCCAGAGGCGTTCCCGCAGCGCCTCGACCGTCCAGCCGTCGCGGTGCAGCGTCGCCGCGTGCTCCGGTCCGAGCACCAGGAAGTGCGGACCCTTCACGTAGAGGTTGTTCGACCCCGTCTGTGCCATCGTCCCGGCGATGGTCATGAGCAGCCCCTCGGCGGTCGTGCTGCCGTGGTCGTTGATGTTGTGCGGGCCCTCGCACGCCGCCACGGTCACCGCCGACTCCCCCGGCTCGAACCCGCGGCGCACCGAGAACGGCTCGAACGGGCTCTCCTCCTCGTTCTCGCCGAAGCACCACGTGTACTTCGCCGGTCCGCCCTGCGTCGACCGGTCCATCGACCCCGGCCGGGCACCGCCGATGTGCGTGGTCACCAGCTGCACGGCCCGGCCGATCACCGCGTTGGCCCGTGTGCCCTGGCCGAAGCAGTTCGTGCCGCAGTTGATCCCCAGCGAGGTCCGCGCCGGGCCGTTCACCACGACCAGCGGTGCGCACGGGTGCGTCGTGGCCAGCACGCCGTGCAGGTTGTACTCCGGCGCCAGCAGGGCCCGGACCGCCGCCAGCACCACCGGCAGGTCGGCCGGCCGGCAGCCGGCCATCACCGCGTTCGCCGCGAAGCTCTCCCGGGTCGGCACCAGCCCGGACGGCGGCACCGGCCCCAGCTCCAGGTCGACGCCGTCGATCGCGGCGAGCGCCGCCGCCACCCGCTGCGGCGTCGGTGGCACCGTCGGCAGTCCGTCGCCCCAGCCGCGCTCCCAGGCGACCTCGTGCCAGTTCTCCTCGGTCACCCCGGGGAGCTCGACCACCTCCGCGCTCATCCGTTCCCCCGCGCATCGTCGGCCAGCGGCAGCAGCGCCCCGGCGGCGGCGTCGATCCGCTCCGCCAGCTCCCCCTCGTTCAGCCCGCCCACCGGGTGCGGCACCACGATGACGCGCGGCGTGACCCGCCGCGCCTTCGCCTGCGCCTCCACCAGCGGCAGGAACGTCGAGGTCACCAGCAGGGGTGCCACGACGCCACGCTTCTCCAGTTCCACCGAGTCGTGGAGACTCCACGACGAGCACGAGCCCTAGTCACCGACCGCCACCAGCACCATCTTGTAGCGCTGGGAAAGCCAGTCGATGACGTCCTTGTCGGCTGCGGCCGAGGCGTTGGGCTTGCTGGCGAAGCCCAGCTCGGGCAGTTGCCAGTGGGCCTGCAACCGGTCCCCCACCCCGCGCAGCAGCTCGGTGGCGTTCGGCTTGGAGTTGGAGAACAGCGCGACCTCGGTCCAGTCCGCGGTGCCGCCCGCCGGCGCGGTCGCCTCCCCTTCATCCGCGGGCACGCCGAACGTCGGGTCGACGACCCGCAGCCCCGAGGACCCGCCCGGCGCCCGCAGCGCGGCCACGACCGCCTGCCCCGCGGAGGCCCCGTCGTCGGCGGCCGACGGCATCGACCCGGCGGCGCCCGAACGGGCGTCACCGGCCACGACGACCGTCTCGACGGCGGTACGCACGCCGTCCGCGGTCTGCAGCCGACCGGTCCCGTCGGCCGGCACGCCCTCGACCAGGTCGGCCGGCCCGCGCCGTCCGACGTAGGGGAACAGCCCGTTCACCGCCAGCTCCCGCTCACCGCCGGGCGTGGCGACGACGACGCCGGAGAGCACGCCCTCGCCCTGCAGGGCGGTGACCGACGCCCCGGTCAGCACCTCGACGCGGTCTGCGGCGGCCAGCCGCTGCGCGCGGTCCGCGCTCCAGCGCGGCTCCCCGGGCACCAGCACGGTGACCGCGGACGCCACCGCGGCCAGCTCCAGCGCCTCCTCGGCGGTCCACTCGTCGTCGCCGACGACCGCGACCGCCCGCCCCCGGAACAGCGGTCCGTCGCATCCGGCGCAGGTGGAGATCCCGCGGCCGACGAGCAGCTCCTCGCCGGGCAGGCCCAGCCGTCCGGCGCTCAGCCCGGTGGCGACGACGACCGCGCGTGCGGTCACCGGGCCCTCCGTCGTCTCCACCCGGACCGGGTGCCCCGCCTGCAGCCGCGTGACCTCGGCGAAGCCCATCGTGACCCCGGCAGCCTCCGCGTCGGCCACCAGCCGGGACAACAGCCCGCCCGACTCCACCACCTCGCCCGGCTCCGGGTAGTCGTGCACGGCGGTCAGGTTGACCAGTTGCCCGCCCGGGGCCATCCGGTCGTAGGCCACCACCCGCAGCCCCGCCTCGGCCGCCACCCGGGCCGCGGTCAGCCCGGCGATGCCCGCGCCGACGACGGCGACGTCCCAGTCGGTGCTCATGAGCTCACCAACCCGGTCGAGATCCGCGGCCACAGCTGGTCGGCGCCGGCATCGGCCATCCGCCGCCCGAGCTGCCGGCTCCAGAACCGCTCGCTGCCGAACTCGTCGCGCCAGGACCACAGCCTCCGCGTCACCTGGCCCAGCTCGTACTCCTTGGTCATGCCGATCGCGCCGTGCGCCTGGTGCGCGGCCCGGGAGGCGACGGTCGCCGCCTCGCTCGCGGCCGCCTTGGCCGCGGCCACGTCGAAGAAGCCCGGGTCCGGGCGCGCGTTGAGGGCCGCCACCTCGGTGGCCAGCCCGGCGAGCTGCGCCTCCTCGGCGATGGTCACCAGGTGCGCCTGCACCGCCTGAAAGCGGGCCACCGCCCGGCCGAACTGGTGCCGCTCGTTGGTGTAGCGGATGGTCAGCTCGCTCACCCGCGCCAGCGCTCCGGCGATCAGCGCCGCCCGGCCCAGCGCCCCGCGCAGCCGCAGCGCATCGACGTCCACGCCCTCCGGAGCGGGGGCCACGTCGTCGTCGGAGAGCGGGACGTCGTGCCACGTCAGCGTGTCGCGCGGCTCCAGGGCGAGGTTGCGGCCCGGGGTCACCTCCGCCGCGGCGGTGGGAGCGGAGACGACGGAGCGCCCGCCGCCGACGGCGGGCAGCAGCACCACCCGGGTGCTCCGCCCGCCCCACGGCACGCGCTGCACCCGGGCGCTCAGCCGCCAGGACCCCGGCCCACCGGACAGCTCCACCACGTCATCCGGGCGGCCGACCGCCACCGACAGCGGCCCCGCGGGTAGTTCCAGCCCGGCCGCGGCGAGCGCCCAGCCGCCGAGCAACCCCGCCTCGGCGAGCGGCACCGGCGCCGAGAACCGGCCGGCCGCCGCCAGCAGCGCGCACGCGTCGGCGACGTCCCCGCCCGACCCGCCGGCCGCCTCGGGCACGGACACGTACGGGAAGCCGGCCTCCACCAGGGCGGACCACAGCCGCTCGCTCCAGCCGGTGCCCTCCGCGGCGACGACGTCCTCGGGCGTGGACAGGTCGCGGAACAGCCCCGTCGCGACCTCGGTGAGCATCGTCCGGTCCTCGCTCATGAACCCAGTCCCTTCGCGGCCACGGAACGCAGGATCTCGGTCGTGCCGCCGCGCAGCGTGTACCCCGGCGAGTTGAGCACCGCCTCGGCCAGCAGACGCTGGAAGAGCGACCCCGACTCCTGGTCGACCTCCACCTCGGCCGCGGTGCGCAGCGCCTCCACCAGGTCCTGCTCGAACCGGGTGCCGATCTCCTTCACCAGCGCGGCCTCCACCGCGGGCGCCTCGCCGGCGTCCAGGGAGCGGGCCACCGACAGCGACAGCTGCCGGATCGCCCAGAAGCGGGCGGCGAACCGTCCGACCACCGTCGCGTCGCCGTCGTCGACGGTCCCGCCGGCCTCCCGCAGGAACTCGCGGAGCACGGGGAACGTCGACAGCCAGCGGTCGGGCCCGCTGCGCTCGTAGGCCAGCTCGCTGGTCACCTGCTCCCAGCCCGACCCCACCTCGCCGAGCACCATGTCGTCCGGCACGAACACCTCCTCGAGGGAGACCTCGTTGAAGTGGTGGGAGCCGTCGATGAAGGGGATCGGCGAGACCGTCACGCCGGGCCCGCGCAGGTCGACGATCAGCTGGGAGAGGCCGACGTGCTTCTTGCCCTCCTCCATCGGCGAGGTCCGGCACAGGACGGCGAAGTAGTGGTTCAGGTGCGCCTCGCCGGTCCAGACCTTGGTGCCGGTGACGCTCCAGCCACCCTCGACCTTGGTCGCGCGGGTGCGCACGGAGGCGAGGTCGGAGCCCGAGTCGGGCTCGCTCATGCCGAGGGAGAAGAAGATCTCGGCCGCCGAGATGCCCGGGAGGAACTTCCGCCGCTGCTCCTCGGTGCCGTACTGCAGCAGGGCCGGGCCGGTCTGCCGGTCGGCCACGAAGTGCGCGCCGATCGGGGCCCCGGCCGCCAGCAGCTCCTCGGCCACGATGAACCGCTCCACCGCGCTGCGCCCGTGCCCGCCGTACTCCGGTGGGATCGCCATCCCCACCCAGCCGCGGGCGGCGAGCTTGCGGGAGAACCCGGGGTCGTGCCGGGCGGCGAAGCCCAGCGCCGGGAAGTGGTCGGCGGGCAGCTCCGCGGCCAGGAACTCGCGCACCTCGGCGCGCAGCGACTCCTCGGCGGGGCTGAGAGTGGTGGCGCCGAAGTGCACGGCGGGCCTCCTGGGTCGGGGGTGCCCGCCGGGCCGTCCGGTCGGACGGCCCGGCGGGAGGGTCAGGCGGTCTCGCGCCGCCGCTGGGACCACATCTGGGTGGCCCGCTCGAAGTGCAGGGCGGCCTCCCAGCCGATCCCGGGCGGGCCGGCCTCGGTGCGGAAGGAGCGCACCGCCTCGCGGGCGAGCTCGGGGTCCTTGGCGGCGCGGCCGGCGAGCTCCAGCGCCAGGTCCTCCACCTCGTCGTCGGGCACGGCCTTCCACGCCAGCCCGATCTCGGCGGCACGGACGCCGTCGATCTCCTCGCTGAACAGCCCCATCGCGGCGGTGGCCTCGCGGCCGGCCGTCCGGGAGCTGATCGTGAAGTAGCCCCCGCCGGGGTGCAGGCCGATCCGCAGGAAGCCGGCCAGCAGCCGCGCGCGCTCCGACACGACCCGCAGGTCGGTGGCCAGGGCCAGGTTCATGCCGGCGCCCACCGCGGCTCCCCGGACGGCGGCGATCGTCGGGACCTGCAGCACGCCCACCCGGCGGAACGCCTCGTAGACGGCACCGAGCTCCTTGTAGGTCTTGTCCTCGGCCTGGTCGGAACCCGCCGTCCAGCGGCGGCGGTCGGCACCGGAGCAGAACATGCCGTCCTTGCCCCGGACGACGGCGGCACCGATCGCCGGGTCGCGGTCGATGTCCTCGCACAGCTCCGACAGCTGCATGCCCATCTCGGGCGTCAGGCCGTTCTTGACCTCGACGTTGTCGACGGTCAGGACGGCGACGCCGCCCTGCTTCTCCAGGTGTACCTGTCCCACGGGGCAGTCCTGCCTCTCTGTTGTGCGGCTATTCGCCGAGCGGGGCGCGCTGTCCGGTGGTGCGGACGAGGACGTCGACGGCGGTCGCCCCGCCCCCGCGCGCCCCGACGATGAGCGGGTTGATCTCGAGCTCCACCAGCCGGTCCCCGGCGGTGGCCGCGGCCTGCGACAACCGCACCACCGCGTCCACGGCGGCGGCGACGTCGGCGGGCGGCGCGCCGCGGAAACCGGCCAGCAGCGGCCACGCGCGCAGGCTGCGCAGCATCGACCAGGCCCGCTCGGGGGTCAGCGGGGCCAGCCCGGACGCGATGTCGCGGTAGAGCTCGGTGGTCACCCCACCGAGCCCGACGGTGACCACCGGGGGGAAACCGTCGCGCCCGGCGGTCGCCGCCAGGATGAGCTCGGTGCCCGGTGGGATCAGCTCCTGCACGAGCACCCCCTCCACCCCGGGGACGTGGTGTCGGCGGGCCGCCTCGACCAGCTCGGTGAAGACCCCGGCGGCCTCCTCGGCCGGGACGCCGACCCGCACCCCGCCGACCTCGCTCTTGTGCGCCAGGTCCGCGGCGGCCAGCTTGAGCACGCCCGGACCCGGCAGCGCGGCGACCGCCTCGCGGGCCGCCTCGGGAGTGGTCACGAGCGTGGACGAGGGCTGGCCGATGCCGATCGCGCGCAGCAGCCCGGCGCCGTCCACCACATCGGTCCCGAGCAGCTCCCGGACCCGCGCCGCGGGCACCTCGGCGGCCGGTGGCAGCGCCGGTGCGGTGCCGCGGTGCGCCGGCGGGGCCATGCGGGCGGCGGCCCGGGCGACGTCGCCGACCGAGCCGAACACCGGGATGCCGGCGTCGCGGAACACCCGGCGCCCCTCGGTGGTGAGCTCCTGGCCGGCGATCCAGCCGACCAGCAGGGGCACCGGCAGTTTGCTCGCGGTGGTGACCAGGTCCTCGGCCAGCCGCGCGCCGGCGTCGCCGACCACCATGGTGACGAACACGGCGATGGCGTCCACCGAGGGGTCGTCGGCGACGATCCGGCAGACGTCGCCGAACGCGTGCGCGCCGCGGTTGAACAGCTGGGCGGTGACGTCGACGGGGTTGGCCAGGGCGCCGAAGGCGGGGATCAGGGGGCGCAGCCGGTCCTGGGTGCCCGCGGAGAGCTCCGGCATCTCCAGCCCCAGGTCGTCGCACTGGTCGGCGGCCAGGCTGCCGGCGCCGCCGGAGGTCGTGACGACGGCGACCCGCCGGCCCTCCGACCGCTTGCCGGTGGCCAGCAGCGCGGCGACGGAGAGCAGCTCGTCGATGTCGTGCACCAGCACGACGCCGTGCTCCTCCGAGGTGAGCACGAACGCGACGTCGTCCCCGAGCATCGAGCCGGTGTGGCTGGCGACCGCACGGCGCCCGGCGCTGGAGCGGCCGGACCGCAGCACGACCAGGTGCTTGCCCGCCTCGCGCGCCCGGCGGGCGAGCGCGGCGTAGCCCTGCCCGTCGTCCGTCGCCTCCACGTAGAGCATCAGCACCCGGATGGCCGGATCGACCAGCAGCTCCTCCGACACCTGGACCAGGTCGAGGTCGGCCTGGTTGCCGGTGCTGGCCCAGGCGGCCAGCCCGAGCCCCATGTCGGTGGCCAGGTCGAGGACCGAGCCGCCGACCGCGCCGCTCTGCCCGACGTACGCGACGCCGCTGTCGTGCGCCAGCGGTCGGTCGGCGGCCGCGGTGAACGTGGCGACGACGCCGGTCGGCGCGTAGAGGAATCCCTGGCAGTTGGGACCCAGCACGCGGACACCGGTCTCCCGGGCCACGGCGGCCAGCCGCTGCTGCAGGGCCATCCCCTCCGGCCCGACCTCGGCGAACCCGGACGCGTAGACCACCGCGGCGGAGGCGCCGACGGCCGCGGCCTGCCGGATGGCGTCCTCCACCCGGTCGGCGGCGACGAGCACGAGCACCAGGTCGACCGGGCCCGGGACGTCGGCGAGGGTCGGGTAGCACTTCTGCCCGACGAGTTCGTCGTAGTTCGGGTTGACCGGGTAGATCCCGCCCTCGTACCCGTGCTCCACCAGGTAGCGCAGCGGGCGGGACATGAGGTTCTCGGCGCGCCCGGAGATGCCGAGCAGGGCGATGCCCCGGGGGCGCAGGAGCGCGCGCAGCCCGTCGGGGCGGGCGTCGGTCGACGGCACTGTCAACGGATGCCCCTTCCGGGAGGGCGACGGGGGCGGGTACCGAGAGCTAAGTTGACGTCGACGTCAGTGTCAACACGCGCCCGGTGCCGTGGGTCCGGCGCACGGAGGGGGGCCGCGGTGCCCGATCGACGCCTCGCGGACGGGCCCACCCGGGCGCTGCCGGTACCCGCCGGCCAGGGCCCGCCGACCTCCGCCGACGGCGCAGCGGCGGCACCCCTCCCGACCACCGAGCGCGGCCGGCAGATGCGTGCCCGGCTGCTGGTCGCCGCCCGCGAGGTGTTCGAGCGCGACGGCTTCCTCGACGCCCGGGTCACCGACATCTCCGCGGCGGCCGGCGTCGCGCACGGCAGCTTCTACACCTACTTCCGGTCGAAGACCGACGTGTTCCGGGCCCTGGTCGCCGGCACGATGGACGAGCTCTACGCCTCGCTGGGTGGCGCCGCCCCGGAACACGGGCGGCGCGCCCCCGACCGGCTGCGCGAGGCCGTGCAGGGCATCGAGCGGGCGAACCGGCGGTTCGTCGCCATGTACCGGGAGAACACCGCGCTGATGGCGCTGTTCGAGCAGGTGACCACCTTCGACCCCGAGGTCCGCGGCGTCCGGCTGGCCGCGCGGGAGCGGATGGTCGGCCGCGTCCGGCACAGCATCGAGCAGTTCCAGGCCGAGGGACTGGTCGCCGCGGACCTGGACGCCGAGTACAGCGCCCACGCGCTCGTCGCCATGGTCAACGGCCTGGTGCACTACTGGCTGGTCCTGGGTGCCGACTTCGACCAGGACCGCCTGGTGGAGACGATGACCCGGCTGTGGGCGCAGGCGCTCGGCCTGCCCGTCCGGCCCTGAGCCCCCGCGTCAGCCCGTGATGCGGGTGGCCAGGGTGCCGATCCCCTCGATGGTCACCTCGATGTGGTCACCGCGCTGCAGCGACCCCACCCCGGCGGGGGTGCCGGTGAGCACCACGTCGCCGGGGAGCAGCGTCATCGCCTGGCTCACCCACGACACGCACTCCGCCACGTCGCGCAGCATGTCGGCGGTCGTCCCGTCCTGGCGCAGCTCCCCGTTGACGGTGGACCGGAGCCACAGCGCCGAGGGGTCCAGCTCGGTCTCCACCCAGGGCCCCAGCGGACAGGCCCCGTCGAAGCCCTTGCCGCGGGTCCACTGCCCCTCGGACTTCTGGACGTCGCGCATCGTGAGGTCGTTGGCCACGGTGTAGCCGAGCACGACGCCCGGGACGTCCGTGGCGTCGACGGCCTTGCACCGGCGGCCGATGACGACGGCCAGCTCCCCCTCGTAGTGCAGGTCGGAGGTCAGCGCCGGGTACTCGACCTCGGCTCCCGGGCCGACCACGGAGGTGGAGGGCTTGAGGAAGACGATCGGGATCTCGGGCACCTCGTTGCCGAGCTCCTTGGCGTGCTCGGCGTAGTTGCGCCCGAAGGCGACGACCTTGGTCGGCTCGACCGGCGCCAGCAGGGTGACCTCGGCCAGCGGCGTGCGCTCGTCGGTCCGCCGGACGCCGTCGAACGGCGCTTCCTCGAGCCGGACGACGGCGGCGGCCTCGCCGTCCCCGTCGACCACGCCGTAGGCGGGCGTGCCGTTCCCAGCAGGGGTGTAGCGGACGATGCGCATCAGATGGCCCGCACCATGCCGCCGTCGACGAGCAGGTTCTGCCCGGTCTGGTAGGTGTTCGCGCCGGAGACGAGGAACGCCGCCACCCGGCCGAACTCCTCGGCGGTGCCGTACCGCCCCATGGGGATGCCCTTCTCCGACTGGGCCCGCACCTCCTCCACCGACTGGCCGGTCTGCTTGGCCCGGTTGGCATCCAGGGAGGCCACCCGGTCGGTGGCGATCCGCCCCGGGCCCACGGTGTTGACCAGCACGCCCTCGGACGCGAACTCGATGGCCAGCGACTTGGCCAGGCCGACCACGGCGACCCGGTAGGTGTTGGACAGCAGCAGGTTCTCGATCGGCTGCTTGACCGACGACGACGTGACGACGGCGATGCGGCCCCACTTCTGCCGGCGCATGTGCGGCAGCACACCGCGGATCAGCCGCACCGTGCTCATCAGGTTCAGGTCGTGCGCCTGGTACCACTTCGCGTCGTCGACCGCGTCGAACCCACCCGGCGGCGGGCCACCGGCGTTGGCGACCAGCACGTCCACCCCACCCAGGCGCCGCTGGGTCTCCTCCAGCAGGCGGGCGACGTCGGCGGCATCGGCGACGTCGGCGGCGCAGTACTCGACCTGCGCGCCGGTGGCCTCGGCGATCTCGGCGGCGGTCTTCGCCAGCTGCTCCTCGCCGCGGCTGGAGATCATCACCCGGGCCCCCTCGGCGGCGAGCTGGGTGGCGGTGGCCCGCCCGAGGCCCTTGCTGGCGGCGGTGACGAGCGCGACCTTGCCGGTCAGTTCCAGGTCCATCGGTTCACTCCACGGGGTTGATGAGGTCACGGAAGCCGGCGATCGAGCAGCCGGCGGTGTCGCCGGGCCGGATGTGCACCGCGCCGGGGGTGCCGGTGGAGATGAT
The DNA here is from genome assembly GCF_054050855.1 of Blastococcus sp. SYSU DS0539. Lineage (NCBI taxonomy): Bacteria > Bacillati > Actinomycetota > Actinomycetes > Geodermatophilales > Geodermatophilaceae > Blastococcus > Blastococcus sp. SYSU DS0539. The sequence goes on along the minus strand of NZ_JBJHAF010000001.1, from coordinate 146,048 downwards.
GTCGCCGGGCAGCAGCGTCATCACCCGGGAGTGGAAGGCCACCAGCCACCACGGGCGGAAGGTCATGTTCGACACCACGTTGCGCCGGTGGACCTCGCCGTTGTGCAACGTCGAGACCTCCAGCGTGTCCACGTCGGGCACCTCGTCGACGGTCACGAACTCCGGGCCGAAGCTGAAGAACGTGTCGAAGCTCTTGGACCGGGTGAGGTAGCGCGGGTTCTTCTCGAGGATGTCCTCGGCGGTCATGTCCACGATCGTGGTGAAGCCGGCGACCACGCCGGGCGCGTCGGCCTCGTCGACGTCCCGGCACTTCCGCCCGATGACGAGGCCGAGCTCCCCCTCCGCCGTCGTCCGGTCCGACTGGGGCGGGATCCGGATCGCCTCACCGGGGCCGATGATGGCGGTGTCGGGCTTGAGGAATGAGGCGGGCTCGGTCGAGGGTGCCTTCTCCTTCAGGTCCGCCGCGTGCTCCACGTAGTTCAGCCCGATCCCCCAGATCTTGCGGGGACGGCGGTAGAGCGGCGCGTAGGACAGCTGGTCCTGCGGGATCGCCAGCTCGTCCAGCATCCCGGCCGGGGCGCCGCCGACCCACTGGCGGAGCGCGTCGACCTCGCCCTTCTCCAGCAGCTCCTGCACGGTGCCCGACCAGGTGGTGCCGAGCGCCTCGTTCACGGCGCTGAGCAGCACGGCGCCGGACGGCCGGACCAGCGCCGCTGGTTCGGCGCCGTCGATCCGCAGGGACGTCAGTCGCACAGGGTCCTACCTCTCTCGGGGGCGAGCGATGGGTGGGGAGAGCTGGTCCGGCGGCGGTGCCGTCAGAGCCCGACGGCGGAGATCAGGTCGTCGAGCTCGGCGAGCGTGATGTCGTCCACGGGCGGCGCCGGGAACCGGGCGTGCGGCGAGCTGATCGCGCCGCGCCGGGCGAACACCTGCTTGCGGATGGTGACCCCGCCGACGCCCAGCTGGGCCTCGTAGCGGATCAGCGGGAGGTGCCGGAAGAAGTACTCCTGCGCCTCCTTGCGCCGGCCGTCGACGAACCGCTCGTAGGTGCCGACCAGCACCTGCGGGAAACCGAAGCCGGTCATGATCCCGTCGGCGCCGCGGAGCAGCTCCTCGTACAGGTAGACCCCGCCGAGGCCGCCGAAGATGCCCACTGGTGCGGAGACCTTCTCCCGCACCGCCGTGATCTTCGGCAGCGTGGGGGTCTCCTCCAGCTTGAGGTACCGGCAGTTCTCGATCTCGTCGAGCAGCCGCACCAGGAAGGCGGCGGGCATGGTGACGCCGGTATTCACCGGCTCGTCCTGCACGACCACCGGCACCGACACCGCGTCGGCGACCATCCGGAAGTGCTGGAAGACCAGCTCCAGGTTCTTGGTGTTGTCCGGTGGCGCGAGCATCACCGCCGCGACGCCGGCGTCCTCGGCCCGGCGGGCGTAGTCGAGGGCCATCCGCGTCGCCCGCGCCGACACCCCGGCCACGACGGGCACCCGGCCGGCGGTCGCCTGCACGTAGCGCCGGAGCACGCGTTCCCGCTCCTCGTCGAGGAGCTTGGCGGCCTCGCCCATGATCCCGAGGATGGTGAGCCCGTGCGAGCCCGCGCCGAGGTAGTCCTCGACCAGCGTGTCGATGCTGCCCTCGTCGACGGCGCCGTCCTCGGTGAACGGGGTGAGTGTGATGGGGAGCACACCCCGGAGCTCGCCGCTCACCGGCGGATACCCTTCGGGCGCGGTCTACTGGACCAGCCGGAACATCTGGTGATTGCAATCACAGGAGCACCGTAGCGGCTACCGCGCCGGGCCTCAGGCCCGGACCCTCCGGGGTGGCCCGGGATCGGAGGACGGATGACCCGCTCACGCTTCGCCGTCGTCGGTGGCGGCATCATCGGGACAGCGGTCGCCCGCCGGATCCTCGAGCTGCGCCCCGACGCCCAGGTCACCCTGCTGGAGAAGGAGGAGCGGCTCGCCGCCCACCAGACCGGCCGCAACAGCGGCGTGGTCCACGCCGGGCTGTACTACGAGCCCGGCTCGCTCAAGGCCCTGCTGTGCCGCCGCGGCGTGGGACTGCTCAAGGAGTTCTGCGCCGAGAAGGGGCTGGGCTACCAGGAGGTCGGCAAGGTACTCGTCGCCCTGGATGCCGCCGAGCAGCACCGGCTCGACGCGATCGCCGACCGCGCCCGCGCCAACGGGGTGCCCGGCATCCGGATCATCGACCGCGCCGAGCTGCAGGAGCTGGAGCCGCACGTCACGGGCATCGCCGGCCTGCACTCCCCCACCACCGCGATCGTCGACTACGCCGGGATCACCCGGGCGCTGGCCGCCGACGCCGAGGCCCGGGGCGCGACCGTGCGCACCGGGTTCACCGTCACCGGTCTGCAGCACACCTCCGGCGGCCCGTCCGAGGAGGTCGTCGTCCGCGGTGGCAGCGGCGAGGAGATCGTCGTCGACCAGGTGGTGCTCTGCGCGGGGCTGCAGGTCGACCGCCTCGCCGCACTGGCCGGCGACGTCGACGCACCGCGGATCGTGCCGTTCCGCGGCGAGTACTTCGCGCTCGTGCCCGAGAAGCGGTCGCTGGTCAACGGCCTGGTCTACCCGGTGCCCGATCCGCGCTACCCGTTCCTCGGCGTGCACCTGACCCCGAGGTTCGACGGCGAGGTGCTGGTCGGCCCCAACGCCGTCCTGGCCCTGGCCCGCGAGGGCTACCGCCGGCGTGACGTCAGCCCGCGGGAGCTCGCCGAGATCGTCCGCTACGCCGGGTTCCGCCGGTTCGCCGCGCAGCACTGGCGGACGGGCCTGGCGGAGATGCGGGGATCGCTGAGCAAGCGCACCTTCACCGCCGCCGCCCAGCGGTACGTCCCCGAGCTGACCGCCGCCGACCTCGTCCCGGTCGCCGCGGGCATCCGGGCGCAGGCCCTGGAGGCCGACGGCAGCCTGGTCGACGACTTCCGCATCACCCAGAACGGCGCGGTGGTCGCCGTCCGCAACGCCCCCTCCCCGGCCGCCACCTCGTCGCTGGCCATCGCCGAGCACATCACCGACGCCCTGCTCGGTCGCGGCCCGGGGTCCTGAGCCGGTGGCCCCCGGCGCCACCCCGCCTCCGGCCTGACCGGCATGCGCGTGCCCGGCAGGAACCGTGGCCCGGCGAGCTCGCGCGTGGCGGCCACCGCCGCGGTCAGCGTCACGACGGTCGGGGTCCTGCCGGTCTACATGGTCGGCGTGCTGTGGGTGCAGCTGCGCGCGGACCTCGGCGTCGGGCCCTCGCTGCTCGGCGTCCTGGTGGCCTGCTTCTTCTCCGTCTCCGCGGTCTCGGCCCTGACCGCCGGCATGGTCGTGCACCGCTTCGGCTCCGCACCGGTGGTCCGGCTCTCCGCGCTGGTCGGCGCCGCCTCCCTGCTGCTGATCGCGCTGGCCGGTCACCACACCGCCGTGCTCGTCGGGGCGCTGGTCCTCGCGGGCTTGGGCAACGGGATCGGGCAGCCGGCGAGCAACGACCTCATCGCCCGGGCGGTGAGCCCCGACCGGCACGGCCTGGCCTACGGCACCAAGCAGGCTGCCATCCCGCTGTCGACGATGATCTCGGGCATCGCGGTCCCGCTGGTCGCCATCCCGCTGGGCTGGCGGCCCGCGTTCGCGATCGGGGCCGGCCTCGCCCTGGTCGTCATGGTCACCGTGCCCAGCGGCAGCCGGCTCCGCCCGCCGGGGTCCGCCGGGGCGTCGGAGGCGGCCGGCCCCTTCCGTCGGGCGGCGTTGTTCGTGCTCGCCGTCGGGATCATGCTGGGTGCGGCCACCGGCAACGCGCTGGGCTCCTTCTTCGTCGCCACCGCCGTCGACTCCGGGATCTCGCCGGGCACCGCCGGCGTGCTCGCGGCCGTCGCTAGCGGCGCGGGCGCGCTCGCCCGGATCGCCTTCGGCTGGCTCGCCGACCGGGTGCGCAGCAGGTGGCTGCTCGTCGTCGCCGCTCAGATGGCGATCGGAGGCCTCTCCTACGCCCTGCTCGGCACCGGCGTCGAGGTCCTCATCGCCGCGGGCGCGGTGATCGGCTACTGCACCGGCTGGGCCTGGGCGGGGTTGTCCACCTACTCGGTCGCGCGGATGCACCCGGGCATGGCCGCCCGCGCCACCTCGATCACCCAGGGCGGGATGGGCGCCGGCGCGGCGCTGGGACCACTGGTGTTCGGCGTCGTCGTGGCGGCGACGTCGTACGCGGTCGCCTGGTACGCCACCGCGGCGGTCTCGGTGCTCGCGGGGGCGGTCATCCTCCAGGGCCGCCGGATGCTGCTGCACGACCGGCCCGGGCTGGTGGCCGCGCAGCGGCTGCGCCGGCGGACCCGGCACGCCTGACCCGGCTCAGCCCGGCGCCTCCTCGGGCGGGAGCGCCCGCAGGATGTCCAGCGCTTCGGCCAGCGAGGGCGGCACGACGCCGGGTTCGTGGCCGGCCGCGGCCAGCCCCCGAGCGCTGAGCTCGTGCCGCCGCACCAGCCCGCTGGACAGCAGCGGCGGGACCCCGGTCCCGGCAACCGTGTCCCGGGCCATGCGCACCTCCACGGACCGGCGGCCGGCGTGGGCGACGTGCGTGGCGACCAGCATCGTGGCGAACTCCCGGGTCGAGTAGCGGTCCAGCGTCTCCTCGACCATCGCCATCAGCGGCTCGACGACGTCGAGTTCACGCGCGGCGAGCATCGCCTCCACCCAGAGCCCCTCCATGCCCTTGACGACGACGCTGCGCAGCATCTTCAGCGCCGCCGCGGCACCGATCTCGCTCCCGACCACCGCGGCGTTGAACCCGGCACCGGTCAGCAGCCCGGCCGCCTCGGCCGCGTCCGGGCCGGCCAGCGAGATGGGGATCCGGGCGCCGTCCAGCGTGATGCCGCCCCCGGTCATCACCCCGTCGACGACCCGCACGCCGGTCAGCGTCGCGGCCACCTCGTGCTTGGTCGCGGGCTCCGTGGAGTTCAGGTCGACGTAGAGGACCCCGGCCGCCGCGTGCGGGGCGAACCCGGCCGCCGCGGCCACCGCGGTTCCGGGCGTGACCAGCGAGAGCACGACTTCCCGGTCGGCGAGGCCCGCCGGGTCGTCGACCGGGGTGGCCCCGGCCGACCCGATCGCCGCCCGGACCGCCGGCCCGCGGGCGGCGTCCAGCAGCACCCGGTCGTGCACCGCCAGGTCCACGCCGGCCGCGGCGACCGCACCGCCGATGACCCGGCCGGCCTCCCCGAAGCCGATCAGCCCCCAGCGGCCGGTCACCGGGCGTCCTCGCCGGCCACGTGCTCCTCCGCGAGCGCGGCCAGCACCCAGGAGCGGTCGAGGGTGCCCGCGGCGATGGCGGCGAACTGCTCCTCCTCGGCGCGCAGCCGCTCCTCGCCGCGGCCCACCACCTCGACGGCCTGCTCGTGCGGCAGCACCACCACCCCGTCGGCGTCGCCGACCACGACGTCACCGGAGCGCACGACCGTGCCCCCCGCCTGGACCGGTCCGTGCACCTCGCCCGGCCCGTCCTTGTACGGCCCGAGGTGGTTGATGCCCAGCGCGAACACCGGCACCGGGCCGGCGGCCAGGCCCTCGGCGTCCCGGACGGCGCCGTCGACCACCACGGCGGCCACCCCGCGGGTGGCGGCGTAGCGGGCCATGATCTCGCCGAGCACGGCTCTCTCCAGCGAACCCGCGCCGTCGACCACGAGCACGTCGCCGGGCTCCGCGAGGTCCAGCGCCCGGTGGATGACCAGGTTGTCCCCGGCCCGGGTGCGGACGGTCAGGGCCGGGCCGGCCACCCGCGGCCAGTCCCCGCCGGGGACCCGGTGCACCCCCCGGACGCCGCCGGTCCGCTCCATGCTGTCGGACAGGATGCTGGTCGGCAGCGCCCGGCAGCGCTCCAGCAGGGCGGGGTCCGGGCGCGGGCCCCGGGGATGGCGTCGGCAGGTGCTCATGTCGTCCTCTTCCTCGTGCTGCGGTCGGGGGACTTCCTGGTCACGTCGGGACCTGGGCGTGCGCGCCGTCCTTGTGCCGGCGCAGGTGCAGCGCGGCCACGGGCAGACCTCGGGAGCGGCGGACCATGCGCCGGGCGACCCGGATCGTCAGGGCGGCGAGCAGGCTGAGGGCCGCCGCCACCGACCAGGCCGCGGCGTAGGAGAACGTCTGCGCGACGACGCCGAAGACCAGCGGCCCGCTGGCCGCGCCCAGGGAGAGGCCGGTCTGCACGAAGCCGGTGACCGACGCCGCGGCGGCCCGGTTGTCGCGGATGACCGCGAAGTGGAAGAGCCCGGTCCACCCCCAGCCGAGGCCGTAGGCCATGGCGGAGCCGATGAGGAACGGCACCGTCCGCCCGGTGGCCAGCAGCGCGTAGCCGACCGCCCCGCTGGCCAGCAGGTTGGCGATGAACAGGTAGCGGCTGCGGTCCGGGTGCCGGTCGGCCAGCCAGCCGAAGCCGACCCGGTTGACCAGGCCGAGCACGGAGCAGGCGGCAAAGAGCAGCCCCGCCGCCGCCGGCGACGTGCCCGCGGCCACCGCCGAGTCGACGAGGAAGACCCCGGTCGAGGTGGCGGCCGAGGAGCCCAGGAAGCCGCCGAGGGTGAGCACGAGGAGGCCGCCCCGCGGCAGGCCCTTGTCCGTGCCGGCCGGCGCCCGGGCCGCCGGCGCGTGCACCCGCGCGTCACGCCCGCTGACCTGCGACCAGACCAGGATCGACACGGCCAGCGCGACCCCGGCCACCGCCGCCCACCGCCAGCCGAAGACCAGCGCGATGCCCGGCACGGCCAGCCCGCCCAGCAGGGTCGCCGCGGGGATCGCGGCCTGCTTCATGCCGAAGGCCAGCCCCAGCCGCCGCTCGGTGACCAGCTCGGAGATCCCCAGGTTGGCCGCGGGCTGCGCCACCGCGTTGCCCAGCCCGCCGACGGCCAGTGCCAGCATCAACCACACCGGCGACTGGGCGAGCGCCACCGCGGTCAGCGAGCCGATGGCCAGGCAGGCGGCCAGCGCGGTGCCCCGCCCCGAGCCGAGCCGCTGCACCAGCCGGCCGGCGGGCCGCGCGCACAGCCCGGACACCGCGAACAGCGTCGCGGCGGCGAAGCCGAACAGCCCCAGGCCGACGTCGAGGTCGGCGCGGATCTGCACCGCCAGCGCGCCGACCAGGAAGGCCGGCAGCACGCCGAGGACGGAGACGGCGACCGCCTGCAGGGTGGCCCGCGTCGTCGACCGCGGCGCGGCGTCCGGGGGTGGATCAGCCACGGACCGGGGTGCCGAGGGGCCGGCCGACGCGGTCGGCCAGCTCCAGGAGCGCGGCGTGCGTCCCGGCGTCCAGCGGGACGCCCCGCTCCCGGCGCAGCGCCCGTTCGGCCGCCGACCGTTGGCCGGGGGTGCGGACGGCGACCCCCTCGTCGACCGGTGCGAGGTCGCGCAGCTCGGTCAGCAGCCGGCGGGTGCGTTCCTGCATCGTCCCGGGCTCCCCCAGCCGGGCCGGGTCGAGGACGACGACGAGGTGGCTGGTGTCCGGGGGGCGGGCGCCGGACCGGAAGGTCAGGTTGCCGACGCCGGGGCCGAACGGTCCCCCCGCCAGGACGGCGGTCAGGAGCTCGACGAGCAGCCCGAGGCCGTACCCCTTGTGGCTGGACCGCTCGCGGTCGCTGCCGAGCGGGAGCAGCGCCCCCTTCCCGGGGTAGACGGCCGCCGGGTCGGTGGTGTCCTGGCCGTCGGGGGTCAGCCCCCACCCCGAGGGCACCGACCTGCCGGTGCGCAGCGCGATCTCGAACTTGCCCCCGGCGACGGCCGAGGTGGCCATGTCGAAGACCATCGGCTCCTCGCCGGCGACCGGCATGCCCAGCGCCAGTGGGTTGGTGCCGAGGTAGGGCCGGTACGCGCCGGCGGGCGCGACCACCGGGCCGGTGTTGGTGGCGACCAGGCAGACCAGCCCCTGCCGCGCCGCGTCGTAGGCGTAGGAGCCGCTGGCCCCGTGGTGGCTGCTGCGGCGCACGTTCACCCACCCAACCCCGGACCGCCGGGCCCGCTCCACCGCCTCGGCCAGCGCCACCTCGGTCACCGGGTGGCCGAGCAGGCCGTGCCCGTCGACCAGGGCGACCGCCCCGCCGTCGGAGTGCACGGTCGGCTCGCCGTCCGCGGCGATCGAGCCGTTGCCGATCATCGTGACGTAGGCCGGCAGCCGGGCGATGCCGTGCGAGTCGATGCCCGACAGGTCGGCGTAGCCGAGCACGTGGGCGACCGCGCGGGCGTACCGGGGCCGCACGCCGACGGCTTCCAGCACGTCGGCGGTCCACGCCTCCAACGCGGCGGCCGGCACCCGCACCACCGGTTCCTCGACGGCCGCCGGGCCGGCGGCGGGTCTCCCCGCGGCCGGCGCCCCGTCCGGGGCATCGGCCTCGAACGCGGCGAGCACGGCGTCGGCGACCTCCGACGTGGCGGCCGGCGCCACCCCGTCCGGTGCGAGGTCGTAGGTCCAGGGTCCCTCCCGCAGCACGGTGCGGGTCGCCCTCCGCAGCCGCTCGCCGATCGGCCGGGTCTCGTCGAAGTGCTCGAGGAGGGACACGAGGGCGAGGAACCCGCCCAGCGGGTCGGCCTGGTCCAGGCCGGCGCGGCGGGGCGCCGAGCCGTGGGCCGGCTCGAACAGGCCCTGGCACCGGCCGCGGAGCGGCGCGCCCGGGTGGATGGAGGCCGATCCGCACAGCGCGGGGGAGCCCGCCCGGCCGGCCGCGAGGTCGCTCAGGATGTCCCCGAGCAGCCCCTCGGTGACCATCACGTCCGGGACGGCGGCGCCCGACCCGAGCTCGAACGCGGCGCGGTCGACGTAGCGGTGCTCCACCGGGACGCCGCGGGCGTCCGCGACCTCCGTGGCGGTCTGCCGCCAGAGCCGGCCGGTGGCGTACAGGTTCGCCTTGTCGACCGAGACGAGGCGGCCCGGGCGTCCGGTCGCGGCGGCCCGCTGCTCGAGCACGTCGACGGCGAGGTGCACCACCTCGGCCACCCGCTCGGGCGTCAGCCGGAGGACGTCGGCGGCCTCCCCGCCGTCGGTGCTGAACGTGCGGTCCGCGGCGCCGCCGTAGGAGCCGCCGATGAGGTTGCGGACGACGGTGAGGGTGCTCTCCTCGTCGACGGGGACCTCCCGCACCGAGATCCGCAGGTCGTACCGCTCGCGGAGCCGGTGCAGGGCCACCTCGGGACGGGGGCACACCTCCGGCGGCACGCGCGGGTCCTCCCCCACGGCGCCGAGCAGCAGGGCGTCCGCGGCGTCACAGGCCTCGAGGGTCGCCTCCGGCAGCACGGACCCCTCGTCCGCCGCGGCCCGCGCCCCCACCGGCCAGGGACCGGTCACCTCGACCGCGCCCTCCTCGGCGAGCCGGCGCAGCAGCCGGGACGGCCCGTCGAGCACCTCTGCCCCGACGCCGTCGCCGGGGAGCAGCGCGATGCGGATCACCGCTGCACCAGCCGGCGGCCCACCGTGGTCATGATCAGCTCCGTGCCGGACTCCCCGACCGATCGCTCGAGGTCGGCGAGCCAGCCCGGCAGCGCCTCCTGCATCGTCGGGTAGTGGGCGTGGCCGAGGTCGCCGCCGAAGGCGAGCATGTCGTGCGGGTAGACCTCGCCGAGGGTCGTCGACGGCGGCCCGTCCGTGGTCAGGATGTCGGGCAGGATCCCCAGCTCGAGCACGACGCCGAGCCGGGCGAACTCCGGCGCGGCGGCATCGTCCCACTCGAGGAACGGCATCCGCGGGTGGTTCAGGAGCATCCGGGTGACCCCGGCCGCCTTCGCCGCGCGGAAGAGGACCAGGGCCTGCGCACAGGTGAGGTGGCCCGAGGCGAGCACCAGGTCGTGCGCCGCGACGACGTCGAGGACGTCGTGCCAGCCCGGCAGCAGGTCGCCCGCGTCGTCGAGGACGTCGACCTGCCGGAAGGCCAGGTTGCGGTGGACCGACAGCTCCGGGCTCGACACCGAGGCGATGTGCGCGGGGGCGGAGACCGTGGGCATCCAGACCACGCGCCCGCCGAGCCGTGCGGCGACCTCGACCGCATCCGGGTTGGCGCCTCCCACCGGGGAGTTGAGCACGATGCCGCCGACCACCTCCACCCCCGCGGCGGCCTCGCGACCGGCGGCGAGCACCGCCCGCTCCACCGTCGACCCCTCGTGCGCCTTGAGCACCGCGAAGTCGATCCCGACGTCCCCGTGCGCGCCCAGCACCTCGTGGTCGAGCCCGTGCCGCTCCACCAGACTGGGTGCGCCGTGGACGTGCAGGTCCGCGACCCCGCCGATGAGCGTCGTCACGGAGCCACTCCGCCCGTGCCACCGCTCCCGCGGGTGTCGCTGCCGGTCGTGCTCGACGGTGCGGTGGTCGTCGCTCCGGAGCCGGCCGGCGCACCGGACGCCTTCGGCGCCTCCGCGGGTTCGCTGTCCTCACCCGGCAGCATCGCGCCGAGCGGCCCGCCCACGGAGTGCCCGGCGCGCCGGCGCAGGAACAGGTGCACCAGGGTGCCGACGAAGCCGAGTGCGAGGCCCACGCCGATCCACAGCGGCTCCATCACCAGCAGCGCGAGCGCCGCGCCCAGGAAGAACACCCGCTCCGGCCAGCCGGCCGGGCCGACCAGCCACTTGCCGGTGACCACGGCGAGCGCGCCGACGGCGAGCGCGGAGGCGACGAAGGCGATGGCGACCGTGGCAGCGCCGCCCTCGAAGAGCAGCCCGACCCCGTTGGGCGACAGCACGAAGATGAACGGCACGAGGAAGGCCGGCAGCGTGTACTTCCAGGTGAGCCACATGGTGGGCACCGGTTTGCCACCGGTGATCGCGGCCGCGGCGAACGGCGAGAGGGCCGTCGGCGGCGAGACCTCGCTGAGCACCGCGTAGTAGAAGATGAACATCGCGGCGGCGAACGGCTCGACGCCCACCTGCTGCAGAGCCGGCGAGATGATCACGAACGAGATGATGAAGCTCGCCGTGACCGGTACCGCCAGCCCGAGCAGCACGACGACGATGGCCGAGAACAGCGCGGTCAGCGCCAGGCTGCCGCCGGCGAAGTCGACGATGATGCCCGCGAGCCGCAGCGCCAGACCGGTGAGCGTCATGACGCCGACGATGATCCCGGCGACCGCCATGACGGGGATGACCGAGAGGGCGCCGACTGCGCCCTGGCCGAGCGCGTGCCAGATCCGCTTCGGCGTCATCCAGTGCTCGCGGTCCAGGAAGCTCAGCAGGAAGGCCAGCGCGGTGGCGTACACGACGGCGCGGAAGGGCGTGTAGCCCAGAGCCAGGAAGAAGACGATCGCGGCCAGCGAGCTGAAGTGGTATCCGAACCGGAACAGCAGCCGCCACGCCGACTTCTCCTCCACCTCGACCTGGTGCGTGCCGTGCCGGCGGGCGTCGAACTCGATCGCCAGGATGATCCCGAGGTAGTACAGGATCGTCGGGATCGTCGCCCAGATCAGCACCTCGAGGTAGGAGACGTTGAGCAGCTCGGCGATGATGAACGCCGCGGCGCCGAGGGTGGGCGGCGACATGATCGCGCCGATACCGGCCGCGGCGAGCACACCGCCGCCGGCCTCCGACGAGTAGCCGGCCTTGCGCAGCAGCGGCCAGCCGAAGCCACCGAGGGTCACCGTCGTCGCCACGCCGGAGCCCGACACCGTGCCGAGCAGGAAGCCGGACAGGGTGACCGTGCGGCCGGGACCGGCCGCCGACTGGCCGAAGGCGGCGAACGACAGGTCGATGAAGAACTTCGTCGCGCCCGAGGCCGCCAGCACCGCCCCGTAGATGGTGAACAGGATGATGTAGGTCGCGGCGACGTCGAGCGGTACGCCGAAGATGCCCTGGGTCCCCATGACGTTGTGCCCGATGAGCCGCGGCCACTGGAAGTCCGCGGTGGTGAACGGGCTCGGCATGGAGGTACCGAAGTAGGCCATGGCCAGGAAGGCGGCCACCACGATCGGGACCAGCAGGCCCACCGTGCGCCGGGCCGCCTCCAGCACCAGGACGACGAGCAGGGTGCCGATGATGAGGTCGGTGTCGGTCGGGACGATGGCCCGGCGGAAGAAGCCCTGCCAGTCCCGCACCATGTAGATGGCCGGCACCAGCGACGCCAGGGCGAGGAGCCAGTCGAGGACGTTCGGGTGGTCGGCCTTGCCCTTCAGCTTGTCCTTGTCCGACCGGCCCCACCCGCGGTAGGTCAGGAAGGTCAGGAACAACCCGATGCTGAGGAACGTCGGGAGGTACACCTGCCGCGGCATGGGGTTGAACACCCAGTAGAGGGCGAAGAGGGCCAGCCCCACGCCCACGACCGCGACGACGTGCCCCGGGATGCCGGTGAGGTGCCGCGCCGGCTTCTCCGCCTCGAACTCGGCGAGCAGCGCCTCCTCGTCGATCGTGTCCGGATCGACGTCCCGGTCGCCGCCGGGGCTCTTGTCGATGGTGGAGGCGTCCTCGACCCCCTCGCGCGCGCCCGCGCTGGACGGCGGTGCCCCCGGGACGTCGTCCCGGTCGGTGCCGGGGCGGCCGGCCACCGCGGTCGCGCCGCCGCCGTCGGCCGGCTCGGGCCCGGCCTGCTTCTGCGTCCAGCGTCGGAGATTCATCAGCTCTCCTCGATGTCGAGTATCACGGAGGGGTCTTCGGTGACGACGCGCTGCCAGATCGGGACCGGCTCGGAGCCGGGCACGAACAGTGTGCGCTCCCCGAGGTCGGTCGCGGCGATGCGGAGCTGCTCGAAAACAGCCGGTCGGCTCGGGTCGGGGTCCACCACGAACGGGAGCCGGTCGCCCGGCGGTGACGGTCGCGGGGCGCCCGGGACGGCGTAGTACTCCTCGAGGACCGCGACCTGCTCGGCCGCCAGCTCGACCAGCTCGAACCGGCCATCCGGGAGCACCCGGTAACGCTCCTCGGCGAGCGTCCGGTAGATGCTGTTGCGGTACCCGACGGCGAAGGTGTCGCCGGCGAGCGGGACCTGCGCGATGAGCTTCCCGTCCGGCCCGCGCACGACGACCGCCTGCTGCGCGTCACCCCGCGCGGCGATCGCTGCGACGCCGCCGGCTCCGGCGAGCACCGCGAGCACGGCGAGCACGGCGAGCAGCAGGCGGCGGCGCATGATCGGCGGGCGGGACGCCCCGCGGCTGCCGGGGCCGGACGACGGTCCGGCGCCCGGCAGCAGCACGGGGTTTCGGGAAGGGGTCAGCCGACCGAGTCGAAGTAGGCCTGCGCGCCGGGGCAGGTCTCGATGAACTCGACGTCGTCAGCCGTCTCCGCGTTCAGCTCCTCGGCCGCGGGGTGCACGGTGATCAGCTGCTCCTCGTTCTCGAAGATGGTGCGGGTGATGGCCTCCTGGAGGGCCTCGTCCATGTCGGTGCGGACGACGAGGATGTTCGGCGACACCACGTTCGGCACGGCCTCGTCCTGGCCTTCGTAGGTGCCGGCCGGGATGTCCTCGGCGAAGTAGTAGTCGCCGTACTCCTCGGAGAGCGGCTCGGCGTACTGACCGGTCGGGATGAGCACCAGGTCACTGGTGCTCGCGAGGTCGACGATCGCGCCGGTGGGCAGGCCACCGGACCAGGCGCCGGCGTCCACCGTGCCGTCCTGGATCGCGGCGACCGTCTCGGCCACGCCCAGCTGGACGCGCTCGATGTCGGCCTGCGGGTCGACGCCGGCAGCCTGCATGATCCGGTCGGCGGTGACCTCCGACGCCGAGCCCACGGCGCCGGGCGAGACGCGCTTGCCCGCCAGGTCCTCGATCGAGGTGATGCCGGTGTCGGCGGTCGTGAAGAAGTGCACGAAGTTGTTGTAGGTGTTGCCCAGCGAGCAGATGTCCAGCGGCTCGCTGAAGGTGTTCTCCCCGTTCGCGGCGTCGGACACGACGTCGCCGAGGGCCAGGGCCATCTGCGCCTGGTTGGTGTCCAGCAGCTGCATGTTGTCGACCGACGCGTTGGTCTCCTGGACGGTGACCGTGAGGCCGGGGATCTCGGAGCTCAGGAGGTTGGCCATACCACCGCCGTAGGGGTAGTAGACGCCGCCGGTGCCACCGGTGGCGAAGGTCAACTGCTCGTTGAACTCCTGGCCGGCCTCGCCACCGCCACCGGCGGCCGGCTCCTCGGCGTCGTCACCTCCGCACGCGGCGAGGGCGAGGGTCGTCACGACCCCGAGGGAGAGGAGCAAGCGGGAGCGCTTGCCGGAGGAGGTACCGAGGGTCGTGGTCATCAGTGGCCTTCCTGTCGGATGCGGATGGAGTCGGGCTGGAGGGCCGACGGCAGGAACCGCATGACGGCCCCACCGCACCCGAGTGGCACGTGCCCGTGCAGTGGAGCAGGTCACACAGGAGTGAACCAGTTCACAAAACGGCTGTCTACTGTTTACATTGTCACGGGACGATGACGATTCCCCCACGTCGCGCGGAGGTGCGGTCCGGTGCAGCAGGAACGACCGATCGCGACGCTGCCGCTCCGTGAGCACGTGTACGAGCGGCTGCAGGAACTGCTGATCAGCCGCAGTCTGGCGCCCGGCGACCACCTGGTCGAGGAACGGCTGGCCTCGCAGCTGGGCGTGAGCCGGGGCCCGGTCCGCGAGGCGCTGCAGCGGTTGCACCGGGACGGCTGGATCACGATCCGCCCGCGGTACGGGGCCTTCGTCAACCAGCCGACGGCCCAGGAGGTGCACGAGTTCTTCGAGGCCCGGGAGTTCGTGGAGCGTGAGGCCGCGCGCCTGGCCGCCGAGCGCTGCACCGCCGCGGACGCCGTGCGGTTGCTGGAGATCTGCGACCAGGCCGACGCCGACTGGGCGCTGGGTGCCCCGGCCCAGGAGATGGCCGCCCACACCGCCCGGTTCCACCGCGCCGTGCTGGAGTGCGCCCGCAACCACATCCTCCTGGAGTTCGGCGAGCAGCTCTCCCACCGCAGCCGCTGGTTCTTCGCCCCCCTGGTGTCCTCGATCGCGCCGCGCGCCTGGGCGGAGCACCGTCGGGTGGCCGAGCTCATCGCCGCGGGCGAGGCCCACCGCGCCGCGGAGGCGATGCACAGCCACATCGCACTGTCCCGCGACTCCTACCTCGACATCCACCCCGACGGCGACACCTACGCGTGCCTCGATCCCGTGGCCTCCCCGTCCCCGCGGGCACTGGGCTCCGGCCGGTGACCGCACCTCCCATCCCCGACCGGAAGAAGCGACCCATGGCCCACCCCCCCGTCGTCCTGGTCACCGGCGCATCGAGCGGCATCGGCCGCGCCTGCGTCGATGCCTTCCTCGCCCAGGGTGCGCGTGTCGTCGCCGCCGCCCGCCGCACCGACCGGCTCGAGGAGCTCGCGGCGCAGCACGACGGGGCCGTGCTCCCCCTGGCGCTCGACGTGCGCGACCGGGCTGCGGTGAACGCCGCGCTCGGGTCCCTGCCCGAGGACTTCTCGCCGATCGACGTGCTGGTCAACAACGCCGGGCTCGCCCGCGGCAGGACCCCTCTGCACAAGGACGACCCGGACGACTGGGACCAGATGCTCGACACGAACGTGCGCGGCCTGCTCAACGTGTCGGGCGCGGTGCTCCCCGGCATGGTCGAGCGCGGCTCGGGTCACGTCATCAACGTCGGATCGAACGCCGGCCGCGAGGTCTACCCCGGCGGCACCGTCTACTGCGCCACCAAGGCCGCCGTCGAGCGGATCACCCGCGGCATGCGGATGGACGTCCTCGGCAGCGGCGTCAAGGTCAGCGAGGTCGATCCGGGGATGGTCGAGACCGAGTTCTCCGTCGTCCGTTTCCACGGCGACCAGCAGGCGGCCGACGCCGTCTACGAGGGCGTCACCCCGCTGGCGCCGCAGGACATCGCGAACGTCGTCACCTGGATCGCCGGGCAGCCGCCGCACGTGGTGATCGCCGACGTCCTCGTCTACCCGCTGGACCAGGCGGGCTCCGGGAAGATCGCCCGCAGGAAGGGATGACCGTCCCCTGACGGCCGGGGCGGGCACCGGCACGGGAACCGGGCGGCGGCGGGACTTCCCGGGCTGGCGAATGGTCTGGGCGCTCTCGGTCACCGAGACCGTCTCCTACGGCGTCCTCTACTACTCCTTCGCCGTCTTCCTCGTGCCGATGCGCGAGGAGCTGGGTGCCTCGACCGCCCAGCTCTCCGGCGCGCTCACCCTCGCCCTGGCCCTGACCGGGATCGGCGGGGTGGTCGTGGGCCGGTGGCTGGACCGCTCCGGTCCCCGCTGGATCATGACCGCCGGCAGCCTGCTGGGGGGCGCCTCGGTGCTGGCGTGGTCGCAGGCGGAGGGACTCCTCGGCCTGTACCTGGCCTTCACGGGCATCGGGTTGGCCAGCGCCGCGGTGCTCTACGAGCCGGCGTACGCGGTGATCAACACCTGGTTCCGCCGCGATCGGGCGAAGGCGCTGCTGACCCTGACCGTGGTGGCCGGGTTCGCCTCGACGATCTTCCTGCCGACGTCGCAGTTCCTCATCGAGCTGCTCGGCTGGCGATCGGCGCTGGTCGTGCTCGCCGCGGTCGTAGCGGCGTGCGCCGTGCCGCACGCGCTGCTGCTGCGCCGGGCACCCGCCGACCTGGGCCTGGCGCCCGACGGCCGCCCCGATCCCGGACCGCCGCCGGGGGCCGGCGCGGGCGCGCCGGACGCCACGACGGTTCCCGACCTCGCTCCCTACCGGGGCACCGGCGCGGCCTGGCGACGGCCCGCGGTGCGCTGGCTGACCCTGGCCACGGCGTTGCAGATGGTGGCGAACGCGGTGGTCGTGGTCTTCCTGGTGGCCTACCTGCTCGAGGCCGGGGCACCACCCGGGCTCGCCGCGCTGGCGGCCGGCGCGCTCGGCGCGCTCTCGGTGACCGGGCGGGTGGTCCTCACCGTGCTCGCCGCCCGGCTGGGCATCGGCAACGTCACCGCCGCGATGGTCGCCGGGCAGGCGCTCGGGGTGATGCTGCTGTTCCTGCTCCCCCAGCCGGCGGCCACCGTCGTGTTCGTGCTCCTGTTCGGCGTGGGCTTCGGGGTCCTCAACATCGCCCGCCCGGCACTCCTCGGGCAGTACGTGCCCGGGGTGGTGTTCGCGACGGTGTCCGGCCAGCAGGCCCTGGTCGGCCAGTTCGGCCGGGTGGTGGCACCGATCGCCGGCGGCGCGCTGATCACCGCCTCCGGCTACGGCGCCGGGTTCACCGTGGTCGCCGGCTGCGCGCTCGCGGCGGCCACCCTGCTGGTGCTCTCCGAGCGCGCCGCTCGCTGACTCAGGCGCCGGGCCCGGAGGGCACGGCTCAGACCACGCGGGTCAACGCCGGCCAGAGACCGTCCGGCCCGTCGGCGAGCACCCCGGCACCGAGCACGCGGGACCACGCCAGCTCGCTGCCGGCCTCGTCCCGCCACGACCACAGCCGCCGCGTCAGGTGGTGCAGCTTGTGCTCCTGGGTGAAGCCGATCGCCCCGTGCACCTGGTGCGCCAGCCGGGCCACGACCTCGACGGCGGCGCCGGCCCGCACCTTCGCGGCCGCGGCGGCCAGGACGACGTTCTCGCCCCGGTCCAGCGCCTGCACCGCGGCGTCGGTCAGCGCCGTCACCGCGGTCACCTCGCCGGCCATCTCGGCCAGCTCCATCTGGATCGCTTGGAACTTGCCCAGCGGCCGGCCGAACTGCTGGCGCTCGCCCGCGTACTGCACCGTCCACGCCAGCACCTGCTCCAGCGCCGCGGCGAGCTGCACCGCACGCGCCAACGCGTAGCGGGCCCGCACCTCGTCCGCCTGCGCCGTCGTGAGCAGCGCCCCGGACGCACCGACCTGGTCCAGCACCAGCGCCCCGCGCGGCTCGCCGGCCAGGTTGAACGCGTCGGTCGCCGGCAGCGACGAGGCGTCGACCAGCGCCAGGACGGATCCCGTCATCCCCGCCGGCGCCGGCACGAGGACGACGACGGACGTCGCCGCCCCCGCCCACGCGACGTCGGGAACCGTGCCCGACAGCGTGAACCGGCCCGGCCCGTCCCCGTTGTCCACCGGGTGCACCGTCACCGCGTCGGCGATCGCGACGGTCGTCGGCTGCTCGGGCGAGGGCAGCTCGAGGTCCGCCGCCACCAGCGCGGGCCCAGCCACCAGCAGCTGCTCGGCCACCGGCACCGCCGCGGCACCGGCCGCCAGCGTCCGGACGATCGCCACCGCGTCGGCCAGCTCACCGCCGGAGCCACCGGCCTCCTCGGGCAGCCCGACGCCGGTCAGCCCGGCCTCGGCCAGCGCCGCCCACAGCCGCTCGTCCCAGCGCCGGTCGGCGGTCAGCACGAACGGCTCGTGCGAGCCGAGGATGTCCCGGACCGTCTCGACCACCAGGTCCTGGTCGGTTGCCATCAGCGCAGCCCCAATCCACGAGCGACGATCCCGCGCAGGATCTCGTTGGTACCGCCGCGCAGGGTGAAGCCCGGCTGGTGCAACTGCGCCTCGGCGAGTGACCGGGCCAGCGGATCCGGCGAGTCGAGCGACGGCGTCACGTCGACGACCTTGCGGATCTCCTCGATGATGTCGGCCTCGAACGTCGTCCCGACGTCCTTCACCAGCGCCGCCGGGATGTTCGGCAGCTCGCCGCGGTCCAGCGCCGCCGCGATGCGCAGCGACATCTGGCGCAGCGCCAGCACCCGCGACGACAGCCGCCCGAGGACGGCGAGCTGCGCGGGATCGCCCGTCTCGGCGACCCGGCGGCCGAACTCGGCGACAAGGGGATACGTCGACAGGAACCGCTCCGGGCCGGACCGCTCGAAGGCCAGCTCGGCGGTCACCTGGTGCCAGCCGTTGCCCTCCTCGCCCAGCAGCATGTCGCCGGGGACGACGACGTCCTCGAACACCACCTCGTTGAAGTGGTGGCCGCCGTCGAGGATGCGGATCGGGTTGATCGTGATGCCCGGCAGCGACAGGTCGACCAGCAGCTGCGACATGCCCGCGTGCCGGTTCGCCGGGTCCGACGGCGAGGTGCGCACCAGCACGATCCCGTAGTGGGAGTGGTGCGCGTTCGACGTCCACACCTTCGCGCCGTTGACCACCCAGTCGCCGTCGCCGTTGCGGGTGGCCTTCGTGCGGATCGAGGCCAGGTCGGAGCCGGAGTCCGGCTCGCTCATCCCGATGACGAAGTAGCACTCCCCCGCGACGATGCGCGGCAGGATCTCCTGCCGCTGCTTCTCGGTGCCGTAGGTGAGCAGGTTGGGGCCCGACTGCCGGTCGGCGATCCAGTGCGCGGCCACCGGGGCGCCCGCGGCCAGCAGCTCCTCGGTGACGGCGTAGCGCTCCATCGCCGAGCGCTCGTGCCCGCCGTACTTCTTCGGCCAGGTCATCCCGAGCCAGCCGCGCTCGCCCAGCTTCTTCGAGAAGGCCGGGTCGACGCCGGACAGCCAGGTGTCCACGTGCGTGCGGAACGTGCCGGCGGCCAGCTCGGCGGCGAGGAAGTCGCGCACCTCCGCCCGGACCTGCTCCGCCGCCTCGGACCGCGGTGCGGGTGCCAGTGTCAACGAGTTGCTCATGCGACTCCCCAGGTGTGGTCGTGCCCACTGCGGTTCTACAGGGCCCGGAAACCGCACTGTCCGCCGGGCCCCGTCACCGGGTGCGCGGGCCCCGGTTCCCGCCGCGGCGGCCTGCGCCAACGGCGCGGCCCGCGGAGGGCGTCATCGCTCCGGCTCGTCCTCCGAGGACGCCCCGCGGGTCAGCTGGCGCAGCTCGGTGACGACGTCGGTGGCCACCGTGCCCAGCGACGTCAGCGCCTCCGACACCAGCCGGCGGACGCCCGGCACGTCGAGGCCCAGTGCCGCCCCGACGCCGGATCCGGGGTCCAGCCCGCCGAGCTCCCCGGTGGCCGGCGCCCGCTCGGCCAGCTCCGGTGACCAGCGCATCGCGTCCCCGGACAACGACCAGTCACCGGTCGCACCGTCGATCGCCTCGGTGACCGGGTTCGAACGAGCCGACGAGTCCATGACCGCCTCCTGCCGGGTCACTCCATGGTGACGCGAAACGGCGGCGGCCGGAAGTGGTCGGGACATTCGGAGTTGCGGCCCCTGGAGCGGGGCCCCGGGTCCGGCTACTGGAATACGGCCCCCGGAGTCACGGCGCCGGGCGGCGGGTCAGCGCCAGCAGCGCGATGTCGTCGGCCCGGTGCACCCCGGTCAGCTCCGCGAGCAGCCGGTCGCACAGCTCCTCCGGGTCCGCCGTGCAGGAGCGCGCCGCCACCTCCAGCAGCCGGTCCAGCCCCTCGTCGATGTCGGCGCCGCGGCTCTCCACCAGCCCGTCGGTGAACAGCAGCAGCGTCGCCCCCACCGGCAGCACGCCGGTCCACTCCTCCGCGGGCGCCGGGGGTGCGCCCAGCATGCGGGTCGGCCGCACCGGCAGGTACTCCGCCGTCCCCGGCGTGCACAGCAGCGGCGGCAGGTGCCCGGCCGAGGCGATCCGCAGCTCGCCCGTCGCCGGGTCCAGCGTCGCGAACAGCGCCGTCGCCATCCGCTGCAGCTCGAACAGGTCCCAGTTGTGCTGCAGCCGGTCGATCAGCACGGCGGGCGTCGGCCGGTCGGCCGACATCGCCCGGGTCACGCTGCGCAGCTGCCCCATCGTCGCGGCGGCCGTGATGTCGTGGCCGACGACGTCCCCCACCACCAGCGCGACCTGGTCCCCGGGCAGCCGGACGACGTCGTAGAAGTCGCCGCCGACGTCGACGCCCTGCGTCGCCGCGACGTACCGCACCGCCGTCGTGAGGGACGGCAGCTGCGGGGGCGACGGCGGCAGCAGGCTGGCCTGCAGCGTGTGCGACGTCCGTTCCTCGAACTCGAACCGCTGCACCTTGTCCACGACCTGGGCCAGCTGCAGCGCCAGCTGCTCGGCCACGTCCACGTCGGCGGCGGTGAACGGCGGCCGCCGCCGGTCCACGGCTAGCGTGACCACACCGAGCCGGCGGCCGTCGACGATCATCGGGACGCTGACCAGCCCGGTCAGCTCCAGCCGCCGGGCGGCGTGGAGCAGCGCGCTGTCGACGGTGACCGCCTCGAACAGGTCCCGGGCCTCCGCGACGTCGCGCACCCACTGCGTCCGGCCCTCGCGGAGCGCCCGGGCCACCGGGTGCACCGGGGAGTGCTGCGCCAGCTGGCTCTCCCGCAGCCGGTCCAGCCACGGCTGGCGCGCCGGGTCGCGGTGCCGGGCGATGGGGCGGGTCATCCCCTGCTCGGTGACCAGGTCGATCACGCAGACGTCGGCCAGCCCGGAGACCACCAGCCCGGACAGCCGCTCGACGGTCTCGGCGACGTCCGCCGCATCGGCCATGAGCCGCGAGGCCTCCAGCAGGAAGGCCGATCGCTCCCCCTGCTGACGGGTCTGCTCGTACAGCCGCACCCGCTCGAGCGCCTGGCCGGCCTGCCGGCCCAGCGTCCACAGCAGGTCCACCTCCGCCGGGCTCAGCGGCTGGTGCTCCCCGGGCTCCTCCAGGCTGATGAGGTCGCCGCGGGCCGACGTCCCCCGCGCCAGCACCAGCACCCCCAGCCGCTTGGAGTCGGCCGAGACCGGCACGATCACCAGGTCGGTCAGCCCGTCGGCCGCCATCGTCTCCGCCAGCTTCGGCTGGTCGGCGCGGAGCCGGACATCGAGGACGATCGACCGCAGCCCCTGCGCCAGCTCCAGCGCCAGCCGGCTCCCGGCCGCCTCGCGCAGCCGGCGCAGCAGCTCGCGCGACAGCCCCTCGGCGCGGACCGGCCGCAGCGCGGGCAGCTCCCGCGGGTCGTCGGCCTCGCCGTCGACCATCACCAGGGCCGCCCCACCGGCCCGCATCGCCGCCCGCCCGCGCTGCACGATCACCGTCGCGACGTCCTCCGGTGTCATCGCGGCGGCCAGGTCGAACACGACCTTCTGCACCACCCGTGACCGGGCCTCCGACTCCTCGGCCAGCCGCTGCGCCGCCAGCAGCTCGCGCTCGTAGCGGCGCCGCGCGGTCGCCTCGAACAGCGTCGCGCGGACCAGCAGCGGCGCGCCGTCGTCGTCGCGCACCTCGACGGCGTTGAGCAGGCACGGCAGCAGCGTGCCGTCGATCCGGGTGATGTCGATGGCGATCTCGCGCACCGCGCCCTGCATGCGCAGCAGCGGGACCAGGTGCGTCTCGTAGAACACCCGCCCGCCCACGCTGAGCAGGTCGTGGATCCGGCTGTCGAGCAGGTCCTGCGGCAGCCGGCCGGTCCAGGCGCAGAACGTCCGGTTGGCCTTCACGATCCGGCCGTCGGGCAGCGTGGACAGGTAGCCCATCGGCGCGTTCTCGTAAAGGTCGGCCGGGTCCTCGTCCAGCAGCCGGTTCAGCCGGCTCGCCGGGTCGCGCGCGTCCTCCGGGCCGGTCACGACCCGCCGCCCCGGGGGGTCACGGCGTCAGGAACGCGCGGATGGCGGCCGTCGTCTCCTCCGGCGCGGACAGCTGGGGTACGTGCCCGCTGGCCCGCATGCGCACCAGCACGCTGCCGGCGATCGCGCGGTGCACGTACTCGCCCACCACGTCCGGCGCGATCGCGTCGGCACTGCACTGCAGCACCAGCGTGGGCACGTCGATCCCGCACAGGTCGGCCCGGTTGTCCGACAGGAACGTCACCCGCGCGAACTGGCGGGCGATGTGCGGCGCGGTCCGGCAGAAGCTGTTGGTGAGCTCCTCGGCCAGCTCCGGCCGCTCCGGGTTGCCCATGATCACCGGTGCCATCTGCGCCGACCAGCCGAGGTGGTTGCTGTCCAGCGCGTCGAGCAGCCCCACGATGTCGCTGCGGCTGAACCCGCCGACGTAGTCGCCCTCGTCGATGTAGCGCGGGCTCGGGCCCACCATCACCAGCGCACCGAACAGCTCCGGCGCCCGGTGGTAGGCCAGCACCCCGATCATCGCGCTGACCGAGTGCCCCACGAAGACGACGTCGGAGAGCTCCAGCTCGCGGCAGATCTCGACGACGTCGGCCGCGTACCCCCGCAGCGACCCGTACTTCTCGGGGTCGTAGGCCGACAGGTCCGACTGCCCGGAGCCGACGTGGTCGAACAGCACCACCCGGTGGTCGACGGCGAAGTCCGGGGCGACCAGGCGCCACAGGCTCTGGTCGCAGCCGAATCCGTGGGCGAACACCATCGGCCGCCCCTCCGGGGGTCCGATGACGGTCACCCGGTTGCGTGCCACGACGCTGCCCACGCAGCCGACCGTAGTCGAGTTGGAGCCCGGTGTCGTCGATCTCCGCGCTCCGCGCGGAACCGGACCGCGCAGGTTCTCCCGGCACGCTCACCGTCGGTGAGCCCCGGACGACGGACCGCCGCGCGCCGCCGGGACGCGACCCGGACGCGTCACCGGGCCCGGACAACCGCTGTCGGGCGGGGCCCGGGTGCCCCTACGCTCCGCGGCATTCCGCTCCGGCCCGCCCGGAGCACCGGCCCGAGCCGCCGAACGAGGTGCGTGCCATGACCGCTGTCGCGGTCCGTTTCCCCGCCATCCCCTCCCCCCGGTCCGCGGCCGAGCCCACGCCGGCCGACGGAGTCGTCCCGGCCGCCGCACCGCCCAGGCCTTCCGGCCGGGCCGCCGCCTACCAGCGCGTGCTGCACCAGCTCGTGCGCCGGGAGCTGCGCACCCTGGCCGACGTCGCCACCTGGGCACCCGACGGCGAGTGCGCCCGCACCGGGATGCTCGCCTGCCACGCCGAGCTGCTCGCCCGGGTGCTGCTGCACCACCACGCCGTGGAACGGGAGTCCGTCTGGCCGGCCCTGCTGCGGGCCGCCCCGGAGGCCGACCGCCCCGCCGCCGAGGCCGCCGTCGCCGCCTGGACCCTGGCCTGCTCGCACATCGACGCCGCGCTCCGCGACCTGGACACCACCGCCCGGCAGTGGGTCGTGTGCGGCAGCGGACGCGCCCGGGACGGCTTCGCCCGGGCCTGCCGGCGCCTCGCCGAGGACGTCGCCGCGCAGACCGCCGAGGAGGAGGCGACCCTCCTCCCGCTGCTCGACCGGCACCTCACCGACGCCGACTGGACGGCGACCATCCGGACCGCACGGTGCGGGCTCTCCGGTCGCCAGCAGCTGCTGGTGCTCGGGCTCGCGCTGGAGGACTCCTGCGCCGGTGACCGCGCCCGCCTGCTCAGCGGGGTGCCGCGCTCGACCCGGCTGGCCTGGCGCCTGTACGGCGGCGGCCGCTACCGCGCCGCTGTGGTGCGGCTGCGCGGCGCCCCGCCCGCCGTCTGAGCGCCCGCCACCGGCAGGTGCCCGGCCGGGCTCAGTAGCGGGACGTCCCGCACTCCCGGCAGCGCTTGCGCGGGGTGACCGCCTGCCCGCGGCAGTTGTCGCAGACCCAGGTCGTCCGCTCCTCGGTCGTCGTCGTGCTCATGGCTGCCCCCTCCGAGTGTGTGTCCCCGACGGTAGGCAGCCGGGATGTCCTCGGGATGACGCCGAGGTTGCCTTTGGGCGGAGGCTCACAGCCCGCCTGCCGTGCCTCGGGAGGCCGCGCGGACGATAGTTGTCCGCCGGAACTGACGACGGAAGCGACGGGCATTGACGACAGCACGACAGGCAGCGACGCAGGACGCCGACCTCGCGGCGGAGCAGGGCTACGTCACCGGCCTGCACCAGCGGCTCGACGAGGTCCGGGCGCGCACCGTCACCCGGCTCCAGGAAGCGCTGGCCACCGTGCCGCACAACCCGCAGGCGATCGGTGAGCGCGAGGCCGCCGTCGAACTGCACTCCCAGCGGATCGTCGCCCTCGACGCCGCCGACAGCGGGCTGTGCTTCGGCCGGCTCGACCGGCACGACAGCGAGGTCGCGCGCTACGTCGGCCGGATCGGGCTGAACGCCGACGACGGCCGCGACGAGCCGCTGCTCGTCGACTGGCGCGCCCCGGCGGCCCAGCCCTTCTACACGGCCACGCCGCTGCACGACCTCGGCGTCCGGCGCCGCCGACACATCCGCACCCGCGGCCGCACGGTCGTGAGCCTCACCGACGAGACCCTCGACCTCACCGATCCCGAGCTCGTCCAGCGGTCGGGTATGGCCGGCGAGTCGGTGCTGCTGGCGGCGCTCAACGCCACCCGCACCGGCCGGATGAACGACATCGTGCGCACCATCCAGGCCGAGCAGGACCGGATCATCCGCGCCGACCACCGCGGTGTCCTGGTCGTGCAGGGTGGCCCCGGAACCGGGAAGACGGCGGTCGCCCTGCACCGCGCCGCCTACCTGCTCTACACGCACCGGGAGCGGCTGGCCCGCAGCGGCCTGCTGATCGTCGGCCCCTCCCCGACCTTCCTCAGCTACATCGCCGACGTGCTGCCCTCCCTGGGGGAGACGGGCGTGGTGCTCGCCGACCTCGGTGGGCTGCGCCCCGGCCTGCAGGCGCACGCCCCCGAGCGGCCGGAGGTGGCCGTGGTGAAGGGACGGCTGGCGATGGTCGACGTCGTCACCGCCGCGCTCCGCGGCCGGCAGGCCGTGCTCGACAAGCCGGTGGCCCTCACCATCGACGGGACGCCGCTGCGCTTCACCAAGGCCGACGCCGCGCGGTGCCGCAGCCGCGCCCGGGCCGTCTCCCGGCTGCACAACGAGGCCCGGCCGGCGTTCGTGCGCGCCGTTCTCGACCTGATCGCCCGCAAGTACGCCGACAAGCTGGGTGAGAACGTGCTGGGCGGCGGCAATCTGCTCGGTGAGGGCGACGTCGCCGCGCTGCGCCGGGAGGTGGCCGCCGAGCCCGCCGTCCACGCGCTCGTCGACCGGCTGTGGCCCCGGCTCACCGCCGAGAAGCTGCTGCGCGACCTGTTCGCGTCGCGCCCGCGGCTGGAGGCGGCGACCCGCGGCTGGTCCGATGCCGACCGCGCGCTGCTGCTCCGGCCGCCGTCCGCGCCGTGGACCCCCGCCGACGTCCCGCTGCTGGAGGAGGTCGACGAGCTGCTCGGCGTCGACGACAGCGCCGAGCGCGCCGAGGCCCACCGGGAGCGGCAGCGCCGGCTGCAGCACGCCCAGGAGACCCTCGACCTGCTGCACGGCTCCCGCTCCACCGACTGGGAGACCGAGGACGAGTCCGAGGAGCTCTCTGCCGGTGACCTGCTCGACGCCGAGGGCCTGGCCGAGCGGCAGGAGGTCACCGACCACCGCTCGACGGCCCAGCGCGCGGCCACCGACCGCACCTGGACCTACGGGCACGTCATGGTCGACGAGGCGCAGGAACTCTCGGCCATGGCCTGGCGGGTGCTGCTGCGCCGCTGCCCCACCCGGTCGATGACGCTGGTCGGCGACGTCGCCCAGACCGGCTCGGCCGCCGGCGCCTCCAGCTGGGCAGAGGTGCTCGAGCCGGCGCTCGGCCCGCGGGACATGCGCGGCTGGCGCCTGGAGGAGCTGACCGTCAACTACCGCACGCCCGCGGAGATCATGGACGTCGCCGCCGAGGTGCTCGCCGCGGGCGGGGCGGCCACGTCGGCGGCCCGGTCGGTGCGCTCCACCGGCGAGCGGCCGTGGGCCCGCCAGGTGCCCGAGGACGAGCTGGTCGCCGCGGTGGCGGACGCGGCCGCCGAGCTCGACGCCGCCGAGGGGACGCTCGCCGTCATCGTCCCGCGCAGCCGCGTCGACGCGGTGACCGCAGCCGTGCGCGCGGCCCTCC
This sequence comes from Blastococcus sp. SYSU DS0539, assembly GCF_054050855.1. Lineage (NCBI taxonomy): Bacteria > Bacillati > Actinomycetota > Actinomycetes > Geodermatophilales > Geodermatophilaceae > Blastococcus > Blastococcus sp. SYSU DS0539. Next base: position 119,518 of record NZ_JBJHAF010000001.1, on the reverse strand, counting down.
CGTCGGCCTCGGCCGACGGCGACCTCACCGCCGGCCCGGTCGTCCTCACCCCCGAGGGGAGCAAGGGCCTGGAGTTCGACTCGGTGCTGGTCGCCGACCCCGTCGGCGTCCTCACCGAGGGCGTGCGCGGCCACAACGACCTCTACGTCGCGCTCACCCGTGCCACCCAGCGGCTCGGCGTCGTCCACCCCGGCGAGCTGCCCCCCGAGCTGAAGGGCCTCGACCCGCGCTGAGCGGGGGTGTGCTCAGGCCCTGATGCCGGCCCGGCACGACCGAGGTCTGCCGACAGTCCGTCTCTGCCCAGCCCTCGTGGGCAGAGACGGACTGTCCCGGGAGGAGTACCTCAGCCCCGGCCGCGCACCCGCAGCACCACGCCGCTGGCCGGCCGGGCCGGGATCCGGTGCAGCGCGATGGTGAGGTCCTGCTCGGGCACCTCGTAGTCGAGCCGGGCCAGCTCCACCGCCAGCCCCGCCAGCAGCCCGACGGTGAGCTGCTCGCCCGGGCAGCGGTGGCCGGTTCGCGGGTCGCCGGCGCCCTGGGGCACCAGCTCGAAGGCGCCGATGTCCCGGCCGAGGAACCGCTCGGGACGGAACGCGTACGGATCGCCCCACAGCTCGGGGTCGTGGTTCTGCCCGTACAGGTCGAGCAGCACCATCGCGTTCTCCGGGATCGTCACCCCGTCGAACTCCACCTCGCGCGGCGCCCGGCCGCCGATGAACGGCGCGAACGGGTAGAACCGGCGCACCTCGTGGGCCCACGCCTCGGCGAACGCCGGATCCCCGCTCGCCAGCCGCTCGCGGTGCTCCGGCCAGCGCACCAGCGCGTGCCCGGAGAAGGCCAGGAACCAGGCGACCGCCGTCGTCGGCCGGATGATGTTGAGCAGCTCGACGGCGGCCACGTGCGGCGGCAGCTGCGTGCCGTCGGCGTCCCGGTGCCGGCACACCACGTCGACCGCCGTCCCCTCCTCGACGACGGCCTGGCCGCTGCGCACGTCGCAGACCAGCTGCGACAGCCACTTCTCCCGGCGGCCGCGCGCCCGGCGGGCCCGCACGTGCCGCGGCCCGCCGGTGGCGAACCCGTCGACCAACGCGACCAGGTCCCGGGCCAGGTCCGGCACCTCCTCGTCGGGCAGCGGGATCCCGGCCCAGCGGGTGACCGAGCCGGCGATCACCCGGCTGGCCTCGTCGAAGACGACGATCTGCGGCCGGTGCGCCCACTCCCGGGACGCCTCGCCCCAGGCCGTGGTCGCCTGCTCCACCAGGGAGGCGATGCCGTCCTCGCGCATCAGCAGCGCGACGAACATCGCCTTGCGGACCCGGTGCATCTCGCCGTCGAGGCTGTGCACCGCTCCCTTGCCGAAGAGCGTGCCCTGCACCGGCTCCGGGATGGCGTGCGACCGGCGCACGTGGTCCTCGTCGTAGAGGAACCGCGCGGCCTCGGGGCCCTCGATGCCGTACGCCGGCATCCCGCCCAGCCGGGTGGCGACCGTGCGGCCGCTCGCCCGGCGCCGCTCGTCGGGCAGCCACGCGTAGCCCTTCGCCAGCAACTTCAGGCCGTTCTCGAGTCGAGGCATACGTCTCTGCCTGCCCAGCAGACGCCCCGGACAACCGTGTTCAGGCCGGCCGCTGCTCCGGCGTGCGGTCGTCGGGGGGCCGGCCGGCGGCGTCCGGGGGTGGAGCCTCGCCGTCGGCGGCGGAGCTGCCGTGCCCCAGCCGGCGGAGCAGCGCGGCGACCTCCAGCGCGGCCGTGGACGACGCGTCCTCGGGCAGCGCGTCCGCGACGCAGCGCAGCGCCCCGGCCAGCGCCCGCTCCTCGTCGTTGAGCAGGCCGCGGTAGGCCGGGTCCAGCAGGTAGCCGGTCGGTGGCGTGGACACGCAGCCGATCAGGTCCAGCAGCACCTCCAGCCGGCGCGCGGCCTCGGCCGGCTCGCCGTCGGCCGGGCTCATCGCCACCGTCTCGACGTCCTGCTCCCACAGCCGGGCGCGGGCCGCGTCCTCCCGCAGGGCCAGCACCGTGCCGGTGCGCCGGGCGGTGCCCGACCCCTGGGTCTGCAGCGCGGTGCGCACCTGGTGGGCGATCCGGATCAGGTCGTCGTCCAGCATCGAGGTGCCGACGAACAGCACGTGGCGGGTCAGCAGCAGCGAGTGCAGCACCCCGGCCAGCGCCGCGCCCTGCGCGCCGAACTGCAGGTACTCCTCGCGGGTCAGCACCACGCTCTCCGGGTGCCCGGCGTCCCCGTGCAGCTTCAGCAGCCACGGCGCCCCGGGGCGGGCCTCCTCGTACGGCAGCACCGTCACCTGCCGGCCGATGTCGGCGGCGGCCAGCTCCACCAGCGGGTCGTAGTTGGTGGTCACGAACTCCTGCACCGGGAGGTCGGCGATCAGCGCGTGCGCCAGCGCGTACGACCCGGGGCCGAACCGGTCGGCGACGAACGCCTCGAGCTCCGCCGTTCCCAGCTCCCGCGCCAGCAGCGCGGCCGAGTCCTGCGGGGGCAGCCGGGACAGCCCCTCGCGGAGGTCGTCGTCCAGCCCGGAGCGGGTGGCCAGCTCGTCGACCAGCTCCGGCCACGTCGGCAGCCCCGCCGCCGCGCTCACGCCGGCGCCGATGAACAGCGCCAGCTGACCGCGGCGGGCCCGCTCCCCCAGGTCCTCGGCGAGCTCGCGGAGATGCCCGGGGAGGTCCCAGCCGCCGTCCTCGCCGCGGCGCACCCGCTGGGCGGCGGCCAGGTCGCTGGGCCCGCGCAGCACCAGGGCGACGTCGAAGCCGTGCTCCTCGGCGGCCTCCCGGAGCACCGGCAGCAGCTGCTGCAGCAGCGCTCCGCGCTGTCCGGCGGCGCCGCCCCAGCCGGTACCCAGCGCGGGCAGCCCCACCAGCCGCCGCGCCCGCCCGTGCGCCGGCTCGGTCACCCGGCGCCGGGCGACGGCGGCCAGCGCCTCGCGGGCGCCGTCGAGCAGCCAGGGCAGCCCGCGGCCGCCGTCGTCCACGGTGTCGACCAGCCAGGCCCGCCGGGAGCCGTCCCCGGGGACCTCGAGCACCCGCTCGTCGCCGGACCAGGCCATGCCGAGGCAGTCACCCTCCGCCTGCTGGTCGGTGATCAGCTCGTCGGGGAACAGCGGACGCCAGCTCCGGGCCACCCGCAGGGAGCGGTCGGTGGGCACCAGCACGTCGTCGCAGGAGAGCCGGGTGAGGTCCGCGCCGACGACGAAGACGTGTCCACTCACGCCGGTCAGGACCCGCAGCCACCGGCGCCGCAGGCGCAACCACCGCAGCCCGAGCGCACCGGCTCCGGCGCGGGTGCGGCGGCGACCGTCCGCAGGTTCGCCGCGCCGATCAGCAGCGGGATCCCGAGGACGGCGACGGCCAGCGCGGCCACGACGGTCGCCACGTCGGCGGCCCGTTCCCAGCCCTGCGCCAGCCCGGTGACGACGAGCAGCCCGGTGACCAGCACCGACCAGACCAGCAGCGCCTGGCCGCCGCGCCGGGCGGTGCCCCCGCGGCCCAGCAGACCCGCCGAGGTGGCCAGCAGCGCCACCGGGACGCCGATGAGCAGCACCGTCGCCGACAGCGCGCCCGAGGCGACCGCCACGACCAGCCCGGCGGCACCGGTCGCGACGGCGACCGTGCCCAGCGACCGCGCCCGGCCGGCCAGCTCGCCGTCGACCGCACCCGAGCGGGCGCCGCGCAGCAGCGCCGTCCCCCGCACGGCCAGGAAGGCGCCCAGCGCACCGAGCAGCAGCCGGGCACCGGCCGCGTCCCACACGACCGCGAGCACCGCGACGACGACCATCGCCACGCCCAGGGCCAGCCATCGCGGCCACGTGCGCCGCGCCACCTCGGGGGTCGCCATGCCCACCGTGCCGGCCGAGAGGATTCCGGTTCCGTTCGCCACGACGACCAGTGTCCCTCACCGCCGCCACCGTCCGGGAGGCACCGGAGCGGTGGCCGTGCCACGCTGATCATCTCCGCGCTCCACGCGGCCAGGACGTAGGTCAGGAAGGCACGGACATGAGCGTGCAGGGCAGCGCCCGGTCGGCCGCCGGGGCGGCCGGACGGGCCGGGAACAGCGACGGCCTCGAGCACCTGGCCCGCATCGGGCTGATCGCCTACGGGCTGGTGCACCTGCTCATCGCCTGGCTGGCGCTCCAGCTCGCGTGGGGGCGCGCCGGGCAGGAGGCCGACCAGTCGGGCGCGCTGGCCACGCTCGCCCAGCAGCCGCTGGGCGAGCCGCTGCTGTGGGTGCTCGCGGTCGGGCTGCTCGCGCTGGCGCTGTGGCAGGCCGCCGAGATCCTCCGGTGGCGGCACGGCTGGTCGGCGTCGGGCGAGGCCCGCAAGCAGGCGGTGGAGAAGACGGTGAAGGCGGCGGCCAAGGCGGTGGTCTACATCGCGCTCGCCGTGCTGGCGATCCGGTTCGCCACCGGAGGCGGGCAGTCCGGCGGCGGATCCCAGCAGCAGGCCGCCGCCGGCGTCTTCGGCTGGCCCGCAGGGCGCTGGCTGGTCGGCGCCGCGGGGCTGGTCGTCGTGGGCGTCGCGGTCTACCTGGTGCACAAGGGCGTCACGAAGCGGTTCCTCAAGGAGATCGACCTCACCGGCTGCTCCTCCTCGGCCAGGAAGCTGGTCACCCGACTGGGCCAGGTGGGCTTCCCCGCCAAGGGGGTCGCGCTCGGGCTCGTCGGCGGGCTGCTCGTGTGGGCGGCGGTCACCTTCGACGCCGAGAAGGCCGCCGGCCTGGACGGCGCCCTGCAGACCGTGCTCACCGCACCCGCCGGGCCGGTGCTGCTGACGCTCATCGCCGTCGGGATCGCCGCCTTCGGCGCCTACTGCTTCGTCCGCGCCCGGTACCCCGAGCGCACGTGAGCCCTCCGGCGCCCTCGGTCCGGGCCCTGACGCACCGGCTGCACGACCTCGTCGACCGGGTCCGCCGGGTCACCGACTCCCCGGTGCTCACCCACCTCGCGCGCGCCGGCCTCATCGCCTACGGGGCGATGCACCTGCTCATCGGGGTGCTGGCGGTGCGCATGGCGATGGGGCTGCGCGGCGCGGACGCCGACCAGACCGGCGCGCTGCACACCGTCGCCGCCGGGCCCGGCGGTCGGCTGCTGCTGGTCCTCATCGGGCTGGGCATGCTGTCGCTGGCCGTCTGGCAGGCGGCCGAGGTGCTGCTCTGGTGGCACGGGCTGCTCGACCGGGCCCACCGGGTGCGCACCGCCGTCGTCTGCACCAAGTGCCTGGCCAAGGGAGCCGTCTACGGGGTCCTCGGGGTCACTGCCCTGCTGTTCTCGATCGGCCTGGAGTACGAGGCCGACGAGCGGCTGCGCGAGCTCACCGAGGAGACGCTGCTGGTCCCCGGCGGAGCGCTGCTCATCGGCACGGTCGCCGCCGGGGTGGTCACGGTCGGGATCTACACGTTCGCGCGCGGCTGCACCGGTGGCTTCATGCGCGACATCGACCTGCCCGCAGCCCCCGACCGCTGGGAGCCGGCGATCGAGGTCCTCGGGCGGATCGGCTACCTGGCGAAGGGGATCGCCTTCGGCCTGGTCGGCGTCCTGCTGTGGCGCGCGGCCACCTCCTCCGACGTCTCCACCGCCACCGGCCTGGACGGCGCGATGACGGCGATCGCCGGGGTGAGCGGCGGGCCGTGGCTGCTCACCGGGGTCGCGGCCGGGTTCGGCGCGTTCGGGGTCTACGCCCTCGCCCGCGCGCGGTATCCCGACCGCGACCCGTCGTCCTAGGTGCGCGGGCCGCCGGCGACGTAGATGACCTGGCCGGAGACGAACCCTGCGCCCTCGCTGACGAGGAACGACACGGTGTGCGCGATGTCCTCCGGCTCGCCGGCGCGGGCGACCGGGATCGCCGCCGCGCGCGCGGCCACGTAGGGCTCCCACTCCTGCCCGATCCGCGCGGCGGTCGCCTTCGTCATGTCGGTGACGATGAACCCCGGGGCGATCGCGTTGGCGGTGACCCCGAACTTGCCCAGCTCGATGGCGACGGTCTTGGTGAAGCCCTGCAGGCCGGCCTTCGCCGTGGCGTAGTTGGCCTGCCCCCGGTTGCCCAGGGCGGAGGTGCTCGACAGGTTGACGATGCGCCCCCACCCGGCGTCGATCATGTGCTTCTGGGCGGCGCGGGTCATGAGGAACGAGCCGCGCAGGTGCACGTGCATGACGATGTCCCAGTCGGCGTCGCTCATCTTGAACAGCATGTTGTCGCGGGTGACGCCGGCGTTGTTCACGAGCACCACCGGCGGGCCCAGCTCCGCGGCGATGCGGTCGACGGCCGCCTGCACCTGCTCGGCGTCGCCGACGTCGGCCCCGACGGCCAGCGCCCGGCCGCCGGCGGACTCGATCGCCTCGACCGTGCCGCGGGCGTCGTCCTCCTTCAGGTCGATCACCGCGACGGCGAAGCCGTCGGCGGCCAGCCGCTGGGCGGTGGCGGCGCCGATGCCGCGGGCGGCACCGGTGACGATCGCGACGCGGGGGGAACCGTTCGGGGACGTGGACATGCGGCAGTGCTCCTCGGCTCGTTCGGGACGGTCGGACGGACGGAGTCTGGCTCAGACCCGCTCGAACAGCGCGGCGAGGCCCTGGCCGCCGCCGATGCACATCGTCTCCAGCCCGTAGCGGGCACCGCGGCGGTCCATCTCGCGCAGCAGCGTGGCGAGGATGCGGCCCCCGGTCGCGCCGACGGGGTGCCCCAGCGAGATGCCGGAGCCGTTGACGTTGGTGCGCTCCCAGTCGGAGTCGGTGAAGCCCCACTCCTTGCCGACCGCGAGCACCTGGCTGGCGAAGGCCTCGTTCAGCTCGATCAGGTCGACGTCGGCGAGCTTGACGTCGGCCAGGGCCAGCGCCTTCGCCGTCGCGGGAACCGGGCCGATGCCCATGGTCTTCGGCGGCACCCCGCCCACGCCGAAGGAGACCAGGCGGGCCAGCGGGCGCAGGCCCAGCTCGGCGGCCTTCTCCGGGTGGGTGACGATCGCGACGGCGGCGCCGTCGTTCTGACCGGAGGCGTTGCCGGCGGTGACCGTGGCGTCGGGGTCGCTCTTGCCGAGGATCGGGCGCAGCTTGGCGAGGGTCTCGACGTTCGAGTCCGGGCGGATGTGCTCGTCGCGGTCGACGACCGTCTCGCCCTTCCGGTGCTTCACGGTCACCGGGACGATCTCGTCGGCGAACCGGCCCTCGGCGGTGGCGGCGGCGGCGCGCTGGTGGCTGCGGACGGCGTACTCGTCCTGCTCCTGCCGGTCGATCCCGTAGTCCCGCCGGACGTTCTCCGCCGTCTCCAGCATCCCGCCGGGCACCGGGTGGTTCTGGCCGCCGGCGGTGACCCGGCCGCGGGCCAGCCCGTCCTCCAGCAGCACGCCCGGCCCGGGCTTGACGCCCCAGCGCATGGCGGTCGAGTAGAAGGGCGCGTTGCTCATGGACTCCGCGCCACCGGCCAGCACGACCTCGGAGGCGCCGGACTGCACCTGCATCGCCGCGTAGACGACCGCCTGCAGGCCCGAGCCGCAGCGCCGGTCGATCTGGAGACCGGAGGCGGTCACCGGCAGGCCGGCGTCGAGGGCGGCGACCCGGCCGAGGGCCGGGGCGTCCATGGTCGGGTAGCAGTGCCCGAGCAGCACGTCGTCCACCGACTCCGGCGGCAGGCCGGTGCGCTCGAGCAGCGCCCGGATGACCGTGGCCGCGAGCTCCTGGACGGGGACGTCGCGCAGCGAGCCCCCGAATCCGCCGACCGGCGTCCGCAGGGGCTCGCAGATGACCGCATCCCGCACGTGGTCCTCCTCGTTGGTCCGCTCCAGGCGCACGGCTGGAGCCGGGCGCAGTGTCCCCGAGTCTGCCCGGCCGACGCGCGTCGCGCGCCCCGGGATCGCCCGCGCCCGGTCACCCGGACGCGGAACGGCTCAGGAGGCGGCTGCGTCGACCCGTTCGCCGCCGAGCAGGGCCCAGAGACCGGTGATCTGCAACGGCCGGATCACCGCGCGGGTGGCGGCGAGCACCCGGACCCGTCCGCCGGTGGCCCGTGCCCGCCGGTGCGCGGCCGCGAGGACGCACAGCCCGGCGGAGTCGAGGAAGGTGACCGCGCTCAGGTCGATGACGACCTCCCGCGGCGCGGCGTCGAGCAGCCGGTCCAGGACGGCGCGGACCTGCGGCGCCGAGGTGCAGTCGATCTCCCCGGCGGCGGTCAGCCGCGGGACGGCGGCGGAACCGGACACCTCGACGGTCACCAGCGCGGACGTGAGGGCGTCCAGGCCGGCGGTGGCGGACGGGGTGAGCGGACGGTCGAGCGAGGAAGCGGTCACGGGTTGCCTCTCGGGGCGGATACCGGACCAGTGAGCCTGTGCACGCGAACGTCACGACGACCAGCACTGGCACTGCACGGCTGTGGGTTGAACCGCTGCCCCGACCGTAGGGAGCCGCGGCCTCCTGCGCAAGGCCCTGCGGAGGGCGGCCGTCCGCGGCGCGACCGGCGGGCGGGCGCCCGGCACCGGACCCTGTCGAGCCTCCCGGCGTCGGGCGCTCCGCTCCGGCGGATACTGGCCCCGTGACCGAGCCCCGCCCGTCGTCCCGACGCCCGTCCCCGCTGCTGCTGGTCACCGTCGTCGTGGGCGTCGCCGTCGCGGTCGGGGCGTTCGCGCTGCTCGACCCGATCCTCGCCGCGGCCGTCGCGATCATGGCGATCACGGCCGTGGGCGTGGTCGCCGCGGCGAGCAACTGGGAGGCGCACGCGACGTACGAGGAGCGGGAGCTCGCCCGCGCCCGGCGCCGCAGGGAGAAGTGGGAGCGCAACGCCGGCGCCCGCGCCCGCGACCGCGCCCGCTGGGAGGCCCACCAGGCCCGCCAGGCACGCAAGGCCGGCGCTCCGGGCACCGACGCCGCCGGGCGCTGACCCCCCGGCGACAGCTCTCCCCCGGTGACCCGTCGCCCCCGGTAATCCGTTCGACGCCGCGTCCCGGGCTCCCTACGTGACCGGCATGCGCAGCTGACCGCGGCCGAGCTCCCCTGGCGAGCCCCGCTCCTCCCGAGCCGACCTGCCGCGGTGCGGCGCCTGCCGCCGCCCGCCGTCCGCGCCCGTCCCGGGCGCCGCTCCCCTCCCGTCCGGCCGGGCCCCGTGCTGCCCGCGCACCCGCCGGACACCCGTGCCCACCTCCGCAGGAGGCACCCGTGCCAATGCCCCCGACCGCCCGCCCGGCGACCTGACCGGCCCGCAGTGGAGCTCGCTGTTCCGCTGCTGGACCTCGACGGCGTCGGTGCCGCACCGCCGGGCCGGCGCCGGCTCCGGCGGCCGGCCCTCGCCGCACGGCCACGCGCCCGCGGCCCTGGCCGCGCCGCGCTGGCACTGACCGCCCGCGCGTCAGTTCCCGACCGCGTCCTCGGCCGCCAGGTCGACGGCGCGGTCGGGGCACGCGAACGCCTCGGCCAGCGCCTGCCGCAGCGACCAGGCGCCCGCCCGCCAGGCCAGCGCACGACCCAGGGCGCCCGGGGTCCCGTCGACGTGGTCGGCGTCGGCGTCCGGCCACCACGCGACCGGCCGCCCGGCCACGGTCAGCGGCTCGTGCACGGCCACCTCCCCCGCCAGACCGTCCCGGCCGAGCCGGGCGGCGACGAGCGCGGCGCCGGGCAGCTCCGCCCAGGGCAGCCGGCGCACCGGCTCGCTGGTGACCTCGGCCCGCACCAGCTCGCCGGCCAGCGGGAGGTCCAGCAGGTCGGCGACCGGCCCCGGCGCGCCGCCGGCCGGCACCACCGGCAGGTCCAGCAGCGGGAGCAGGTACGGCGCGTCGAGCACCACCGCCCGCTCCACCACCCGTCCCGGCGCGATGCGGACCCGCGCCGGCGGCTCGACGTCCAGCCCGTCCAGCGCGACGGCCAGCCGCGCGTAGACGGTGCCGAGCACCCCGGCCCGCACCGACCGCGCCGGATCCCCGAGCCGGTCGAGCAGGTCCAGTGCGGCATCCGGATCGGCGAGGACGTCGTCCACCGTCGCCGGCGGGCGCAGCAGCCCCAGCAGCGGCTCGCCGAGCGGGGCGGGGTCGTAGAGCCCGGTCAGCTCCGCGCTGCCCGGGTGCGCCAGCCGCCCGGGGCGACGGCCGGCCAGCACCGGGTGGGTCAGCAGCCACCACCGCAGGTAACCCGGCGCCGGCACCCCGCCGACGACGACGTCGGCCCACGCCTCGGCCGGCGCGGCGGCCAGCAACCGGAGCGCCCCCGCCCAGTCGGCCACCAGCTCCAGGTCCCGCACCGCGACCAGCGCCGGCCAGACCGGCGGCGGGCCCGGCGGCAGCCGGTTCAGGACGGCGTCGGCCCACTCGCCGGCGCCGTCGACGTCGAGGTCGTCGGGGTCCTCGGCGCGGACCAGCGCGAAGCCGTCCAGCACGCCGACGGCGCGCAGCGCCTCGGTGTCGGCGCCGGCGGCGAACCCCGGGTCGAGGACGCCCAGCGCCCCCTCCTCGAGGACGGCGGCCAGCGGGGACCCCGGCAGCACCAGCTCCCCCGCCGGCGCGAACCCGCCGTCGGCGTCGGGCAGGGCGAGCTCGGCCAGCCACGGCAGCTCCCGGGCCGCGCCGGGCGCGGCGGCGGCGAGCGCCAGCACCGCGTCGGCCAGCTCCTCCGGCTCGGGGTCGAGGGTGTTCCGGTCCTCGGCGGCGTCCAGCGAGCCCTCCACCGCGGCCCGCACCGCCGGATCGCCGAGCACCGCCTCCGCGGTCGCCGGGCGGGCGCCGAGCCGCTCCAGCAGCCGCCGCGCCGCACCGGGCTGCACCACCGCGGGATCGGCCAGCCGCAGCGCCAGGGCGCCCAGCCGCCGGACCGGGAGGCCGGGGTCGGGCAGCAGCACCCCGGCGGGCCCGTGCGCGGTGCGCCCGTCGGCCAGTGGCACCGGCAGCGCGGCGAGCGCCTCGCGGTCGGCGTCGGCGAACGCGGCGTAGAGCGCTGCCCACCAGCCCGGCGGGCGGGCGAGCCCGCGCACCGCCTCCACCACCTCGGCCACCCCGGCCCGGCCGGCCCCGAGCGCGGCGAGCGCCGGCCGGCCGTCGCGCCGCGACCAGCCGGCCGGCAGCAGCCCGGGCAGCGCTCCGGTGAGCGCCGCCACCCGGGTCTCGTCGGCGTCGTCGAGGACCACCGCCCGCGCCGGGACCTGGCGCGCCGCCGGCTCCCCGGCGACCGGCAGCCAGGCCGTCTCGCGGAGCCGGGCGAGCACCGCCGTCGCCAGCGCGGCGTCCAGCTCGGCGCCGGCCAGCCCGACCCGCGGCACGAGGGCGAGCAGCGCGGGATCGGCCGGCAGCCGCCCGACGAGGTCGGCCAGGGTGTCCGCGGCGGCCGCGACCAGCAGGTCGGTGACCGGGCCGGGGAGCACGTGCCGCCGGTCGGGGCCGAGCGGGAACGGGGCGATCAGCCGCAGCGGCAGCCCGAGCGGCTCGTCGCTGGGCGTCGGGGCGTGCACCACCTGGCGACCGGTCAGCGGCACCGGTCGGCCGTCGTCGTCGACCGGCACCGCCCAGGTCACCTCCCACGCCCGGCGGTCGCGCTCCTCGACGGGACGGCCGGCCAGGAGGCGCTCCGGCAGCTCCCCCGACCGCTGCGCCACCGCCCAGCAGGTGACGGCGCCGTCCTCGCTCAGCCGCACCTCCGGTGGCGCCCCGCTGCGCGCCAGCTCCCTGCGAGCCCCGTCGACGACGACCTCCACCGCCGCCAGCCCGGGGAGGGCGAGCAGCAGCTCGGCGGGGAGCTCCCGCAGCGCCGCGGCGACCGCGTTCCGCCCCCCGGGGCGCAGCGGCAGCACCACCTCGGTGTCAAACCCCTCGGGCGGCTCGCCGGCGGCCGGCCAGGGCAGCCGCAGCACCGGGACGGCGCCGTTCCGGCGGGCCAGCTCACCGGCGAGCGCGTCCCGTGACGCCACCTCCGCGCGGGTGCCCGCGGCGCTGAACCGCACGCCGCCGGTCCGGGACACCACCACCGGCTCCTCGCTCACCGCCAGCACGGCCGCGAACCCGACCCCGAAGCGGCCGACCGTCCCCGACTCGTCCCGCTTCGCCGAGGCCCGCAGCGTCGCCAGGCCCAGCACCCCGGCGGCGTCCAGGGGCGCACCGGTGTTGGCCGCGCGCAGCGTGCCGGCGGCCAGCTCCAGCCGCAGCCGGCCCGGACGGCCCGCCCGCGCGGCCGCATCGGCGGCGTTCTGCGCCAGCTCCACGAGCACCCGGTCGCGGTAGCCGCCGGAGACCAGGTCCTCCTCGGCGTTGGCGTCCTCCCGGAAGCGCGCCGGGGACGCCGTCCACGCGTCGAGCACCCGGCGGCGGAGCCCGGCCGTGCCGAAGGGGTCGCCTCCGGCGGTGCGATCGGCCATGCGCCGGACCCTAGGGCCCCGCCTCCGGGGCCGGGCAGCCCTTCCGGGTGAGGCGAGGGTTCGAGCCGTCGGAGAACGGGCACGGTGCCGCCCAGGGACGAACCGGCGAGCAGAGCCGGCGGAGAGAGGCGGTCGTGGTGGCGCTCTGGCAGTCCGCGCGACCGCCGTCCGCCTTCGCCGAGATCTGGTGCCAGCAGCTGACCTCCCTCGGTGAGCTGGCCGCGCTCCGTGCCCGGCTGCGCGCCTCCATGACCGGCTGCGCCACCGTGGTGAACCCCGAGCGGGACCACTGGTCCGAGCGGCTGGTGCTGATCGCCGACGAGCTGACCTCCAACGCGCTCCGGCACGGCGGCACCCCGGTCGCGGCGATCCTCGGCCGCGCCGACGACGAGTGGCTGATCGCCGTCCGGGACGCGAAGCCCGACGTCCCGCCCACGCCCGCGAAGGGCCGCGACCCCGGCCTCGGCGGCTTCGGCCTCTACCTCGTCGCCGACCTGTCGGTGGCGCACGGCTGGTTCGCCGACCGCGGGCGGAAGACGGCCTGGGCCGTCGTCGACGGCCGGTCCGGCACGGCCTGAACCCGTCCGGGCGACCCCCGCCCCGATGTCTGTGACCCGCGGGTAACGTGCGCTCCCATGTCGCTCGCCGAGCAGTTGGACACGGTCACCGACGCCGACGCCGCCGCCGGCACGGTCGACCGGCACGCCACCACCGAGACCTTCGAGTCGACGGCGCCGGCCACCGGCGCGGTCGTCGGGGTCTTCCCCGTGCACGACGCGACCGCCGTGGGCGAGACCGTCGCGCGGGCCCGCACCGCCGCCGCGCAGTGGGCCGCGCTGGGCTTCGACGGCCGCAAGCAGCGGCTGTCGGCGTACCGCGGCTACCTGGCCCGGCGCATGCACGAGCTGGCCGACCTGGTGCACCGGGAGAACGGCAAGCCGCACGCCGACGCCATCCTCGAGATCACCCTCGCCGTCGACCACCTCGCCTGGGCCGCCGGGCACGCCCGGAAGACCCTCGGCTCCCGCCGGGTCGCCTCCGGCATGCTCGCCGCCAACCACGCCGCCTACCTGGAATACCAGCCCCTCGGCGTCGTCGGGGTCATCGGCCCGTGGAACTACCCGGTGTTCACGCCGATGGGCTCGATCGCCTACGCGCTCGCCGCCGGCAACGCCGTCGTCTTCAAGCCCTCCGAGCACACCCCGGCCGTGGGTGCCTGGCTGGCCGCGGCCTGGCGGGCCGCCGTCCCCGACGCCGCCGACGCCTTCCAGGTCGTCACCGGCTACGGCGCCACCGGCGCCGCGCTGTGCCGGGTGCCGGTCGACAAGCTCGCCTTCACCGGCTCGGCCGCGACCGGCAAGAAGGTCATGGCCGCCTGCGCCGAGACGCTCACCCCGGTGCTCATGGAGCTGGGCGGCAAGGACGCGATGATCGTCGACGACGACGCCGACGTGGCAGCCGCCGCCGACGCCGCCGTCTGGGGCGCGATGAGCAACGGCGGCCAGACCTGCATCGGGATCGAGCGGGTGTACGCCACCTCGGCGGTCTACGACCGGTTCGTCGCCGAGGTCACCGCGCAGGTGCGGACGCTGCGCCCCGGCTCGGACGACGAGGCCACGTACGGCCCGATGACCATGCCGTCGCAGATCGACGTGGTCCGCCGGCACGTCGCCGACGCCACCGCCGCGGGCGCCCGCGTGGTCACCGGCGAGGCCGCGCCGGGCGGGGGCTACGTCGCCCCGACCGTGCTGCTCGACGTCCCCGAGACGTCGGCCGCGGTGCGCGAGGAGACCTTCGGGCCGACGCTCACCATCACCCGGGTCCGCGACGCCGAGGAGGCGCTCGAGCGGGCCAACGCGACCAGCTACGGGCTGGCCGGCGCGGTCTTCTCGAGGTCGAGGGGCAAGGCCATGGACCTCGCGCGCCGGATGCGCAGCGGCATGACCTCGGTGAACTCCGTGCTCACCTTCGCCTCGGTGCCCGCGCTGCCCTTCGGCGGGGTCGGCGACTCCGGCTTCGGCCGCATCCACGGCGAGGACGGGCTCAAGGAGTTCACCCGCGCCAAGGCGATCACCCGGCAGCGGGTGCCGCTGCCGGTGAACCTGATGAGCTTCGGCCGGCCGGAGAAGGCCGCCGACGCGCTGGCCCGGGTCATGGGCATGGTCCACGGACGGCACAGGTGAGCGGGCACACGGGCGTGGACGGGCTGCGGGACGAGTACGACGTCGTCGTCGTGGGGGCCGGCTCGGCCGGCTGCGCGCTGGCCGGCCGGCTGAGCGAGGACCCGTCGCTGCGGGTGCTGCTGCTGGAGGCCGGCGGGTCGGACAAGCTCCTCGAGGTGCAGGTGCCGGCCGGCCTCTACAAGGTCTGGCGCACCCGCCGCGACTGGAACTACCGCACCGAGGAGCAGCCCGGCCTCGGCGGCCGGCAGCTGTTCTGGCCGCGCGGCAAGCTGCTCGGCGGCTCGTCGTCGATCAACGCGATGATCTACATCCGCGGTGCCCGCGCCGACTACGACGAGTGGGCCGCGCTGACCGGCGATCCGTCCTGGTCCTACGACCAGGTCCTCCCGCTGTTCAAGCGGATGGAGGACAACGCCCGCGGCGCCGACGAGTGGCACGGCGTGGGCGGCCCGCTGCGGGTCGAGGACCTCCGGTCGCCGCACGAGTGGACGAAGGCCGTCGTCGAGTCGGCGGTGGCCACCGGCCACCCGCGCAACGACGACTTCAACGGCGCCGCCCAGGAGGGCGTCGGCCAGTACCAGGTGACCCAGAAGCGCGGCCGCCGCTGGTCCTCGGCCGACGCCTACCTGCACCCGGCGGCGAGCCGGCCGAACCTGACCGTCCGCACCGGCGCGCTGACCACGCGCGTGCTGGTCGAGGGCGGCCGGGCCACCGGTGTGGAGTTCCGCTGCGCCGGGAGGCTGCACACCGTCCGGGCCACCCGCGAGGTGGTGCTCTCCGGCGGCGCGGTGAACACCCCGCAGCTGCTCATGCTCTCGGGCATCGGCCCGGCCGACCACCTGCGCGAGGTCGGCGTCGACGTCGTCTCCGACCTCCCGGGCGTCGGCGGCGGCCTGCAGGACCACCCGCTGGTGCCGGTCGTCTGGCACGTGCGGTCGGGGAAGTCGCTGACCCACGGGGACTCGCCGGCGGGCTACGCGCGCTGGTTCGGCGCCCGCCGCGGCCCGCTCACCTCCAACCTCGCCGAGGCGGGGCTGTTCACCCGCTCGTCGCCGGAGCTGGCCGAGCCCGACCTGCAGATGCACTTCCTGCCGGTCAAGTTCTGGAAGCAGGCCGAGGTCGACCCCGACGTCGACGCCTTCACCGCCGCGGTGGTGCTGGTGGACGTGCACTCCCGGGGCTCGGTGCGGCTCCGGTCGGCGGACCCGGCGTGGGCACCGGCGATCGACGCCGGCTACCTCACCGACGACCGCGACCTCGAGGCGCTCGTCACCGGCGTGGAGCAGGCGCGGGAGATCACCGGCGCCGCTCCCCTGGCGGACGTGCTCGCCGAGGAGTGGTCACCGGGCGGCACGGTGCACGGCCGGGAGGCGCTGCGCCGGTCGGTGCGGGAGACCCTCGAGTCGCTGTACCACCCGGTGTCCTCCTGCCGGATGGGCACCGACGACCAGGCGGTCGTCGATCCGCAGCTGCGGGTGCACGGCATCGCGGGGCTGCGGGTGGTCGACGCCTCGGTCATGCCGACGCTGGTGCGGGGCAACACCAACGCGCCGACGATCATGATCGCCGAGCGCGCGGCCGACCTGATCCTCGACCGCACGCCCGCCGCCCAGCTCACCGCCGCCGGCTGAGCCGCCGCCTCCGCTCTGGGGGTGCTCCTCCCGCTCTCCGGGTCCTGCCGGACTCCCCGAGCACGAGGAACACCCCCAGAGGGGTGGTCAGCCGGTGCTCCGGCCGACCTCGTAGAGCAACCGTCCGGCGCGCTCCTGCTCGTCCAGGTGGTCGGCGACGGCGCGGGCGACGTCGGGCTCGGCCGAGACCGCCACCAGCCGCGGCGAGTAGACGTCGAACCAGCAGCCGAAGCGCGCCAGCTCGTCCTGCAGCTCGGACGCCCGCTCGTCGCGCTCCAGGTCGGGCCAGTCGGGGAACCACACCCGGTAGGTGTGCCGGCCGGCGTCCCGCACCGGGCGCACCGCGACCAGCGGCCCCTCGGCGGAGGGCACCACCTCGACCTCGTCGCCGAGGTTCAGGTCGTAGGCGAACACCGGCACGGCGGCGACGACGGCCCGGCCCTCGCCGGACGGGTGCGCGCGCAGGCCCTCCCAGGCCGGCTCGCCGTCCCCCGCGGGGTAGACGGCCACCCACACCGTCTGCGGCG
Source organism: Blastococcus sp. SYSU DS0539 (assembly GCF_054050855.1). Classification (NCBI taxonomy): domain Bacteria; kingdom Bacillati; phylum Actinomycetota; class Actinomycetes; order Geodermatophilales; family Geodermatophilaceae; genus Blastococcus; species Blastococcus sp. SYSU DS0539. The sequence continues at coordinate 102,853 of NZ_JBJHAF010000001.1, read as the reverse complement.
CGGTCGCGGCCTCCGGGTGGACCTCGACGGCGCCGTCCCGCCGGCGCTCGACCCGGCCGGGGTGCTCGAGGTAGCTGGTCGTCACCGCCCCAGCCTAGGGACGCCGGCGTCAGTGTCGGCCGTGGGCGGGGTCAGCCGTGGGCGGCGTCGGCCGCCGCCTCCTCCGGAGCGGAGGGCCGGGCGGTGCCGGGGCGCGGTCCGGTGTTCCGGCGGATCGAGATCGACGCGGCGGCGGCGAACATGCACAGCCCGCCGGCGAGGAACCAGGCCAGGTCGTAGGAGCCGGTGACGTCGCGGATCACGCCGCCGCCGAACGCAGCCGCAGCCGAGCCCAGCTGGTGGGAGGCGAAGATCCAGCCGAACACGACCGGGGCGCGGGCACCGAAGTGCTCCCGGCACAGCGCCAGCGTGGGGGGCACGGTGGCCACCCAGTCCAGGCCGTAGAACACGATGAACGCGATCATGCTGGCCTGCAGGTCGGCGCTGAACAGCGTCGGCAGCGCGAACAGCGACAGCCCGCGCAGCCCGTAGTAGGCCAGCAGCAGGACCCGCGGGTCGACCCGGTCGGTCAGCCAGCCGGAGAAGATCGTGCCGGCGATGTCGAAGAGCCCGACGACGGCCAGCAGCCCCGCCGCCGTGGTCACCGGCATGCCGTGGTCGTGGGCCGCCGGGATGAAGTGCGGCTGCACCAGCCCGTTGGTCGACATGCCGCAGATGAAGAAGCCCAGCGCCAGCAGCCAGAACGGCCGGCTGCGCGCCGCCTCCGCCAGGCCCCGCATCGCGACGCGGGCGGCGCCGGCGCGCACCGGCTCCGGGTCGTCGGCCGCCGTCCCGCCGTAGGGGGTGACGCCGACGTCGCGGGGCCGGTCGCGGAGCAGCCAGGCCACCAGCGGGAGGACGGCGAGCGCAGCCGCCGTCGTGCCCAGGGAGGCCGCCCGCCAGCCCCAGCCGGCGTCGATCCAGGCCACCAGCGGCAGGAAGACCAGCTGACCCGCCGCCCCGCCGGCGGTCAGGACGCCGGACACCAGCCCGCGCCGGGCCACGAACCACCGGCCCGTCACGGTGGCGACCAGCGACAGCGCCATCGAGCCGCTGCCCAGCCCGACGAGGACCCCCCACAGCAGGACGAGCTGCCAGCTGGTCGTCATGAACACGGTCAGGCCGCTGCCGAGCGCGACCACCAGCAGCGCGCCCATCACGACGCGGCGGATGCCGAACCGCTCCATGAGCGCCGCCGCGAACGGAGCCGTGAGCCCGTACAGCGCCATGTTGACGGCGACCGCGGCCGAGATGGTCGACACCGACCAGCCGAACTCCGACCGCAGCGGGTCGATCAGCACGCCGGGCACGGCGCGGAAGGCGGCCGCGCCGACGAGGGCCAGGAAGGTCACCGCCGCGACCCACCAGGCCGGGTGGATCCGGTGCGACGCGGCGGTGCGGGTGGGCGGGTCGAGCACGGTCACCGGGGCAGCATGACCCACGGCCCGGCCCCGCTCCCAGCCGCCGGACCGCCGGCCTCGGCAACGATCCCGCCGTTCCACGGCACGGGCGGGGTCTCACCCGATGTGACCTGACACTCCCTCCCGGTGGGACCACACGGCGGCCGGGTCTGGTTGAGTGGGGTGTACCGGCGCCGCCCTCGCTCATCCGGAGCGGCAGGAATCGACGTCGGGCTGAGGCTGCGCCACCTTGGTGCGCCCGGCTGACCGACGTCTCGCCGACGATGCGAGCCCGCCCTGCCGCCGTGCAGGTGCGCCGGCGCTCGCTCGACTGCGGTGGTCGCGCAGCCACTCGAGCGTCGAAGGACTCCATTGACCTCCACCCAGAACACCTCCTCCCCCTCCGACGGCGGCACGCGTCGCCGTCGTGGCGGACGCGGCCGCGGCACCCGCCCGGCCGGCGAGCAGCAGAACCAGCAGAGCCAGCAGCAGGCCCCGGCCACCGTGGCCGCGGCGCCCGTCGTCCCGGTCGGCGCCGACGCCACCGTGCTGCCGACCGACACCACGTTCGCCGCCCTCGGCGTTCCCGCCCCGCTCGTCGAGGTGCTGACCGCCAGCGGCATCACCTCCCCGTTCCCGATCCAGGTCGCCACGCTGCCGGACAGCCTCGGCGGCCAGGACGTGCTGGGCCGCGGCCGCACCGGCTCCGGCAAGACCCTGGCCTTCTCCCTCCCGCTGGTCGCCCGGCTGGCCGCCTCCACCAGCAAGCGGCAGCCCAAGCGGCCCCGCTCGCTGATCCTGGTCCCGACCCGCGAGCTGGCCAACCAGGTCGCCGCCGTCGTCGACCCGATGGCCCGCGCCCTGGGCATGAAGACGACGACGATCTTCGGCGGCGTCGGCCAGAACCCGCAGGTCCAGGCGCTGGCCGGTGGCCTCGACGTCGTCATCGCCTGCCCCGGCCGGCTCGAGGACCTGATCCAGCAGGGCCACTGCGACCTCGGCGCCATCGAGGTCACCATCCTCGACGAGGCCGACCACATGGCCGACCTGGGCTTCCTGCCCGGCGTCAAGCGGATCATGGACCGCACCCCGAAGGTCGGCCAGCGGATGCTCTTCTCCGCCACGCTGGACAACGGCGTCGACGTGCTGGTCAAGCGCTACCTGACCAACCCGACCACCCACTCGGTCGACCCCGCGGTGGCGCCGGTCAGCACCATGACCCACCACGTCTTCCGCGTGGACGCCGCGGACAAGGCCAAGGTCGTCCAGGAGCTGGCCTCGGGTCTGGGCCGCAGCGTGCTCTTCACCCGGACCAAGCACCAGGCCAAGAAGCTGGCCAAGCAGCTCACCGCGGCCGGCGTGCCGGCCGTGGACCTGCACGGCAACCTGAGCCAGAACGCCCGCGAGCGCAACCTCGAGGCCTTCAGCAGCGGTGCGTCCCGGGTCCTCTGCGCCACCGACATCGCCGCCCGCGGCATCCACGTCGACGACGTGGCGATCGTCGTGCACGTCGACCCGCCGACCGAGCACAAGGCCTACCTGCACCGCTCGGGCCGCACCGCCCGCGCCGGTGCCGAGGGCGCCGTCGTCACCATCGCCACGCCCGATCAGGCCGGCGAGGTCCGCACCCTGGCGCGGCAGGCCGGGATCACCCCCGAGGTGTCGGCCATCAAGCCCGGCGCCCGGGAGATCACCGCGCTGACCGGCCCGGCCGCTCCCTACGTGGAGCCGGCGCCGGTGGTGGAGCCCCAGCAGCAGGGCGGCGGCGGTCGCCGGCGCAGCGGCGGCTCCGGCCGCGACTCCTCCGGCGGTGCGGCGTCCTCGGGCGGCCGCAGCGGCTCCGGCCGCGGCGGCGCCTCGGGCTCCGGTCGCGCGAGCGGCCCGGCCCGCACCCGCGCCGAGCTCGCGGCGCGGGCCGGCTCGTCGTCGGCCGCCTCGTTCAGCAGCCGCTCCCGCCGCGGCAGCCGCTGACCTCTCCTCCCTCGCCGTCGAGCGTCCTCCCCCACCGTCCACGGTGCGGGAGGACGCTCGACGATCAGGTCACCTGATCCCGGCGCGGCAGGCGGGTGGGTCAGTTGCCGCTGGAGAAGGCGGCGTCGAAGGCCGCGGACGGCGGGTCGAAGGCCAGCCGGCGGACGAACTCCAGCGCCTCGGGCGCACCCACCAGCCGGTCCATCCCGGCGTCCTCCCACTCCACCGAGATCGGCCCGGCGTAGCCGATGGTGTTGAGCATCCGGAAGCACGCCTCCCACGGGACGTCGCCGTGCCCGGTGGAGACGAAGTCCCACCCGCGCCGCGGGTCGGCCCAGGGCAGGTGCGAGCCCATCCGGCCGTTGCGCCCGTTGCCGACCTGCTTCTTCGCGTCCTTGCAGTCGACGTGGTAGATCCGGTCCTTGAAGTCCCAGAGGAACCCCACCGGGTCGAGGTCCTGCCAGACGAAGTGCGACGGGTCCCAGTTGAGCCCGAACGCCTCCCGGTGCCCGATCGCCTCCAGGGTGCGCACCGTCGTCCAGTAGTCGTAGGCGATCTCCGACGGGTGCACCTCGTGCGCGAACCGCACGCCGACCTCGTCGAAGACGTCGAGGATCGGGTTCCAGCGGTCGGCGAAGTCGCGGTAGCCGTCCTCGATCATCGACTCGGGGACCGGCGGGAACATCGCCACGGTCTTCCAGATCTTGCTTCCGGTGAACCCGACGACGACGTCGACGCCGAGCTTCGCGGCCGCCCGGGCGGTCAGCTTCATCTCCTCCGCGGCCCGCTGCCGGACGCCCTCGGGGTCGCCGTCGCCCCACACGCGGGGGTGCACCATGCCACGGTGCCGCTCGTCGATCGGGTCGTCGCAGACGGCCTGGCCGTTGAGGTGGTTGGAGATCGCGAAGACCTTCAGGCCGTGCTTCTCCAGCAGGGCGAGCCGGTCGGCGACGTAGGAGTCGTCGTTCGCGGCGCGCTCGACGTCGAGGTGGTCGCCCCAGCAGGCGATCTCCAGGCCGTCGTAGCCCCATCCGGAGGCCAGCCGGCACATCTCCTCGAAGGGCAGGTCGGCCCACTGGCCGGTGAAGAGGGTGACGGGACGGGGCATCAGGCGGCTCCTCGCAGATAGGCGGTCATGAGGCGATCTCGGTCCAGGTGGAGCGGTCGGCAGCACTGCGCTCGACGGCGTCGAGCACCCGCTGGACCTGCAGGCCGTCGGCGAACGACGGCGCCGGGTCCTCGCCCGCCCCGATCGCGGTGATGAGGTCGACGACCTGGTGGGTGAAGCCGTGCTCGTAGCCGAGGCCGTGCCCGGCCGGCCACCAGGCACCGACGTAGGGGTGCTCCGGCTCGGTGACGATGATCCGGCGGAAGCCGGCGGTCTCGGCGGGCTCGCTGCCGTCGAAGAACTGCAGGACGTTCATGTCCTCGAAGTCGAAGGCCAGGCTGCCGGCCGAGCCGTTGATCTCGATCCGGATGCCGTTCTTGCGGCCCAGGGCGAACCGGGTCGCCTCGAAGACGCCGAGCGCTCCACCGCTGAACCGCCCGAGGAAGACCGCGGCGTCGTCGACGGTCACCTGGCCCGTCTCGGAGCCGCCGACCCCGCCCAGCTTCCCGGTCTCGGTCGGCAGGGGCCGCTCCGTCACGAAGGTCTCCAGCGTCGCGCTCACGCCGGTGAGCACCTGCCCGGTGATGTGCTGGGTCAGGTCGACGACGTGCGCCCCGATGTCGCCGAGCGCACCCGAGCCGGCCTTGTCCTTCTCCAGCCGCCACGACATGGGCGCGGCCGGGTCGGCGATCCAGTCCTGCAGGTACTGCGCGCGGACGTGCCGGATCTGCCCGAGCCGGCCGTCGGCGACGAGCTTCCGGGCCAGGCCGATCGCGGGCACCCGCCGGTAGGTGAAGCCGACCATCGACCGCACGCCGCGGGCGGCGGCCTTGGCGGCGGCCTCCGCCATCGCCTCGGCCTCCGCGACGGTGTTGGCCAGCGGCTTCTCGCACAGGACGTGCTTGCCGGCCTCGAGGGCGGCGATCGCGATCTCGGCGTGCGTGTCGCCGGGCGTGCAGACGTCGACGAGGTCGACGTCGTCCCGCTCGATCAGCCGCCGCCAGTCGGTCTCGGTGGCCGACCAGCCCAGCTTGCCGGCGGCCTCCGCGACCTTGGCGGCGTCCCGGCCGGCGAGCACGGTCAGCTCCGGCCGCAGCGGGAGGTCGAAGAAGTGGGGGGCGGTGCGCCACGCGTGCGAGTGCGCGGCACCCATGAACGCGTAGCCGACGAGGCCGACGCCGAGGGTGGGGGTCATGTGCTTCTCCCAGCGGGGGTGGGGCAGCAGGGGAACGCGCGCGCTCCCCTGCCGCCCCGTCGACGGATCAGGACTCGAAGGCGCGGTCGATGTAGTCCTCGACGTTCTCGGCCGTGACGACCGGGGCGTTGAGCACGATCTCCCGCGGCACCTCCGGCGAGATCAGGTCGGACATCGACTTGCCCTGCGCGATCAGCCGGGCCAGGCGGATGCCGTCGGCGGCCTGGGTGTGCGGGTAGATGACGGTCGCCTGCAGCACGGAGTCACCGGACTGGATCTCCCGCATGGCGTTCGCCGAGCCCGCGCCCCCGACCATGACGAACTCGTCGCGGCCGGCGTTCTCGATCGCGGCCAGGACACCGACGCCCTGGTCGTCGTCGTGGTTCCACAGGGCGTCGAGCTGGGGTGCGGCCTGCAGCAGGTTGGCCGCGGCCTCCTCGCCGCCCTCGACGGTGAAGTCCGCCGCGACCCGGTTGTCGACGTCGAGGCCGCAGTCGGCCAGCGCGTCGGCGAAGCCCTGGCTGCGCTCCTGGGTGAGCGGCAGCGAGTCGATGCCGGCGATCTCGGCGACGACGGCGTCGGGGTTGTCGCCCACCTGCTCGCAGATGTAGGTGCCGGCGGAGACGCCCATGCCGTAGTTGTCGCCCAGCACGGTGGCGCGGGCCGCGAACGGGCTGTTGAACTCTCGGTCGACGTTGATGACCGGGATGCCGGCCTCCATCGCCTGGAGCGCCACCGGCGTCATCGCGGCGCCGTCGAAGGGCAGCAGCACGATCGCGTCGACACCCTCGTTGATGAAGGTCTCCACCTGGCTGATCTGGGTGCTGACGTCGTTGGTGCCCTCGGCGATGATCAGGTCGATGTCCTCGTACTCGCCGGCCGCGTCCTGCGCCGCCTCGGAGATGCCGGCCATCCAGCCGTGGTCGGCGGCCGGGGCCGAGAAGCCGATCCGGACGGTCTCGCCGGTCTCGTCGTTGGAGCTGGCCGCGTTGGCGCCGGCGCCGCCGCCGCCCGAGCCCGAGCTCTCCGGCTCGTTGCTGGTGCAGCCGGCGACGAGCACGCCGGCGCCGGCCAGGGCGACCGCGGTGGACATCAGGCGACGGTAGGGGCGCTGCCTCGCTGCAGACATGTATCTCTCCTCGGTGTGCCTACTCCGGCGGGTCGCCGGCAGGTGCTGGTGGGTGGGACGGGTGGGCTGGTCAGGGGGTGGGGCCGGCGCCGGGCCGGTCTCCGCCGGGGGCGCCGGACACGCTCGAGCCGCCGGACACCGCGCCGGCCGGGGTGCCCCCGGCGACCGGGCCGCCGGACGACGACTCGCCGCCGGCCGACCTGCGGAACAACCGGCCGAACCCGCCCCCGCCTCCCTCGGCCAGCCGCATCTGCAGCAGGACGGCGACCACGATGATCACGCCGCGCGCGACCGCCTGGACCGAGCTGGACAGGTTGTTGAGCGTGAAGATGTTGCCGAGCGTGACGAAGATCAGCACGCCCAGGACGGTGCCGACGATCGTGCCGCGCCCACCGGTGAGCAGGGTGCCTCCGATCACGACGGCGGCGATCACCTCGAGTTCCAGCAGCGTGCCGTGGGTCGAGCTGCCGGTCGTCGTCCGCGCCATGAGCATCACCGCGGCGATGCCGCAGGTGATGCCGGAGAGCACGTAGAGCTTGAGGGTGTGCCACTGCACGCGGATGCCGGCCAGCCGGGCGGCCTCGGCGTTGCCGCCGACGGCGAAGGTGTGCCGGCCGAACGTCGTGCGGTTGAGCAGGATCCAGCCGCCGATCGACACCAGCGCCCAGATGATCACCAGCATCGGGACGCCCAGGACGTCGCCGCCGAAGAAGTCGAGGAAGCCGTCGTTCTGCACGATCTGGGTCCGGCGGTTGGCGATGATCTCGGCCAATCCCCGCGCCGCGGCGAGCATGGCCAGGGTGGCGATGAAGGCCACCAGCCGGCCGTACGCGATGACGACGCCGTTGACCAGGCCCGCTCCCGCACCCACCGCGATCGCCGTGAACACCATGACGATCCAGTGGAAGTCCCCGGCCATCTGCTGGGTGGCCAGCGTGGTCGCCCACACCGACGACAGGGCGACCAGCGCACCGACCGACAGGTCGATGCCGCCGCCGATGATCACGAAGGTCATGCCGATGCTGACCACGCCGACGACCGCGGCCAGCCGGAGGATGGTCAGGACGTTGTCGATGTCCACGAACCGTTCCGGCGCGGTGACCGCACCGACGACGCAGAGCAGGGCCAGGGCCACGACGAGGCCGACCAGGGGCCCCGCTGACCCGGCCATGAAGCCGGAGCGCTTCCCGTCGGCGCTCTCGGGCGCGCGGTCCTTCGCCGGCGCGGGTGCGCCCGCTCCCCCGGTCGTCGCGGTGCTGCCGGTCATGCCACGTCCCCTTCGTGCGGCTGTGCGGTGGCGTGCTGCCGGTCGCCGCGCGGGCGCGGGCCGGCCGTTCCCTCCATGACGAGGTCGAGCACGGCGTGCTCGTCGAGCGCGTCGGCCGGCTGCTCGGCGACGACCGATCCGTCGGAGATCACCAGCACCCGGTCGGCGAGGCCGAGGACCTCCGGGATCTCGCTGGAGACGACGACGACGGCGACCCCGCGGTCGGCCAGTTCGCGGATCAGCGCGTAGATCTCCGAGCGCGCCCCGACGTCCACACCGCGGGTCGGCTCGTCGAGGAGCAGGACCCGGCAGTCGCGCAGGAGCCAGCGGGCGAGCACGACCTTCTGCTGGTTGCCGCCCGACAGCGTCCGCACCTCACGGTCCACGTCGGCCGGCCGGACGTCGAGGGCCTGGACCTGCTCGCGCGCGGCGTCCTTCTCGGCGCTCCCGGAGAGGAAGCCGCCGCGGGCGAAGCGCGCCAGGCTGGCGATGCTGATGTTGCGGTAGACGGCGTCGCCCAGCAGCAGCGCCTGGCTCTTGCGCTCCTCGGGGGCCAGCCCCACCCCGGCGGCCACGGCGGCGGAGACGCTGCCCGGTCGCAGCCGCCGTCCGGCGACGGAGACCGTCCCCGCGGTGGCCCGGCGCGCACCGTAGATCGTCTCCAGGATCTCCGACCGCCCGGATCCCACGAGCCCGGCGAGCCCGACCACCTCGCCCGGCGCCACGTCGAACGAGACGCCGCGGAACTTCTCTCGCAGGCCCAGGCCCTGTACCGACAGGAGCGGCTCCGCCGCGCCGACCGCCCGGCGGTCGGGGAAGACGTACTCGATGTCCCGGCCGGTCATCAGCTCGATCACCTGGCGGGTCGGGGTGTCCTGCACCGGCAGCCCGGTGGCCACGGTGCGCCCGTCCTTGAGCACGGTGATCCGGTCACCGACCTGGCGGATCTCCTCCAGCCGGTGCGAGATGTAGACGACCGCTACGCCGTCCCGGGTCAGGTCGCGGATGACCTCGAACAGGTGCTGGACCTCTTCGTTGTCGAGGACGGCCGAGGGCTCGTCCATGACGATCAGCTTCGCGTCCTGGGACAGCGCCCGGGCGATGCTGACCATCTGCTGCGCCGCCGCGGGCAGCGAGCCGACCTCGGCGGTGGCGCGGATCTCCGGGTGACCGAGCCGGGCCAGCAACCGCCCGGCGGCCTCGTTCGCCGGCGCCGGCCGGGCGAGGCCGAACCGCGAGCGCTCGCGCCCCAAGAAGATGTTGTCGGCCACCGTCAGGCCGGCCACCAGGTCGAGCTCCTGGTAGATCGTGGCGATGCCCCGCGACATCGCCGCCTGGGGGTTGGTGAGGGCGACCTCTTCGCCGCGCCACTCGATCCGCCCGCCGTCGGGCTGGTGCGCACCGGCGAGCACCTTGATCAGCGTCGACTTCCCGGCGCCGTTCTGACCGAGCAGGCAGTGCACCTCGCCGGCCCGCACGTCGAGGTCGACGCCGTCGAGCGCGCGCACCCCCGGAAACGTCTTGACGATCCCGTGCATCGCCAGCAACGGCGCTCCCGCTGCGCCGTCGTGCCCCGCCGGTGCACCGGCCACTGCGCTCACCCCCGGCACTTTTGCTCACCGCTGACCATTAGTTCGTTGAGGCAGCAACTTATGTGCCGCGTCACAGGGGGTCAATAAGCTCGACGGCAGTTACCGAAACGAGACCGTCCACCCGCTCGCCCGGAGGGCGGCGAGGTCACCGCGCGAGGGACTTGACCGACTCCTCGTCGAGGAACTCCTCGATGGCCATGAGCGCAGCGCCGACCCGGCCGGAGAGGTCGGGGGCCTCGCTCACCGTGATCTCCAAGGCGCGGGCGGCCAGCGGCATCGACCGCCGGTAGACGGCCTCCCGGATCCCCGCGAGCAGCGGGACGCCGGCCTGGGCGACGCCGCCGGTCATGACGATGCGGTGCGGGTTGAAGAAGTTGACCAGCGCGGCGAGCACCGTGCCGATCGTGCGCCCGGCGCCGCGGACCAGCTCCAGCGCGACACCGTCCCCCTGGGCGGCCAGCCGCACGACCTCGCGGACCGTCCGGACCGGGAGCCCCGCGGCGAGGGCGTCGCGCAGCAGCGCACCCCCACCGGCGATGGCCTCCAGGCAGTTCTCCTGCCCGCACCGGCAGACGACGGTCCGCCCGTCGGGCTGCGCGACGTGGATGTGCCCGATGTCGCCGGCGCTGCCCTGGGCCCCCCGGTACACCCGCCCGTCGACGATCACGCCGCAGCCGATGCCGGTGCCCACCTTGACGACGAGCACGTCCTGCACCGAGCCGGCGACGCCGATCTCGCCGAGGGCCATCACGTTCACGTCGTTGTCGACGTAGACGGGGCACTCGTACCGCCCGAAGGCGCTGGGGATCGGGTGGTCGTGCCAGCCGGGCATGATCGGGGGGTGGGAGGGCCGCCCGGTCGAGAACTCGACCGGCCCGGGCACGCCGACCCCCACCGCGCACACGTCGGTCGCGGTGAGCCCCACCTCCTCCAGCACCTGCTGCGCCAGCCGGTCCACCTCGGCGAGCACGCGCGCCGGCCCGTCGGCGATGTCGATGGGGTGACCCACCGTCCCGAGGATCCGCGCGGAGAGGTCGGTGACGGCGACGTCGACGCTGGTCACGCCCAGGTCGACGGCGAGGACGCAGCCGGCGCGGCTGTTGAACCGCAGCAGCGTCGGCGGGCGGCCGCCGGTGCTCCAGCCGCGCCCACCCTCCTCGAGCAGGTTGGCGGCGATCAACTGGTCGACCCGCGCGCTCACCGTGTTGCGGGAGGCGCCGGTCAGCGCGACCAGGTCCGCCCGGCTCCGGGCGCGACCGGTCCGCACATGGCGCAGGAGCACGCCGGCCGACGCTGAGGTGGACGCCACGCGGCCATAGTGACACGCCGCAGCCGCCACCCCCGGGGACGTGACGCTCTCGCTCCACCCGGGCGGCCACGGTTCGCCGTCGACCCGTGGGGGCACTGGTCGGCCATGCTGGTTGAGCACTGCACCAGCACCGACGACCAGAGAGGTGCTCCCATGGGCCTGCCCATCACCCTGTCCGAGATCGCGCCGCGGATCTCCGCCGGCGCATTCATCCTCAACAGCGGCCTCGGCAAGCGCGGCGCCGACGAGGAGGCCGCGGCCGGCATGCACGGCTTCGCCGCCGGCACGTACCCGTTCCTCGGCCAGCTGCAGCCGCAGCAGTTCGCGAAGGCGCTGTCCACCGCCGAGATCGCCATCGGCGCCGCGCTGCTGACCCCGTTCGTGCCGACCGCCGTCGCCGGCGCCGCCCTCACCGCCTTCTCCGGCGGGCTGCTCGGGCTCTACCTCAAGACCCCCGGCATGCGGAAGGAGGGCAGCCTCGCCCCCACCGAGCAGGGGCTGTCCATCGCCAAGGACAGCTGGCTGCTCGGCATCGGCATCGGTCTGCTGGTGCGCGGAACCGTGGACCGCGAGCCGCGCCGGGTGCGCAAGGCGGCGAAGACGCTGGACAAGGCCAACAAGCGGGCGGCCAAGGCCCGCAAGCGCCTCACCGCCTGACCGGCTCCGGGGGCTCGTCCCCCGGCACGTGCACCAGGCCGACCAGCCGGCGCCGGCGCCCGTCGCCGGGCCGGTTGGCCAGCCGCGCCTGCAGGACCGCGCGCAGGTCGGCCACCAGCTCGCCGAACTCGGCCTCGGTGAGCCACAGCCCCACCTGCCGGTACCCGACCCCGTCGCGCACGAGGTCGGGCTCCCCGCGCTCCAGGTAGCGGTCGAAGTCCGCGAGCAGCGCCGCGACGAACGTGGTGAACGCCTGCCGGTGGTCGTCGGCCGTCATCGCCGCCAGGTCGTCGGCGGACACGTTGACCGCTCCGCTCACCAGCCGGTAGCTGCGCTCCGCGGCGCCGCGCACCTTCCGCTCCTCCGCCACCTCCAGCACCCCGGCGTCGGCCAGCACGCCGACGTGCCGGTAGAGCGTCGCCACCGGGACGTCGGCGAGCTCCGCCCGCAGCTGCCCGGTGGTGAGCGTCCGCTCGCCCAGGAACGCCTGCACCACCCGCAGCCGCACCGGGTGCAGCAGCAGGTCGACCGAGTTCACGCGCCCACCGTTCTCATGTTTGACAACGTTCTCGCGGCTGAGAATACTCAGCGCATGGCCACGCTGCAAGCGAACGCGACGACCCTGTCCCTCCACCTCACGCCCGGCGAGAAGATCGCCGGCCTGCTCCGGAACGTCGAGGTGCCGATCACCGCCGTCCGCGAGGTCGACGTCATCGCCCGACCGCTCCGCGCGCCGCGCGGCCTGCGCGCCCCCGGGCTGGCGCTGCCCGGCCTGCGGAAGATCGGCACCTGGCGGCGCCCCGGCGAGCGGACCCTGGTCTGCGTGCGCCGCGGCCAGCCCGCCGTGCGCGTCCGGCTGGCGGACCAGCGCTACGACACCCTGCTCGTCGGGGCCGACGACGCCGCCGCCGTGGCCGCCGGCCTCCCCCGGGGGCGCTGACCGTGCGCGAGCTCCCCCTCCAGTTGCCCGGAGCGCACCCGCTCGCCGGCACGCTCGCCCTCCCGGACGCGCCGCTGCCGGTACCGGCCGTCCTGCTGGCTCCGGGGTCGGGCCCGCTCGACCGCGCCGCCAACCACCGCCGGGCCCGCTTCGACGTCTCCCGTCAGCTCGCCGCCGCGCTGGCCGGCGCCGGGATCGCGTCCATGCGCTACGACAAGCGCGGGGTCGGCGGGAGCCCCGGTGACTGGCGGGCCGCCGGCCTGCACGACAACGTCGACGACCTCGGCGCCGCCCTGGAGCTGCTCCGCGGCCGGCCGGAGGTCGACCCCGGCCGCATCCTGCTCATCGGGCACAGCGAGGGCGCGATCCTGGCGACCGCCCTGGCGGCGCGGGGCGCCCCGGTCCGCGGCCTGGTGCTGCTGGCGATGAGCGCTACCCCCGGCGAGGCGCTGCTCCGCTGGCAGGCCCGGCAGATCGCCGCCACCCTGCCCGCGCCGGTGCGGTTCCTGCTGCGGCTCCTCCGCACCGACCTGGAGCGGAAGGTCGCGGCCAACCACGAGCGGATCCGGGCCACCCGCACCGACGTCACCCGCATCGGCGGTGCCCGCGTCAACGCGCGCTGGACGCGGGAGTTCATGGCGCACGACCCGCGCGAGGACCTCCGCCGCACCACCGTCCCGGTGCTGGCGATCACCGGCGCGAAGGATCTCCAGGTGCAGCCCGCCGACCTCGCGGTCGTCGCGGCGACGGTCGGCGGACCGGTGGAGACCCACCTCGTCCCCGACCTCACGCACACCCTCCGCCGGCAGCCGGGGCCGGCCTCGCTGAGCGCCTACAAGCGGGAACTGCGGTCGCCGGTCGACGCCGAGGTGGTGACGACCGTCGTCGAGTGGTGCACCCGGCACACCGGGTCGACCCGGACCCATCCGGAAAGGGCTCCGCACACGAACCCCTGATGTCCCGGGCCGGCAGGAGCAGGCTCAGGACGAGCGGGCGCCGTGCGCACCGAGCGGACGGCGCCGCCGACCCGAGGAGGGCCCATGTCCCGACCCACCCGTTCCCGCTCCGGCGCCCCTCTCCGGATGCGCCGGGCCGCCGCGGCGCTGGTCCTCGGCGGCGCACTGGCCGCCACGGCCGCCTGCGGCGGTGGCTCCGAGACAGCGGACGCCGCGCCGACGTCCACGCCGACGTCCACACCGAGCGCCACGTCGTCGGCCGAGCCGAGCGCGGCGGCACCCTCGGTGTCGGAGAGCGCCGTGCGCACGATCACCGCCACGGAGGAGGACTTCAGCATCTCCGTGGACGAGGAGACGCTCCCCGCCGGCAGCTACGAGATCGAGGTCGTCAACTCCGGCGGCGCCAGCCACGACCTGGTCGTCGAGCGGGACGGCGAGGACGTCGCCGCCACCGAGATCCTGAGCCCCGGCGGGTCGGAGACGCTGGCCGTCGACCTCGAGCCCGGGACGTACGTCTTCTACTGCAGCGTCGGCGCCCACCGCTCGATGGGCATGGAGATCACCATCGAGGTGACGTGATGACCGCCGCGACGGCTCCGGCACGGTCCCGGTCGGCGCTCTCCTGGGGCCTGCGCATCGTCGGCGCGCTGCTGCTGGCGGCGATGGCCTGGCTGCACCTGGACCTGTGGCGGGACGGCTACCGGACCATCGACGTCATCGGTCCGGCGTTCCTGCTCAACGGCATCGCCGGCCTCGGCCTGGCGGTTCTCCTGCCGGCGGCGCCCCGGCGGCTGCTCCCCTGGGCCGCAGCCCTCGGGGCACTGGTCGCGGCCGGCACGCTGGCGGCCCTGGTGCTGTCCACCACGGTGGGCCTGTCCGGCTTCGTCGAGACGACGGCGGCGCCGCTGTGGTGGGAGACCTTCTGGATCGAGGTCAGTGCGGTTGTCGTCCTCGTCGTGCTGGCCGTCGTCGCGCGCCGCCGGCCGGTCTGAGCGGGGTGGGAGGGCCTGAGGAACGGGCCCTCCCACCCCGCCGACGGCTCAGCGGACGCCGAGCAGGTGCTCCATGGCCAGCTGGTCGAGCCGCTCGAACTGCAGCCCGCGGGCACCCAGGGTCTCCGGGTCGTGGGCCTCGCTGCGCAGCGCGTCCAGGCTCTCGCCCTCGGCCAGGGTCGGGACGGCGAGCTCACCGACGCGCGCGGCCTCCAGCGCCTCGGCGACCTCCGGGTCGGCGCGGAACGCCTGCGCCTTCTCCCTGAGGATCAGGTAGTTGCGCATGCAGGCGCGGGCGGTCTCCCAGACGCCGTCCATGTCCTCGGTCCGCGGCGGCTTGTAGTCGAAGTGCAGGTAACCGTCGTAGGCCTTGCCGGTGCCGGCACCCAGCAGGGTGTCGACGGTCCAGAACGCACCCCGCAGGTTGCCGGCACCGAAGCGCAGGTCCTGGTCGAAGCGCGGGCCGTGCTGGCCGTTGAGGTCGACGTGGAAGAGCTTGTCGTGCCACAGGGCCTGGCCGATGCCCATGGCGAAGTTCAGCCCGGCCATCTCCTCGTGCCCGATCTCCGGGTTCAGGCCGACGCGGTCGGGCTCCTCCAGCTCGTTGATGAACGCGATCGCGTGCCCGATCGTCGGCAGCAGGATGTCGCCGCGCGGCTCGTTGGGCTTGGGCTCCAGGGCGAACCGGATGTCGTAGCCCTTCTCCCGCACGTAGGAGCAGAGGACGTCGAGGCCCTCCTTGTACCGGTCGAGCGCGGCGGCGACGTCCTTGGTGCCACCGGACTCCGCACCCTCGCGGCCGCCCCACAGCACGTAGGTCCTGGCGCCGAGCTCGGCGGCCAGGTCGATGTTGCGCAGCACCTTCGCGATCGCGTAGCGGCGGACGGCGCGGTCGTTGGCGGTGAAGCCGCCGTCCTTGAACACCGGGGCGCCGAACAGGTTGGTGGTCGCCATCTCGACGCCCACCCCGGTCTCGTCCAGCGCCTTCTTGAAGCGCTCGAGGGTGGCGTCGCGGGTGGCGTCGTCGGGGACCAGGTCGTCGTCGTGGAAGGTGACCGCGGCGGCGCCGAGCTCGGCGAGGCGGTGGACGGCCTCCACCGGGTCCAGCGGCGGGCGGATGGCGCCGCCGAACACGTCGACGCCCTGCCAGCCCACGGTCCAGAGGCCGAAGCTGAACTTGTCGTCCTTGGTGGGGGTGAATCGGTCGGTCATGCGGGGATCTCCGTCCAGGTGGATCGATGGCTGGGGCTGTGCTCGACGGCGCCGGGGACCCGCGGTCGGGCGGGCCCGTCGGCGGACGACGGGGTCTGCTGGTCGCCGGCGGCGGGCGTGCTCACCCGGTCACCGGGCGCCCGCGCCCGACGGCGCGAGCTGGGGAACGGGAACGAGCGTGGGGTCGTCGAGGACCGACTCGAGGGCGACGTGCGCGCCCCCGCGGACCGCGGCGGTGAATCCGAGGGTGGAGAGCACGACCCGGGCCCCGGCCACACCGGGCGCCAGGACGCGGGCCTCGAGCTCGGCCAGGAGCGGTTCCATCAGGAAACGCCCGAGGAGGGCGAAGTAGCCGCCGAGGATGACCACCCGCGGGTTGAACAAGTTGATCAGCACGGCGGCGCCCGTCCCGAGCGACCGCCCCACCTGATGGAGGGCGGCGAGCGTGCGGGCGTCGCCGGCCTCGGCCCGGGCGGCCACCTCCGCCAGCCGGGTCTCCAGGTCACGCGCCGGGTCGCTCACCGGGTCGCCGGGCTCCGCGGCGGCGCGCAGCAGCGCGGCCAGGCCGACCACGGTCTCCCAGCAGCCGCGCCGCCCGCAGCCGCAGACGGCGTCCGGGTCGCCCAGGGAGGTGTGCCCCACCTCGCCGGAGAGCCCGCCGGCGCCGCGCAGCAGCCGCCCCCCGACGACCACGCCACCGCCCACGCCGACCTCACCGGTCAGGTAGACGAGGTCGGAGGTGCGCGCCTCGGAGCCCAGGGCCCACTCGGCGATCGCGGAGAGGTTGGCGTCGTTCTCCACCCGGATCGGGAAGTCGACGTCGAGCCGCGCCCGCAGGCCGTCCAGCACGGCGACGTCCTGCCAGCCGATGTTGGGCGCCAGCGTCACCACGCCGTCGGCGCTGCGGACCAGCCCGGCGACCGCGACGGTCAGCCCGGCGGGGCAGGCCCCCACGGCGGCGGCCGCGGCGACGGCGTCGCGCACCACCCCGGCCACCGCGTCGAGCGTGGCCTCGGCTCCGAGCGCCGGGATGTCGAGGGCGAGCCGCTGCTCGAACAGCACCTCGCCGCGCAGGTTCGGCACCAGGACGGCCACGTAGTCGACGTTGAGCTCCACGCCGATGCCGCACACGCAGCTGCCGTCCAGGTGGACGGTGAGCCCCGGTCGGCCCACCGAGCCGGCCCGGTCGACGTCGCCGGTGGTGACCAGCCGCCGTTCGGCGAGCTCGGCGACGAGGCTGGAGACGGTCGCCTTGTTCAGGCCGGTCTCCTGGGCGATCCGGGCACGGGAGCGGGGACCGTGGTCGTGGAGATGGCGCAGGACCAGGCCGAGGTTCGTGCGCCGCACCGTGGCCTGGTCGGCGGGGGTGCGGCGCGCGGTGGACCCGTCGTACAGCGGCGGCACCTCGCCCATGCGCACCTCCTCGCGGGATTCGTCGGATCGACAAACAAATTAGGGGCACGGGGGTCCGCCGGTCAAGCGCAGTCGTGGCGCGCGTCACGGACGGGTGTCCGGCACGGCCCGCGCACCTCCACCGGGCACACCCGCCCGACGCCGCCTAAGGTGCCGTTCCCATGACCTCCGTGTCCCCGCTCCGGCCCGCCGCGGCCCGTTCCGTCCCTGCTCCCGCACCGGTGGGCCGGGGGCCGGTCCGATGACCCTCGTCGCGGGCGTCGACACCTCGACGCAGGCGTGCAAGGTCGTCGTCCGGGACGCCGGCACCGGGGAGCTGGTCCGGTCCGGCCGGGCGCCGCACCCGCCGGGCACCGAGGTCGCCCCGCAGGCGTGGGAGGAGGCGTTCCGCGCGGCGGCCGCCGAGGCCGGCGGGCTCGACGACGTGGCCGCCGTGGCGGTCGGCGGCCAGCAGCACGGGATGGTCTGCCTGGACGAGCGGGGCGAGGTGGTCCGCGACGCGCTGCTGTGGAACGACGTGCGGTCGGCGCCCGCCGCCGCCGACCTCGTCCGCGAGCTGGGCGACGGCGACGAGGCCGCCGGCCGGCGGGCGTGGGCCGACGCCGTGGGTCTGGTGCCGGTCGCCTCGTTCACCGCGACGAAGCTGCGCTGGCTGGCGGACGCCGAGCCCGGCAACGCCGACCGCACCGCCGCCGTCTGCCTGCCGCACGACTGGCTGACCTGGCGGCTGTCAGCCGACCGCGACCTCGGCACCCTGGTCACCGACCGCGGTGACGCGAGCGGGACCGCGTACTGGTCGGCGCGCACCGGCGAGTACCGCCTGGACCTGCTGGAGCACGCGCTGCGCGGCCGCCGGCCCGCCGTGCCGCGCGTGGCCGGCCCCGCCGAGCGGGTGGGCGCGCTGGCCGGCTCCGGCGCGGTCCTCGGCCCGGGGACCGGGGACAACGCGGCCGCCGCCCTCGGTCTGGCGGCCCGCCCCGGCGACGTCGTCGTCTCCATCGGCACGTCCGGGGTGGTGTCGGCGGTGACACCCACGGCGGTCGCCGACGTGACCGGCACGGTCGCCGGCTTCGCCGACGCCACCGGCAACCACCTGCCGCTGGTCGCCACGTTGAACGCCGCCCGCGTGCTGGACGCGGCCGCGACGCTGCTCGGCGTCGACCACGCGACCCTCTCGGAGCTGGCGCTGTCGGCCCCCTCGGGCGCCGACGGCCTGGTGCTCGTCCCCTACCTGGAGGGCGAGCGGACGCCGAACCTGCCCGACGCCACCGGCTCGGTGCACGGGCTCACCCTGCGCACCTCGACGCCGGCGCACTGGGCCCGGGCCGCGGTGGAGGGCCTGCTCTGCGGGCTGGCCGACGGCATCGAGGCCGTCGTCGCGCAGGGCGTGACCGTGGAGCGCGTCCTGCTGGTCGGCGGGGCCGCCCGCTCGCCCGCCGTCCAGCAGCTGGCGCCGGGCATCTTCGGCCGCCCCGTCCTCGTGCCCCCGCCGGGCGAGTACGTCGCCGACGGCGCCGCCCGCCAGGCCGCCTGGGTGCTCTCCGGCGCCGACGCGGCACCGGAGTGGCCGCAGCCCGGGCTGGCGGAGTTCGACGCACCGGCGGCCACCTCGGTCCGCGAGCGCTACGCGGAGGTGCGCGGCCGCACCGACGGGCAGTAGGCGGACCCCGCCGGGATCACCGTCCGGGCCCGAACGACCGGGCCAGGGCGGCGATCTCGGCGGGATGGGTCTGCACCGTCATGTGGGCCGCACCCGGCAGCACCACCAGCCGGCCCCGGGGTGCGTGGGCGGCGACCTCCTCCGCCCAGTCGCCGGGGCAGAGCGCGTCCCGGGTGCCCCGGACGACGACGACCGGCGCCTGCACGCGACGCAGCCGCGCGCCGATCCGGTCGGGGGACGCCGTGCGCCACAGCGCCGCCATGGCGCGGGGCCCGGTGTGGAGCCACTGGCGCAGGATCAGCGGCACCTGCCACCAGGGCTCGGCCAGCGCGGTGCGCACCCAGCGCCCGGCCAGCACCGGGAACCGGCGCATCCGCGGATCGGTCGTCGGGCCGCAGAGCACCACGCCGGTCACCCGGGGATCGGTCGCGGCCGCCGCGACCACCTGGCAGCTCTGCGAGTGCCCGACCAGGACCACGGGCCCCTCCGGCAGTGCCGCGACCAGGCGGGCGGCCAGGTCGTCGACCGACGGCACCGGGGCGGCCTCCCCCATGCCCGGCAGGACGACGACGGTGCCCGGAAGTTCCTGGCGCAACCTGCGCGAAGAACGTTCATCCAGCCCCAGACCGGGCACGTGAACGACGGAGATCGATGGCACCACCCCGTGGGGTCTACCGGCCGCGCCGCGGGTCCGCGCGCCGACGCGGGCCCGGTGCCAGCGAGTGTGTCCCGCATCTCCCGAGGGCGGGCACGATCCGCACGGACCCGAGTGGGAGGATCAATCATCATGACGACATCACCAGCGCAGGCGCCCGCCCCGACCGACTCCCCCGGCGGCCGGCCGCGCGTCGTCATCGTCGGCTCCGGTTTCGGCGGCCTGTTCGCCGCCCGGGCCCTGGCCAAGGCGCCGGTGGACATCACCCTCATCGGCAAGACGGCCCAGCACCTGTTCCAGCCGCTGCTCTACCAGGTGGCCACCGGGATCCTGTCCGAGGGCGAGATCGCCCCGGCCACCCGTGAGATCCTGCGTCGGCAGAAGAACACCCGCGTGGTGCTCGGCGAGGTCACCGGGATCGACGTCGCCGCCCGCACGGTCACCTCCGAGATCCTCGGCCGCAAGACGGTGCACCCCTACGACGAGCTGATCGTCGCCGCGGGCGCGGGCCAGTCGTACTTCGGCAACGACCAGTTCGCCGAGTTCGCGCCCGGCATGAAGAGCATCGACGACGCCCTCGAGCTGCGCGGCCGGATCTTCGGCGCCTTCGAGCTGGCCGAGATCGCCACCGAACCCGCCGAGGTCGACCGGCTGCTCACCTTCGTCGTCGTCGGCGCGGGCCCCACGGGCGTGGAGATGGCCGGGCAGATCGCCGAGCTGGCCCGCCGCACCCTGCGCCGCGACTTCCGCCGCATCAACCCGACCGGCGCACGGGTGGTCCTGCTGGACGCCGCCCCCGCCGTCCTCCCCTCCTTCGGCAAGAAGCTCGGCGACCGCGCCCGGCGGCAGCTCAACGAGATCGGCGTCGACGTCCAGCTCGGCGCGATGGTCACCGGCGTCGACGCCGACGGCCTCGAGGTCAAGGACACCGACGGCCAGGTCCGCCGGATCCAGGCGGCCACGAAGATCTGGGCCGCCGGCGTGCAGGCCAGCGAGCTCGGCCGGATCCTCGGCGAGCAGACCGGGGCCGGGGTCGACCGCGCCGGCCGCATCTCGGTCGAGCCCGACCTGACGCTGCCCGGGCACCCGGAGATCCACGTCGTCGGCGACATGATGGCGCTGAACAAGCTCCCCGGGGTCGCGCAGGTCGCCATCCAGGGCGGCCGCTACGCCGCCGAGGCCATCAAGCGCCGGGTCACCGGCAAGGCACCGCAGAAGCCGTTCGAGTACTTCGACAAGGGTTCGATGGCGACCATCTCCCGGTTCTCGGCGGTGGCCGAGATCGGGAAGTTCAAGTTCAGCGGGTTCATCGCCTGGCTGCTGTGGCTGGTCGTGCACCTCATGTACATCGTCGGGTTCAAGAGCCGCATCACCACGGTGCTGCACTGGATGGTCAGCTTCCTCGGCCGTGGCCGGTCCGAGCGGGTGGCCACCCAGCAGCAGGTCTACGGCCGGCTGGCCCTGGAGCAGCTCGGGGCGGGGTGGGAGGTCTCCAAGACCGGCGGCCCCAAGAACACCGACCCCGGGAACGAGGACGTGACCCAGCGCGAGTCCGCCTGAGCCGCGGCACCGGCGGGGTGGGGATCACCCTTTCCGCCGGTGCGTAGCCGGCCCGGGACGGGTAGTCGCCACCCATGGCGGGACGACGGGGTCAGGCAAGTGCAGCGCGGTCGCAGGCGCCCCTCTGGCTCTGGCCGGCGGTCAGCGGCCTGGTCGCGGCCGCGGCCGGATGGGCGCTCGGCATGGTGGAGCCCCGCGACGGTTTCCTGGCGGCCCTGTGGCCGGCCGACACCAGCGCCGCCGGCACGCTCCTGCAGCTGGTGGCCACCGCCGCGGTCACGATCACGACCCTGACCTTCAGCATCACGATCGTTGCGCTGCAGCTGGCCTCCCAGCAGTTCTCACCGCGGCTGCTGCGTGACTTCGTCCGGGACGGGGTCACCAAGCGCGTCCTGTCGATCCTCACCGCCACGTTCGTCTTCGCGCTCGCCGGGCTGCGCGGGATCAACAGCGCCCAGCCCGTACCGACGCTCGTGTGCCTGGGCGCGGCACTGCTGGGCGTCGCCTCCGTCGGCGCCCTGCTGGCCTTCATCAGCCACATGGTCCGCATGCTCCGGGTGGACACCATGATGACCCGGGTCCACGACGACGCCCGGCGGGCGATCGAGACGTTCTACGGCCCGTACACCGGGCACGGGCAGCGGTCCCCCGACGAGCTGGACCTGAACAGCAGCGCGGGGCGGCTGGTGAACGCGACCCGCAGCGGGTTCATCGAGGTGATCGACACGGGCGGGCTGGTCGAGGCGGCGCGCGACCACGACGCGGTCGTCCGCGCCGAGGTACGCCCCGGCGACCTCGTGACCATGGGCACTCCAGTCGCCACGGTGTGGGGCGGCACCGAGCAGCTCGACGACGCCGTCCGTGCGGCGCTGGTCTTCAACAACGAGCGCACCATTGACCAGGACGCCGCCTTCGGCTTCCGCCAGCTCGAGGACATCGCCGTGAAGGCCATGTCGCCGAGCATCAACGACCCGGTGACCGCCGCGACGGCGATCGGCCACATGGGTGATCTGCTGGTCCGGCTCACCGGCCGGCGCCTGGGACCCACCCTGCACGATGACGAGGACGGCGTCGGCCGCGCGATCGTGCCCGATCGGGACCTGCGGTACTACCTCGACCTCTCCTGCAGCCAGGTGGCCCGCTTCGGCGGGAGCGAACCCACGCTGGTCGCCGCCCTGCTCCGGATGCTCCGCGACGTCGCGGTCGCCTGCCGCGACGACGAGCAGCGGGCGGAGGTCGCCCGGGCCGCCGACCTGATCTCCGGCGAGCTGTCCCCGGGCTGGGGCCCGACGGACACCGCGAGCGTCCGGCGGCACCGCGACCAGGTCACCGCGGCCCTCGAGGGGCGGGTCGTCGACGCCTTCGCCGATCGCGCCGGTGAGACCCGCTCCATGTGAGGAGCCGGCTCACTCCCGGTCCAGCCACCACTCCAGGGCCGTCACCACGCCCTCGGGGCGGACCACGTGCCCGCCGTCGAACTGGTCGTAGGTGACGTCGTAGCCGGCCGCGCCGAACGCCGTCGCCAGCCGGCGTCCGCAGCGGTCGACCGGCAGGACACGGTCACCGGTGCCGTGGGTGATCCAGATCCGGGGCTGCCCGATCCGCGCCGGCGGGTCGGCGAAGCCCGGGGAGAAACCGAGGACGGCGTCGAACAGGTCGCCGTTGGCCGGGCCCAGGGACAACGCGTAGGACGCGCCGTCGGAGAAGCCGCCCACCGCGCAGCGGGAGACGGGCAGGTGCTCGGCGACCTGCGCCAGGGCGGCGTCGAGCACGGCGACGTCACGCCCCAGCCGGCCGGCGAGCAGGTCCCAAGTCGGCGCCCCCGACCGGGGTGCCAGCACGGCCACGCCCCGGTCCGCCGCGGCGCGGCCCACCGCCGCCAGGCTCTGCCCCGGGTTCCCGCCCGCGCCGTGGAAGAACACCAGCAGCGGGTACGGCCCCGCGGCACCGGGCGGCACCGCGAGCAGCACCTCCGCTCCTCCCCCGAGGTCCAGGGCGGAGACCCCCGGGGGCCAGGGGCCGCCCGGCGGCGCCGGGGTCGGGCGGCTGTCCAGCCGGCCCTCGGCGGCGCGGGCGGAGCCGGGCGCCGTCACTGCGGGTGCCCGGCGACGGGCACGTGCTCGTCGGCGCGCTCGAGGTGCAGCGGCTGCAGGGGCGAGGTGTCCTCGAGGTGCAGGAACGCGTCGTAGCGCTCGCCCAGCACCGTGGGCACGTAGTTGCCCCGCGCCTCCCGCGCCGGCCGGTAGACGACCCCGATGGCGCGGTGGTCCAGCCGCCGGTCGAGCCATCGCGGCCGCCGTCCGGCCGGGAAGACGAACAGCGCGTCGTCGCCCACCGCCTCGTGGATGCGCGCCTCCACGCTGCCCGCCCGGGCCTCCGGCACCGGCATGCGCGCCATCTGCGCGCCCCACTCCTCCCCCGCGATCACCCCGCCGCGGTAGCCGCCGAAGCCGACGAGGACGACGTCGTCGCGCCCGTGCCGCTCCCGCAGCAACTGCCCGACGTTCGTCATCCCGGCGTCGGCCATGCCGGTGGCCCGTGCGTCGCCGATGTGGGTGTTGTGCTCCCAGACCACCGCCCTGGATCCGGCGGAGTCGAGCAGCCGGTCGAGGGTGTCGGCCATGTGCACGTCGCGGACGTTCCAGGACTCCGCCGACCCCCGCACCATGGCCCGGTAGTACCGCTCGGCGTCGACCACGACGGCGGCGTTCTGCTCGGCCGAGAAACGGGCCTCCGCGTCGGCCCCCGACCCGACCCGCCCGCGCTCCTCGCACAGCGAGCGCAGCAGGTCGACCGCCGCCTGCTCGCAGGAGGCCGGGGCGAACCGGCTGGCGAAGGCGTACTCGGCGCCGTCCTCGCCGAAGGGCTCGAAGCAGGCCAGCGCCCGCTTCGCCTGCCCGACGTGGTCCGGCTCGTGCTCGGCCAGCCACTCGACCAGCGCGCGCATCGAGTCCCAGAGGCTGTAGACGTCGATGCCGTAGAAGCCGACCCGGTCCTCCTCGGGCAGCCTCGCGTTGTGCCCGCGCAGCCAGCGGCAGAAGTCGACGACGTCGTCGTTGGCCCACATCCAGGTCGGCCAGCGGGCGAACGCGTCGAGGGCCTCGCGCGGGTCCTCGTCGGCGCCCGGGCGCAGCCGGACGCTCCGGTTCACCCGGTAGCAGTCGGGCCAGTCGCCCTCGACGGCGACGAGGTCGAACCCCTTCTCCTCGATCAGCCGCCGGGTGAGCGCCGCCCGCCAGGCGTAGTACTCGTGCGTTCCGTGGCTCGCCTCGCCGATCGCCACGACGCGGGCCGCGCCGATCCGCTCGAGCAGCGGGTCGAGGTCGGCCGGCGTCCGCAGCGGCCGGGCCAGCTCGCGGATCTCCTCCGCCGTCGGATCAGCCACCGGTGCTCCCTTCCCGCACGACCGCGGCCGCGACCTCCCGCAGGTCGCCGGTGCGCCGCCAGGTCGCGCGCTGACGCGCCGCCGAGGTACCCCGGGAGAAGAGCCGATGCACCAGGTCCCGGACCTCGTCATCCTCCCCGCGGTCGGCGAGGTCGTCGGCGAGCTCGGCGAGCAGGCCGTCCACGGCGTCGCGCGCCGGGACGAGCGCGCCGGCGACCGGGTCGAACAGCTCTCCGCCGATGCCGTCCCGGGCCGCTCGCCAGCGCGCCGCCCGCAGCAGCTCGGGACGCAGCGGCGGCACCGGCTCGTCCCGCCGGGCCCGGCCGGCCAGCACCCGCACCAGCGAGGCGACCAGGGTCGCGTGCAGGACGGCGTCGTCCAGGTCGGTGCAGACGTCGGCCAGCCGGAACTCCACGGTGGGCAGGTGCGAGGAGGGGCGTGCGTCCCAGTACAGGTGCGAGCCGTCGGCGACCGCCTCGGAGGCCACCAGGCCCTCGACGACCTCCCGGAACCGGTCGGCCGAGCCGAGGTGCTCGGGCGGCCCGGTGTTCGGCCACCGTCCCCACCACAGCGTCCGGTAGCTCTCGTACCCGGTGTCCGCGCCGTCGTGGAACGGTGAACTCCCCGTCATCGCCAGCAGCACCGGCAGGTACGCCCGCGCCCGGTCGAGCACGGCCACCGCCGTGTCGACGTCGGGGACGCCCACGTGCACGTGGCAGCCGCAGATGTCCTGCCGCTCCGCCAGGCCGACCCAGCGCTGCACCATCGCCGCGTAGCGGGGCGCCGGGGTGACCACCTGGTCGCGCCACCCGGCGGAGGGGTGGGTCGAGGCGGCGAGCAGCGCCGCCCCCGCGCCGGCGGCCGCGGCCCGGGCCTGGGCGCGGGTGTCCCTCATCGCCGCCCGCAGCTCACCGAGCGTGCGGCAGATCCCGGTCGCCGTCTCCAGCTGGGTGGTGGTGATCTCCGCCTGGACCCGGTCGCCGAGCTCGTGCCGCACCGCGGCCCCGACGAGCTCGGGGCTCGGGGCGAGCGCGAAGGTCTCCGGGTCGACGAGGTGGAACTCCTCCTCCACCCCGACGGTGGCGCCCACGGCGGCCGGGGGGCGACCGGTGGACTCCACGCGCGCTCCTGTGCGGGCCGCGGCGCCGAGACGTCCGGCGCTGCCAGCGGCCCGGGCCTGGGATCGGCCGGGGGCTCCGGCCGCACCGCCACGGTACGGCGACGGTGGCCCGGCCGCACCCGAGACCCCCGCCCCGCCGGGGCCACCCGGAGTGGTGGAACGCGCCAGACCCGGATGCCTTCCGGCGCGGTGACCAGCCAGGATGGAGCGCGACGGAGAGGTGGGACGCGGTGCAGACCGGACGACGGACGCCCGCGGCGCTCCTGGCGGTGCTCTACGCCGTCAGCGGGGCGCTGTGCTGGGCGGGCGCCGCTGCGCCGATGGACGAGTCCACCCCCGTGGGGCTGCTCCAGGTGCTGGGCGCCGTCGGGGTGGGCGCCGGCGCGGGGCTGGCGGTCGCCGGCGCCCGGGTGCGCCCGTGGGCCCTGCACGTCGCGGTGGCGCTGCTGTCGGTGCTCATCGGCCTGCTGGCGTGGCGGTCGGCCACGGCGGTCGGCATCGTGGGGCTGGGCCCGGCGATGATCGCCGTCGGCCTGTACGCCGCGCACTTCCTGCCGCCGGCCACCGCCCGGCTGCACGCCGCGCTGGTGATCCTGGCCGGCAGCGCCGGCGCCTGGGCCGCCGCGCCGTCGGGTTTCCTGGCCGCCTGGCTGCCCGTCGCGGTGTCGGTCGTCGCGCTGACCGAGGCCCAGGCCCGGCTGGCCCAGCGGCTCCGGACGGCGGCGGGAACCGATCCGCTGACCGGCGTCGCGAACCGGCGCGCGTGGGAGGAGCAGGCCGCCCAGCACCTGGCCCGCGCCGCGCGCAGCGGGGAGGCGCTGAGCTTCGCGATCCTGGACCTGGACGACTTCAAGGCGGTCAACGACCGGCACGGCCACCACGCCGGCGACGAGCTCCTGCGCAGCCTGACGGCGAGCTGGAGCCGCCGGCTGCGCCGGGCGGACCTGCTCGGCCGCTACGGGGGCGACGAGTTCGTGCTCTGCCTCCCGGCGACCGACGAGGACGCCGCCCGGGAGCTGGTCCACGCGCTGGGCCGCACCCACCCCTTCACCTGGACGGCCGGGATCGCCACGGCCCGGCCCGGCGAGGACGTGGCCGCCGTGCTGGCCCGCGCCGACGAGCAGCTCTACCGCAGGAAGCGCAGCGGCCGGATCAGGTGACGCGGCGGCCGGGTCGGGATCAGCCGCGGCGCCAGTCGTCGGCGTCGAGGTGCGAGCCGGCCATCGGCCCCATCTGGAGCATCCCGCCGTCGACGGCCCACGACGCCCCGGTGACGTAGCCGGCGGCGGGCGCGGCCAGGAACGCGACGACGGCGGCGACCTCGCGGGCGTCTCCGGGGCGGCGCAGCGGGACACCGGGACGTCCGTGCCCCGGCGCGGTCGGGTCCTCGTCCTCCTGGCCCGTCATGGGGGTGGCGATCTCCCCGGGGGCGACGGCGTTGACGGTGATGCCGTGCTCGGCCAGCTCCAGCGCGGCCACTTTGGTGAGCAGCCCGAGACCACCCTTGGCCGCGCAGTACCCGGCCGCGCCCACCCGCGGTGCGTGCTCGTGCACGCTGGTGATGTTCACGATCCGCCCGCCGTTCCCCGCGGCGACCATCCGCCGGGCGGCGCGCTGGAGGCACAGGAACGCGCCGTCGAGGTCGGTGGCCAGCACCTCGCGCCAGGTGCCGAAGTCCAGGTCCAGCAACGGGGTCATGTGCCCGGTGCCCGCGTCGTTGACCAGGACGTCCACCCCGCCGAGGGCGTCGGCCAGCTCGTCCACGACGTCCGCGGCGGCGGGCAGCCGGGTCAGGTCGAGGTGCCGCACCTCGGCGCGCCGGCCCAGCGCCCGCACCTGCTCCGCCGTCTCCTCGGCGGCCCGCTCCTCGCGGTACCAGGTGATGCCCACGTCGCAGCCCTGCTCGGCCAGGGCGACGGCGACCGCCCGCCCGATGCCGGACTCCGACCCGGTGACGATCGCGACCCGGGAGATGCGCTCGGTCATGCCGCGACGCTAACGATCCGGACAGGTGCGCGCAGATCCACGCATGTGCGCCTCCCCGCGGGTACGGGAGAGCCATGGACGTCGCCCGCAGCTCCCTCGTCCGGCTCGTGCTCCTGCTCGCCGTCCTCGTGCTCGGCACGACCGGCTGCGTCGTCGTCGGCACCGGGGGCTCGCCGGGGGTCGGGACCGGCTCGGGGCCGGAGCCGGACGAGCCGCCGTCGGGGGACGACGGCGACGCGGAGGAGCGCATGGCGCGCGACATCCTCGACCGGGTCAACGCCGAGCGCGAGGCCCGGGACCTGGCGCCGCTGGAGTGGAACGACGAGCTGGCGCGGATCGCCCGTGACTGGAGCGAGCAGATGGCCGAGGACGGGCAACTGGAGCACCAGGACGTCCGCGAGGTGCTCGACCGGGAGGAACTCGACGGGTTCAGGGGCATCGGGGAGAACATCTTCACGGCGTCCGGGCCGGTACCCGCGGGGGTCGCGCACGTCGGCTGGATGCGGTCGGACGGCCACCGGGTCAACGTGCTCAACCCCGGCTGGGACCGGATCGGGATCGGGGTCTTCTGCGCGCCCGACGGCTCCGTCTGGGCCACCCAGCAGTTCGGCCGGACCGTGGGGTCCGACCGTCCGGAAGTCAGCGACGAGACGCCGCCCGAGGAGCCGATCGCCCGGCCCGAGGAGGACGGTCCCAGCTGTGCGTGAGCGCGTCGCACCGGCGCGCCCCGCCCCGCGGGAGCCCCGGAGCGACGACGCGACCACGCCCGGGCCCGGGCCCCTGGGCAACGCCCGGCACCGCGTCCGCCACGTCCGGCGCCGGCTGCGGCGGGGTTACCGCCGGCTGCCGACGCCGCTGCGGAGGTTCGCGAGCTGGCTGCGCAGCCCGGAGTTCCTGACCACCAGCTCCAGCCTGGCCTTCTACGCGATGGTCTCGTTGCCGCCCATGGTCCTGCTGAGCTTCTGGGTGGCCGGCCTGGCGGTGGACGAGTCCGCGCTCCAGGACCTCGGCACGGAGGTCGGCGACCAGGCTCCGGAGCAGCTCCCGGTCGCCGACATCCTGCGGGCGCTCATCGACGTGGCGGCGCAGACCGGGCCGGTGGCGGCCGTGGCGGCGATCTGGCCGGCGACCACCTACGGCGCCGCCCTCGCCCGGGCCTTCAGCGCGATCGCGCCGGAGTCCGAGCGGCGCATCCGCGGCTGGAAGGGGCGGCTGCTCGCGCTGGTCATCATCGCGGTGCTCCCCCTCGCCGTGTTCTCCGGGCTGGCCACCCTCTACCTCGTGCCGCTCCTGCTGGGGGCCGGCCCCTGGCTGCGGCTGGCTCTGGGCTCCGGCACGGTGCTGGTGGTCGGCCTGGTCATCGCCCTGATCTACGGGCTGTTCGAGCTGTGGGAGACGCGCTGGCAGGACGTCGCCATCGGCGCGGCGACGGCGGTGGGGATGGTCGCGCTGACCACGGTCGGCTACCTCGTCTACCTGGAGTTCGCCGACTTCACCGACCGCTACGGACCCACCGCCCTGGCCACCGCGGTGCTGCTCGGGCTGTGGTTGCTCCTCGGCAACGCCGCGCTGCTGGCGGGCTACCGGGTCATGTCCCGTCGGGCCCGCCGGCGGCAGCGCTCGGCACCGGAGGACGGCGCGCCGCGGACCGGCCCAACCGCGCCGCCCACTCGCCCAGCAGGTCCCTCAGCTCCGGCGGGCTGACCACGGTGCACTCCGCCCCGGTGAGGCCGAGGGCGAAGGCCGGCCAGGCCAGGTCGTCGGTCTCCACGCGCACCCGGCAGCCGCCGTCGTCGACCGGCTCCACCGTGCACCACTGGCCGATCCGCCGTTGCACCTCGTCGGCCGGCGCGTGCACGAGGACCTCGACCCGGATCGCCGCCCCCCGCACGCCGAGCGCGGTGCGCACGAAGGCCGCGGCGTCCTCGGCCGGGAGGGCGCGCGGGGCGAAGCGGGCGCCGGTCGCCCGGGGCGCGGCCAGCCGGTCCAGCCGGAAGGTGCGCCACTCCCCCCGGTCGAGGTCGTGGGCGACCAGGTACCAGCGCCGGCCGAGCGCGACGAGGCGGTGCGGCTCGACGAACCGCTCGCTGCCGGTGCCGTCGGCCGCCGTGTAGGCGAAGGTCAGCCGCTCGGCGTCCCGGCAGGCCTGCGCGACGACGGTGAGGTCCCGGGGATCGACCGTGCCGCCCGGGCCCGCCCACGCGGCGGAGTCCGTGACGGCGCGCAGCGCGTCGGCCCGGCGCCGCAGCCGCGGCGGCAGCACCTGGACGACCTTGGTGAGCGCGCGCACCGACGCCTCGGCCATCCCGGCCACCGCGGTCTGCGCCGCGGCCTGGAGCCCGACGGTCAGCGCCACCGCCTCGTCGTCGTCGAGGACCAGCGGCGGCAGGGCGGCGCCGGGCGTCAGCCGGTAGCCGCCCACGACGCCCGGCCGCGCCTCCACCGGGTAGCCGAGCTCGCGGAGCCGCCCGACGTCCCGGCGCAGCGTGCGCAGCGAGACCCCGAGCCGGTCGGCGAGCTCACCGCCGGCCCACTGGCGACGGCCCTGCATGAGCGAGAGCAGGCGCAGCGTGCGGTTCCCGGTGTCGGCCACGGGACCAGAGTCTTCCCCGATGGTGACAGGAACTGGCACCGATCGTCCCTAGCGTCGTAGCTGACCGATCCACCCCGACGGAGGGCCCGACCATGACCAGCCAGACCACGACCGGCCCGACCCTGACCGGCGAGCGCGCCGACCTGCTGGAGACGCTGGCGACCCACCGCCACTTCCTCCGGTTCACCGTGCAGGGCCTCACCGACGAGCAGGCGCGGCTCCGGCCGACCACCAGCGAGCTGACGCTCGGCGGCCTGCTCAAGCACGTCGCCGGCACCGAGGAGTCGTGGGTGGACTTCATCCTCCGGGGCACCTCGGCCATGGCGTCGGCCGACGACGCGGCCCAGGTCGAGGCGTGGGCCGAGGAGTTCCGCATGGGGCCCGACGAGACCCTCGCCGGCATCCTGGCCCGCTACGAGGAGGTGGCGCGGCGGACCGACGACCTGGTGCGCACGCTGCCCGACCTCGACCTCGCCCACCTGCTGCCCGAGGCGCCGTGGTTCCCGCCCGGGGCCGTGCGCTCGGCCCGGCGGGTCCTCCTGCACATCGTGGCCGAGACCGCCCAGCACGCCGGCCACGCCGACATCCTGCGGGAGTCCCTGGACGGCCAGAAGACGATGGGGTGAGCCAGCGGGTCCGTGGGTCTGCGACCGGAAGCTGCCGGTCCCCGACAGGCCGACCGCATCGCCGTTCGGGTGGCGATGCGGTCGGCCGCAGCAGGTCAGCCGGTCCGGCTCTCCCGGTCGTAGTTGAGGCCCAGGAACTGCGGCACCCGGGCCCACCGGAAGGCGAAGATCATCACGATCAGCGTCGCGACGTAGGGAACGACCAGGAGGACCTGCCCCGGGATGTCGGTCCCGGCGATCTCCGTGCGCAGCGCGATGACGTCCATCGCGGCGAAGAAGAGCGCCCCGGCCGCGATGAACTGCGGGCGCCAGCCGCCGAAGAAGGTGAGCGCGATGGCCAGCCACCCCCGGCCGCCGACGATGCCCTCGGTGAAGGTGCCGGTGTACACCAGCGGCAGGAACGCCCCGGCCATGCCCATCAGCGCGCCACCGGCCGTCGTCGTCCAGAGCCGGGTGCGCACGACGGGGATGCCGAGGCTGTCAGCCGCCCTCGGGTTCTCGCCGACCGCGCGCAGGTCCAGCCCGGCCCGCGTCCGGTACAGGAAGAAGTACAGCGCGACGGCGAGCGCCGCGGCGAAGTACACGAGGACGTTGTGCGAGAAGAACACGGTGCCGAGCACCGGGATGTCGCTGAGCAGCGGGATCTCCAGCCGGGGCAGCGTGTCGGTGCGCGGTGTGGTCGCGGTCTGCCCGATGACCACCCGGTAGAGCAACCCCGCCAAGCCGGTCGCGGCGAAGAAGAGCGCCAAGCCGACCACGAACTGGTCCAGCCGGAGGATCGTCGTCGCCCAGCCCAGGGCGAAGCCGAAGACGGCGCCCACCCCCGCCGCGAGCAGGATGCCCAGGGCGCTGCTGTCGGTGGCGAAGCTGATCAGGAAGCCCACCGAGGCGCCGAGGAGCATGACCCCCTCCTGCGACACGCTGAAGACGCCGGCCAGCCCGCCCAGCATCGTGCCCAGGGATGCGAGCAGGAACGGGACCATGGCGACCACGGTGAGCTGGGCCAGGGACGTGAACTCACTCATGCAACTCTCCTTGCCAGCCGGGCCGCGATCACGTCGGAGAGCAGCAGGAAGATCAGGATCAGGGCCTCGATGATCAGGACCATCTCGGCCGGGACGCCGACGGTGCGCTGCATGGAACTGGCGCCCACCTCGAGGATCGCGATGCCGAAGGCGACGACGGGCACCCATAGGGCGCTGCCGCGCG
This sequence comes from Blastococcus sp. SYSU DS0539, assembly GCF_054050855.1. Lineage (NCBI taxonomy): Bacteria > Bacillati > Actinomycetota > Actinomycetes > Geodermatophilales > Geodermatophilaceae > Blastococcus > Blastococcus sp. SYSU DS0539. Next base: position 70,879 of record NZ_JBJHAF010000001.1, on the reverse strand, counting down.
CGATCAGCCCGATGATGATGCCGAGCAGCAGGAAGTTGGACTGCATGCCCTCCAGGGCTCGGCCATGCACGCCGGCGACCTCCAGCGCACCGGCCAGTCCGCCGAGCGCGCCACCGATGATCAGTGCGACGACCGCGATCTTCTCGACCCGGATGCCGTTGATGCCGGCGGCCCGCGGGTTCGTGCCGGCCGCACGCAGCTCGAAGCCGGCGGCGGTACCGCGGGTGACCACGATCGTGGCCAGCGCCACCAGCCCCGCGAGCAGGATGCCCGCGTGCACGCCGGGCGGGCCACCGATGTCGGGCAGCACCGCACCCTCGCCCACCCGCTGGGTGGCGGCCACCCCGGCGGCCGGATCGGACCAGACCTCGGTGGCCGCGTAGTCGAGGACCTGGAAGGACACGAAGTTCAGCAATACCGTGCTCAGGATCTCGTTGACCCCGAATCGGCCCATGAGGAACGCGGCGATCCCGGCCCAGACCGCGCCGGCCAGCACCCCCGCGACGATCAGCACGGGTAGCAGCACGGCCGCCGGGAGGTCCGCGTAGACGACGCCGACGCCGGCCGCCGCGGTCGCCCCCACCAGGAGCTGACCCTCGCCACCGATGTTGAACCGGCCGACCGCCAGCGGGATGGTGAAGGCCAGGGCGAGAAGGGTGAGCGGCACCCACTTGGTCAACGTCTCGGTGAAGCCGAAGCCCGTGCGGAACGACGTGGTGAGGATCGTCCGGAACGCCTCGAACACGTCGTAGCCGAGCGCGGCGATGACGATGCCCGAGACCACGAAGGCGGCCACCAGCGCCAGGACGTAGGGCAGCAGGCCGCGCAGGCTGCGGGCGAGCGGGCCCGGCGAGGCGGGCGCCACGACGTCCGGCTCGGTGAGCACGGGGGCAGTCATGCGGTCTCCTGGACGCCGGCCATCAGACGGCCCAGCGCGTATGCGTCGTAGTCGCCGCGCCGGCGCTCGCCGACGATCCGGCCTGAGTAGAGGACGACCATCCGGTCGGCCAGCAGGGTGAGCTCGTCGAGGTCCTCGGAGATCAGCACCACCGCGCAGCCCCGCTCCCGCGCCTCCTGGACGCGGTCGTAGACGAACCGGGCAGAGCGCAGGTCCAGCCCGCGGGTGGGGTTCTGCAGGACCAGCACCGACGGCTCGCGGTCGAACGCGCGGGCCAGGATGAGCCGCTGGATGTTGCCGCCGGACAGGTTGCCGGCCGGTGCATCCGGACCGGGCGTCTTGATCGCGTACCGGTCGATCGTCGCCAGGGCGTGCTCGCGCACCCGCCGCCACTGGATGAGGCCGCCCCGGCGGTGGGCCTTGTCACGCTGCGAGCCCAGCAGCAGGTTGTCGGTGACCGATGCGGCGCCGAGGATGCCGTCGCGGTGCCGGTCCTCGGGGACGTACGCCACGCCGGCGTCCAGCCACCGCCGGGTCGGCCGTCCGGCCAGGCCGGCGTCGTCGACCCGCACGTCGCCGTCGTGCACGGGGCGCACGCCGGCCAGAGCCTCGGCCAGCTCCACCTGGCCGTTGCCGGCCACGCCCGCGACTCCCAGCACCTCTCCCGCGGCGACCTCGAGGTCGACGCCGTGCAGGGCGGGAACCCCCTGGTCGTTGCGCACGACCAGGCCCGAGACCTCCAGCAGCGGGGCCTGCCCGGCTGCGCCTCCGGTCCGCTCCTCGGCGGGTGCCACCTCGCCGACGGTGCCGAGACCGAGAGCTGCGGCCAGATCGGAGGACGGCTCGGCGAGCTCCCCGACCATGAGCGAGGCCAGCCCCGTGGCGTCGGTCTCGTCCCGGCGCACCGTGGTCATGCGGCGACCGTCGCGCATCACCGAGATGCGGTCGCAGATGGCCAGCACCTCGCGGACCTTGTGCGAGATGAACACGATGCTGGTGCCCTCGGCGACGATCTCGCGGAGGGAGGCGAAGAGCCCGTCCACCTCCTGCGGTGTGAGGTTGGTCGTCGGCTCGTCGAGGATCAGCACCCGCGCACCGCGGTAGAGCACCTTGAGGATCTCCACCCGCTGCCGCGCACCGACCGACATGCGATCCGTCCGCTGGCGCGGGTCGACCGCCAGGCCGAACCGGTCGGAGAGCTCCGAGACCCGGCGAGCGGCGTTGCGCAGGCCGCCGGAGCTCCCGCTGGTGCCCAGGACCACGTTCTCGACCACCGAGTAGCTCGACACCTGGAGCAGGTGCTGGTGCACCATGCCGATCCCCAGATCGATGGCATCCCGCGGCGAGCGGATCTGCACCGCACGGCCATCGACCCGGATCTCCCCCGCATCCGCTCGGTAGAGGCCGTACAGGACGTTCATGAGGGTCGTCTTGCCCGCGCCGTTGCCGCCGACCAGGCCGTGCACCTCACCGGGTGCCAGCTCGAAGTCGGCGTCGACCAGGGCACGGACCGGCCCGAACGACTTGCTGATGCCGGTCATGGTGAGCGGCCTGGACCGGTCGGGGGCAGGAGCGGACGAGTCTCCCGCTGCACGGCTCCCGACCGGTCCGGCGGTAGCCGGATCGCTCATTCGACCGGGGTCACGTCGCGGTCGACCTCGATCTCGCCGGCGGCGAGCTGCTCGACCACCTGGTTGACCTCGTCGATGACGGCCTGGTCGACGTTCTGCGGCGTCTGCAGCGAGATGCCCTGCTCGTAGGACATCCCGAGGTAGCCACCGGTCTCGCCGTCCTCGATCGAGGTCAGGATCTCGTCGAGCATGACCTCGAAGTCGTACAGCACCGAGGTCAGGTAGTGGTCGGGGGCGAGGTTGGACTTGTCCGTGTACTTGGCGGTCATGAGCGCCCCCGCCGGGCCGTCGCCGACCGCCTCGAAGGCCCCGACGACGCCGAGGTTGAGCGAGGTCAGGACGACGTCGTTGCCCGCGGAGAGCAGCTGGCTGGCGAACTGCTGCGCGCGGGTCGGGTCGTTGAAGTCACCGGTCCACACCGGCGTCAGCGTGGCGTTCGCGCCGGTGTCCTCCAGCGCCTGTTCCACGGCGTGCACCTCGGAGTAGGAGAAGGGCAGGGTGACACCGCCCAGGTAGGCGATCTGGCCGGTCTCCGACGCGGCGGCGGCCAGCACGCCCAGCGGGTAGAACGCCAGGTGGAAGTTGCGGTCAAGGACCCAGACGTTCTCCGGCACGTCGGCGGGCTCGGTGTCCTGCTCGGCGATGAAGACGACGTCGGGGTTCTCCGCCGCGACGGCCACCGTGGCGTCGTAGAACTGGCTGCCGTGGGTCCAGACGACGGTGTAGCCGTCGGCCACGTACTCCCGGAGGACGCGCTCCGCGTCCGGCACCTGCACGCCCTCCGAGTAGGTGGTCTCGGCGCCGTGCTCCTCCTCTGCGGCCTCGAGGGCCTGCAGGCCGAGGAAGGTGTAGTCGGCGTCGGTGGTGGTGCCGGAGAAGATCGCGGCGATCCGCGGTGCGTCGTCGCCGCCGGCGGCGGCACCGCCGCTCCCGGCGTCGCCTCCGTCGCTCCCGCAGGCCGTGAGGGTGAGCAGCGTCGCGGCGCCGAGGGCGGTCGCGGAGAGTCGGGCGGATCGCATGAGCGGGCACCATCCTCGGGATCGGTGAAGTGCGGACAGATGTACCTCAGCGCTAAGGTTGTGACCCAGTGCGCGCGCGGAACCGCAACTCAATCGAGACACGGTCCCCCGGGGTCCGTTGGAGGGTCACCGCCCTCCGGCGCAGGGGTCGGCGGGCGGCTCGCACCGGACGCTAGGCACCGGACATGACGGATCGGGCGCGGGCAGATGTCCGTCGATGACGCGCCCCCTCCCAACCGTCCCGCCAGCCGCGCGCGTCCCACGCATCGCGGCCAGACCGGTCAGCCGGGAGCGGCCTCCGACAGCTGCGCGACGCGGGCCAATGCGTGGACACGCGCCTCCGCGGCCTCGGCGGCCGCCCGCTCGGCGCCGGCCAGGCGGCGCTCCTCGCGCTTGAGCGCCGTCGCGGCCTCGGCCGCGGCCCGCTCCGCGTCGGCGAGCTGGTCGGCCAGCGCCTCGACGCGCTCCTGCAGCTCGGCGCGCCGGGCGGCCAGCTCCTCGACCTCCTGGCGGTGCTCCTCGAGCGCGGACTCCGCCTCCTCGGCGGTCGCCGTCGCCTCGTCCACCACCGTCCGGGCGGCGGCCAGCTCGCGCTGCCGCTTCTCCTCGGCCGCCCGCCGCCGCTCCTCCTGCTCACGGCGCCGCCGGTCGGCCGCCGACTCCTCGTCGGCCTTGCTCCGTTCCGCGCGCTTCGCCGGCCTCCGCTCCGGCTTCGCGGCCGGCCGCGGCGGCGGGACGAGCCGGAGCGTCGGGCGGCCGGTCAGCTCACCCATGCCGCTGTAGGACATGGGCGTGGACAACCGCCCGGACGACAGCGCCTCGCCCGCCTCGGGGTCGGACATCGCCGCACGCAGCGTCTCCTCGACCTGGGTGGCGACGGCGGTGCTGACGGCGTGCCCGCGTCCGGCGGCCAGCGCCCGCGCTTGCCGGGTGAGGGCGGTCAGCAGCTGCCGCCGCTGCACGTCGAGCGCCTTGAGCTCCTCGCCGGCCAGCTCGTGCTGCGCCGCGCGGAGCAGGTCGCCGAGCTCGACCAGGCCCTCGATCTCCGCCCGGTGGGCACGCACCAGCAGGTTGCACACCCAGGCTGCGGTCGATGGCTTGGGCAGCGCACCGATCGCCTTGGCCAGTACCTTGTCGCCGGCCGCCTTCGCGTCGTCCTGCCGCGCGGTGCGGACGGCGACGAACTCCTCCGGCGGCACCTCGTACAGCTCGTCGGCCACCTCGTCGAGGTCCACGCCCGCGACCCTGCCACGACCGCCAGCGATGTGCGCCGGCGGCACGTTCCCCGCGGGAGAACCGGCCATCGGCGCACACGCCGTCCTCAGCAGCAGGCCGCCGCCGGCTGCTCATCGGTCCGGCAGCAGGTGCCGTCGCCGGCGACGGCGGAGAGCTCGGCCGCCCGCTGCCCCTCCAGGTCGGGGCGGGCGTCGGCCTTCACGGTGTAGACCTCCCACGGCTCCCCGCCCGGGCCGGTGACCCAGACCTTGTCCTGGACGGCGTAGCAGCAGGTGGTGTCCTCCTCCGGCCGGGTGGCCAGGCCCGCGTCGGCGAGCCGGCCGGTGGCGGCGGTGACCTCGTCGCTGGACGCGACCTCGACCCCCAGGTGGTCCATGCGGGTGGCCGCACCCGGCTCCCCCTCGAGCAGCACGAGCTTCAGCGGCGGCTCGGCGATGGCGAAGTTGGCGTAGCCGGGACGGCGCTTGGCGGGCGCGGCGTCGAAGAGGCGCGAGTAGAAGTCGACGGCGGCGTCGAGGTCGGCGACGCGGAGGGCGAGCTGCACACGGGACACGGGTAACCTCCTGGACGAGACATCGACGGGCGTCGATGTATGAACCGAGAATGAACACCCTGCATCGATGCTTGTCAATACGATGTGCGTCGTTACGATGGTTGTCGACGTCGACGCGAGGAGAACCATGAGCGAGCCCGGCCTGGCCTGCTGCACACCCCTGTCCGGCACGGCGATCTCCGCCGAGCAGGCCGAGCAGGTGGCCGCCCTGCTCAAGGCGCTGGCCGACCCGGTCCGCCTGCGGCTGGTCAGCCTGATCGCCTCGAGCGCCAGCGGCGAGGCCTGCGTCTGCGACCTCAACGACGCCTTCGAGCTCACCCAGGCGACCATCAGCCACCACCTCAAGGTGCTGCACTCCGCCGGGCTGCTCGACCGGGAGAAGCGCGGGGTGTGGGTCTACTACGCCGTCCGCCCGGCCGCGCTCAGCGCCGTCGCCGGCCTCTTCGCCACGGCGGTGCCGGCGTGAGCGACGCCGTCCGCGAGACCGCGCGCACCGACGTCCCGGCCGACGCCCCCGTCCTGCAGAAGCTCTCCACGCTCGACCGGTTCCTGCCGGTCTGGATCATCGCTGCGATGGCGCTCGGGCTGGCACTGGGCCGCTGGGTCCCGGGGCTGGACGACGCGCTCACCGCCGTCGAGGTGGGCGACGTCAGCCTGCCGATCGCCGTCGGGCTGCTGCTGATGATGTACCCGGTGCTGGCGAAGGTGCGGTACTCCGAGCTGGACCGGGTGACCGGTGACCGGAAGCTGCTCGGCGCCAGCCTGGTGCTCAACTGGCTACTGGGGCCGGCGCTGATGTTCGCCCTGGCCTGGCTGCTGCTGCCCGATCTCCCCGAGTACCGGACCGGCCTGATCATCGTGGGCCTGGCCCGCTGCATCGCGATGGTGCTGATCTGGAACGACCTCTCCTGCGGTGACCGCGAGGCGGCCGCCGTGCTGGTCGCGATCAACTCGGTGTTCCAGATCGTCGCGTTCGCCGCACTGGGCTGGTTCTACCTGCAGGTGCTGCCGGGCTGGCTGGGCCTGTCGACGACGTCGGCGGAGTTCAGCGTCTGGGCGATCCTGCTCAGCGTCCTGGTGTTCCTCGGCATCCCGCTGGTCGCCGGGTTCCTCACCCGTACGATCGGCGAGCGGCGCCGCGGCCGGGCCTGGTACGAGGAGCGGTTCCTGCCGCGGATCGGCCCGGTCGCGCTCTACGGCCTGCTCTTCACCATCGTGATGCTGTTCGCCCTGCAGGGCGACGCGATCACCTCGCAGCCCTGGGACGTCGCCCGCATCGCGCTGCCGCTGCTCGCCTACTTCTTCCTGATGTTCGGCGGCTCGTTCCTGCTCGGCACGCAGCTGGGCCTGGGGTACGCGAAGACGGCGACCCTGGCGTTCACCGCGGCCGGCAACAACTTCGAGCTGGCCATCGCCGTGGCCATCGGCACCTTCGGCGTCACCAGCGGGCAGGCGCTCGCCGGCGTCGTGGGCCCGCTGATCGAGGTGCCCGTCCTGGTCGCCCTGGTCTACGTCTCGCTGTGGGCCGCCCGCCGCTGGTTCCCCGGCGACCCGACCGTCCCCGATCTCGTGCGGAGTGCCCGATGACCGCCAGCGTCCTGTTCGTCTGCGTGCACAACGCCGGCCGTTCCCAGATGGCCGCCGGCTGGCTGCGGCACCTGGCCGGGGACGCCGTGGAGGTGCGCTCGGCCGGGTCGCTGCCCGGCGACCGGGTGAACCCGGCGGCGGTCGAGGCCATGGCCGAGGTCGGCATCGACATCTCCGACCAGCGCCCCAAGGTGCTCACGACCGATGCCGTGGAGGCCTCCGACGTCGTGATCACCATGGGCTGCGGCGACGCCTGCCCGGTCTTCCCCGGCAAGCGCTACCTGGACTGGGCGCTGGAGGACCCGGCCGGCAAGGGCGTCGAGTCGGTGCGGCCGATCCGCGACGAGATCGAGCGGCGCATCCGCGGGCTGCTCGCCGAGCTCGGGGTCAGCTCTCCCGCCTGAGCAGGAAGAAGAACGGGTCGGGCAGGCCACGCAGGTCCATCAGGCCGAGCACGGTGCGGCCGTCCACCCGTCGGAAGACGTCGATGATCGGCAGCGCGTCGTAGACCATCGCGGCGGTGACGACGCCGCGGTGCTCGACCGCGCGCAGCCGGGCCCGCGGCTTCGACGTCGTCACGAGCGGGCGGGCGGCGCGGAACACCGCCCGCGCCGCCCGGGAGTGCGCCAGGCCGGGTAGGTCGCGCAGCACGCCGACCGGGACCAGCGCCGGGTCCACCGGGCGCGGGCCCGACCGGGTGCCGAACAGCAGCGGGTGCACCGTCTCGGCGTCGACGAACTCCTTGCCGTACCAGCCGTAGGCCTCCAGCAGCCCGTCCAGCGGCGAGCCGGTGGGCAGCCCGCTCCCCCGCCACCGACCGGCCAGCTCGTCGACGGCGACCGGCGGGGCGGCGTCGAACATCGCGAACGCCGCGGCGCGGGAGGCGCCGACGCCGGCCCGGGGCGCCGCCGCCTCGCTGCCGAGGAACTCCGTCGTCATGCCACCGGGCGCTCGAAGGTGACCAGCACGCCGTCGACGCCGCCCGGGCCGATGCGCCCCTTCACCTCGACCGAGGTGATCGCCTTGAGCTGCCAGCCCTGGCGGGCGTGCTCGTTGAGCACCTTCTCCAGCTTCCCGCCGGACATCTTGCCGCCGATCATCCCCTCGCGGATCTCCTCGACCTTGTACTCGTAGCGCGCTGCAGCCATGTGCCGTCCGTCCTCGTCGGGGGGGGGTGGTCGGCCGCCAGCCTGCCCCCTGCGGTCCGTTCCGTCGAGGACAGGGGCGTCAACGGCCGGCGCCGGCCGGCGCCGGCTCCGGTGTCAGCCGCGGGACGGGCTGCGTGTCGCCGCTGCCGGGGCGCCGGCCCGCGGCGACCACGGGGCTGCGCATGGCCGCCACGACGGCCTCCGGGTGGACGCGGGCGGCCGGGATCCGCGCGCCGGTCGTCGCCGGCTCGGGCACCCCGAGCGGGGTCGCCACGGCGGCGGCCCAGCGGGCCGCGCCGGCCCCGAAGGCGGTCGCCGACAGCGCGGCGAGCTGGGCCCACTGCCGGCCGACGAACTGCAGCCGGTGGACGTCGCCGGCGCGGGAGCGCACGGTCGCGCGGAAGACCACGTGCGCGGCCCGGTCGGGCACCCGGATGGCCAGCTCGACCTCGTCGCCGACCACCGCTCCGATGCCGCGGATGCGCACCTGCGCGCCACCCAGGGAGACGTCGACCAGCCGGGCGGGGGTGCCGTCGACCACCGCGGGGAACGCGGCGGGGAACCGGTGGCCGTCGCGCCGCTCGGCGGAGAAGCGGGGATCCCGGATCCGGCGGATGCCGGCCAGCACGAAGCCGAGGGTGGCGACCACCCAGAACACCGGCACGAGGGTGGTGCCGCCGAGCCGGTGGTCGGTCGGCGTCCACCCGGCCACGCTCGCGACCGTGTACAGCAGGCTGCCGGCGAGCACGCCGGCCAGCACCCAGAGCAGGGCGGGCACCCGGGCGCGGGTCCGGTCCTCGCCGGTCCGCCCCTTGGCGGTCACCGCGAACCGCCCGGTGCCCGGCAGCACCAGCGACAGGGTCGCGGCCAGGTTGGAGGGCAGCCGGACCGCCTCGAACAGGAGCGAGAAGCGCGCGGGGGCGAACCCGCGGCCCAGCAGGGTGAGCGCGACCTGCTGGAGGACGAACGGGACGCCGGCCATGAGGGCGAACTGCGCCGGCGGCGCCTCCACCGGGAACATCCCGGTGACCAGCACCGTCACCGGGACGAGGGCCAGCCCCAGGGTGCGCCACGAGTCGAACCAGGCCGAGAGCGAGTAGAGGTAGCCCAGCCGCTGGCGCGGGGTCAGCCCGGTCGCGGTGAGCGGGTTGTCGTGCCGCAGCACCTGCATCGCACCCCGGCCCCACCGGCGACGCTGGGCGTAGAAGGCGCCCGGGCTGCCGGCGGCGAGACCGCGGGCCAGCACCTCGTTGTGGTACGCGCTGCGCCAGCCCGCGCGATGCAGCTTCATCGTGGTGTGGAAGTCCTCGGTGAGCGACTCCGTCGCCACCCCGCCGATCTCGCGCAGCGCGTCGGCGCGCAGGACGGCGTTGGTGCCGCACCAGAAGGCGGCGCCCGCCGAGTGCTTGCCGGCCTGGATCACCCGGTAGAACAGCGACTCCTCGTGCAGGTCGACGCCCGGGTGGAGGTGCTCGAAGGAGCTGGTGTTGTAGAAGTGCTGCGGCGTCTGCACCAGCGCCAGCCGCTCGTCGGCGAAGTAGGGCACCGTCCGGGTCAGGAACTCCGGATCGGGCACGTGGTCGGCGTCGAACACGGCCACCAGCTCGGTACGCACCAGGCCCAGCGCGTGGTTGAGGTTCCCGGCCTTCGCGTGGTCGTGCTCGGGCCGGCTGACGTAGCGGGCGCCGAGGGCGGTGACCATCTCCTCGACCTCGAGGCGTTCGCCGTCGTCGAGCACCCAGGTCTCGTGGTCGCCGTCCATGGCCAGGCAGGCGGCGACCGTGGGCAGCAGCACGTCGAGGTGCTCGTTGTAGGTGGCGATCAGCACGGTCACCGACGGCGGCGGACCGGGGCGCGGCGGGGGCACCGTCGCCGGTGCGACGTCCCAGGTGGTCATCACGAACAGCACGAGGGCGACGCCGCCGTAGAGCTCCAGCGCCAGGAACGGCACCCCGATCCACAGCGCCGCGCCCTCGGGCAGGGTCGCGACCAGCCGCCAGCTCAGGTAGCCGGCGGTGGACAGGACGGCGGCCACCGCGACCGTCCGCACCACGACCAGCCGCAACGTGCTCTCCGGCGCGGGAACGGCGTCCCGCTCTCCCGTGGGACGGCCCAGAGCCGCCCGCTCGATGCTCACCCCGAGTGCATCGACATCCCGGGGCACCCCGCACATCCCCCCGAGGGGTGAGGAGACCCGAGCGGGTGGCGCCCTCGGCCGGGGACCTCGATCCCCGGCCGTCCGCGGTCCCCCGGTCAGGCGCCGGTGCGGGGGCCCTCCCACAGGTCGATGCCGCTGTCGACGGCGTGCCTGTCGATGGCGGCCAGCTCGTCGGCGGAGAACTCGAGCTCGGCCAGCGCCCCGACGTTCTGCTCCAGCTGACCGACGCTGCTGGCGCCCACGAGGACCGTGGTGACCCGCTCGTCGCGCAGCGCCCACGCCAGCGCCATCTGGGCCAGGCTCTGCCCGCGCCCCTGTGCGATCTCGTCCAGCGCGCGGACGTGGCCGATCGCCTCGTCGGTGAGGAAGTCCGGCGACAGCGACTTGCCCTGGCTGGCCCGCGAGCCCGCCGGGACGCCGCCGAGGTACTTGTCGGTGAGCATCCCCTGCGCCAGCGGCGAGAAGGCGATGCAGCCGGCGCCCACGTCGGTGAGTGTGTCGAGCAGGCCGTCCCGCTCGATCCAGCGGTTGAGCATCGAGTACGAGGGCTGGTGGATCAGCAGCGGCGTGCCGAGGTCGGCCAGGATGGCTGCCGCACTCGCGGTGTCCTCCGGCGAGTACGACGAGATGCCGGCGTAGAGCGCCTTGCCCGAGCGGACCGCGGTGTCCAGTGCCCCCATCGTCTCCTCGAGCGGCGTCGTGGGGTCGGGCCGGTGCGAGTAGAAGATGTCCACGTAGTCCAGGCCCAGCCGGGTCAGCGACTGGTCCAGGCTGGACAGCAGGTACTTCCGCGAGCCGCCGCCCTGGCCGTACGGGCCCGGCCACATGTCGTAGCCGGCCTTGGTGCTGATCACCAGCTCGTCGCGGTAGGGGCGGAAGTCGTCGGCCAGGTGCCGGCCGAAGTTGGTCTCCGCGCTGCCGTAGGGCGGTCCGTAGTTGTTGGCGAGATCGAAGTGCGTGATGCCGAGGTCGAACGCGCGGCGCAGGATCGCGCGCTGCCGGTCGAACGGGACGTCGTCCCCGAAGTTGTGCCACAGACCCAGGCTGATCACCGGCAGGTCCAGGCCGCTGCGGCCGGTGCGCCGGTAGGTCATGGAGTCGTAGCGGTCATCGGCTGCGGAGTAAGGCATGCCCGCATCCTTTCCGACGACGACGGCGGCCCGCGCGACGACGGCCGGACCGGCGCCGAGCAGGACCGGGCCGGGCACCCCGGGTCCTAGGCTGGACGACGACCGTCCCGCCGTCTCCCGGAGCGTCCCGTGCTGCTGCGCCTGATCGGACTCCTGCTGGTCGTGTGGCTGGTGCTCTCGATCATCGGCGCGCTGGTCGAGGGGCTGTTCTGGCTGCTCCTGCTCGGCGCGGTCCTCTTCCTGGCCACCGCCGCCTACGGCTGGCTGAAGAGCGACGACCGGGCCTGACCGGCCCGCACCGCGTCGGTTCAGTCGCCGTCGACGTCGCCGCCCGCGCCGTCGGCCCACGGCTGCGGGTCGGTGCTCCACCCGGTGGCCGGCGGCGGGCCGGGCGGGACCTGCTCGGCGACCTGGTCGGCGCGCTCGACCCGGACGCCGGCCTCCAGGTCGTCCAGCCCGACGGCAAAGCGGTTCTCGGTCATGGCCGAACCCTCCCGCCCCGGCGGCCGGCCGTCCAGCCCTGCGGGGAACCGGCCCGGCGGTCGGCTGCACTCCGGGCGTCGGGTGGCCGATGCAGGACGGGTGCGACGACGCCTTCCGGGCCGGCCTCCCGGAGTGGACGCTCGGCGCCGGCGACGTCCCCCGCTGCGGCACCTGACGTACCCGGCGGCGCACCACGCGCCGGTGCGCCCCGGTCCCTAGGCTCGGCGTCCGTGACCGCCCCTTCCGGAACCGTCCGCGATGCAGCCGGCTACCTGCGGTCGTGGCTGGACGCCCAGGTGCGGCACCGGCGGGTGCCCGGGGTGCAGGTGGCCGTCCGCCGCGGCGGCGAGCTGCTGCTCTCGGCCGCGATCGGGACCGCCGACGTCTCCACCGGCGCGCCGCTCACCCCGCACCACCTCTTCCGCATCGCCTCGCACTCCAAGACGTTCACCGCGACCGTCGTGCTGCAGCTGGTCGAGGCCGGGCGGATGCGGCTCGACGACCCGATCGGCCGGTACGTGACCGAGCTGGCGGAGGCCGGGTCGCCGGTGGCCCGGGTGACCGTCCGGGAGCTGCTCGGCCACCAGGCCGGGGTCACCCGCGACGGCGCGGACGCCGACTTCTGGCAGCTCGAGCGGCCGTTCCTGGACCGGGCGGGGGTGGTCGCGGAGGCGCTGCGCGCCGGGCCGGTGCACCGGCGCAACCAGCACTTCAAGTACTCCAACGTCGGCTACGGGCTGGTGGGCCTGGCGATCGAGGCCGTCACCGGCAGCTCCTACGCCGACGCCGTGCGCGCCGGGATCATCGAGCCGCTCGGGCTGACCCGCACCGGGTCCGACCACGAGGCGGCGCGCGCCGCCGAATTCGTCAGCGGCCACACCGGCCTGCTGCTGGGCGAGGACGCCCGCGAGCCGATCGGGCCGGTCGACACCCGCGCCATGGCGGCGGCCACCGGCTTCTTCTCGACCGCCGAGGAGCTCGCCGCCTACGGGGTGGCGCACGTGCTCGGCGACGAGCGGCTGCTCTCCGACGACGCGAAGCGGCTGATGCAGCGCCTGGAGTCGGTGGTCACCGCGTACGGCACCGAGGTGGGCCGGTACGGCGTCGGCATGGCGCTGACCACCGTGGGCGAGCGGCACCTCGTCGGGCACAGCGGCGGCTTCCCCGGGCAGATCACGATGACGCTCGTCGACCCCGTCGACGGGCTGGTGGTCAGCGTCCTGACCAACGCGATCGACGGCCCGGCCGAGGAGCTGGCCGTCGGACTGGTCAAGCTGATCGACGTGGCGCTGCGGCCGCGCGCCGAGCTGCCTGCGCCACCGCCGGGCACCCCGCCGCCGGCGTCGTTCACCGGCCGGTTCGCCAGCCTCTGGGGAGTGCTGGACGTCGCCGAGCTCGGCGGGCGGCTGGTGCTCGTCCGGCCGACGCTCGCCGATCCGCTGCCGGGGATCGAGGAGCTGGAGATCGTCGACGCGAGTACCCTGCGGGTGGCCGCGCAGCCCAGCTTCGGGCCGGCCGGGGAGCCGGTCCCGGTGGAGCGCGGCGCCGACGGACGCGTCGTGTCGCTGCGGCTCGGCGGGGTGACCAGCCGGCCGGTCGAGGAGTTCCGCCGCCGGCGCACCGCGCTGACCGGCGGGCACCCGCGCCCGGAGACCCGCTGACGTCCCGGCGTCCGCAGCCCGTGCGGAACCGGCGTCCTCGGCCCGTGCGGAACCGGCGTCCTCGGCCCGTGCGGAACCGGCGTCAGCGCGGCGTGGCCCCGGGACCCGGGGACAGGCCGACCGCCGCCTCGCGCGGCGGCGTGGGCGGCTCGGCCGGCGCCTCGTAGGCGCGGAGGACCGTGCGGTCGCCGGGCCGGCCGTACAGCTGCCCCTCCCGCGCCTTGACCGCCGCCACCAGCACGATGCTGACCACGACGAGCAACGACCACGACCCGAGCTTGGCGGCGTGGACGAGCGTCCAGACCGACTCCTGCGACGGGTACTGCCAGGCGCGCAGCAGCGTGGCGACGTTCTCGGCGACCCAGAGGAAGAAGCCGATGAGGACGAAGGAGAGGGCGAGCGGCATCGCGTAGCGGCGCCGGCCGACCGTGAAGTGCACTCCCGTCCGCCAGGTGACGACCAGGAGCAGCAGGGCCAGCGGGAGCCGCACGTCCCGGGTGACGTGCGAGGTGAAGAAGTTCAGGTAGATCAGCGCGGCCACCCCGGCGGTCGACCAGGCCCGGTAGTTGGTGATGCGCAGGTCGAACCGGCGCCAGGCCTGGCAGACGTAGCTGCCGACCGCGGCGTACATGAACCCGCTGTAGAGCGGGACGCCGCCGATCGTGGTGAGACCGGTGTCGGGGTAGGACCACGACCCGTGGGCGACCTTGAACAGCTCCAGCGCCAGGCCCACGAGGTGGAAGCCGAAGATGACCGCGACCTCGCGGCCGGTCTCCCAGCCGACGAGCCACAGCACGAGCGTGACGCCGAGGGACCACAGCAGCAGTGCATCGGCGGGGTTGATCGGGACGGGGACGATCCGGACGAGGCCGAGTCCGAGGAAGAACAGGACGGCGAACAGGCAGCACTGCGCCTCGGTCCAGGCGAACCGCAGCAGCTGCCTCACCCGGCGAAGGCTAGGTCGTGCCGGCCGGTCCCGGGCCTCCCCCTCGCGCGCGTCGGCCGCGCCGGTCCGGTCGCCGTGTCGTCGGTGCCGTCGTTCAGCGCACCGTGGCGGGGCCCGGCCGGAACGGCGCGCCGTGGGCGCAGACCACGAGGGTGGCCAGGTCCAGCACCCGCTCGCGCTGCTGGCGCAACTCGTCCCGGTCCTCGCTGTAGGGGTCGTCGGCCGGGCCGTCCTCGGTCCACCACAGGTGGGTGAGCGCGACGACGTCGTCCGGCGTGCCGACGAGCGTGGTGATGTCCTGCGGGGTGTGCCCGGGCGTGGCCAGCAGCCGGATGCTGGGGGTGAGCTGCGTGCCCTCCGCAGCCCGGCGGGTGAACGTGTCCCCCTCGATGACCGACTGGAAGTCGTGCACCGGCACCACCGGGAAGAGGGCGACGTTGAGCGTGTGGTCCAGGTGGTGGTGGCTGACCACGACGTCGGTGACGTCCTCGGGACGGACGCCGAGTTCCCGGAGCGGGGCGAGGATGAGATCCCGGTCGGCCACCATGCCCGGATCGACGATGACCACCCGGTCCGCGTCGCGGACGAGGCTGACCGTGCCGGCCACGTGCGGCATCCGCACGTACCCCTCGACGAGGACGTCCAGACGGGCGGTGCGCGACAGCTCGGGCATGCGGCGGACGGTAACAACCGGCGCGGGGGAAAGGCGCGCCGCTGGTGGTCCGTCCGTGCGCATCGATCAGAAGGATCCGGCGGTCGACCGCCGGCTCCTGCGCCGGTACGGATCTTGCGCACGTCGGCCCGGTGTGACGACGACAGGGGTGCGAGGACCAGCACGTGGTCCTCGCACCCCTGTCCGTCCGTCCCCCGTGCCTACCGGGGACGCACGGTCAGCTGCAGCCGCTGGTGGAGCCGCAGCCCTCGCAGACGTAGCAGCTGCCGGCCGGGCGCATCTTCGTGCCGCAGGTCATGCACAGCGGCGCGTCGGTGGCGGTCCCGGTGACCAGCTCGAGCAGCTCGGCCGAGGAGTGGGCCTCCTTGACCGACTTCGGGCCCTCGGGGGTGACCTTCTCCTCCACCTTCGCGGTCTCGATCGGCGCGGAGCCGCGCAGCTGCTCCAGGTCGACCTCCTCCTCCTGGACGGTGGACGTCGACGCGGAGGTCCCGTAGCCGGAGACCTGCGCGGCGCGCTCCTCGGCGGTGAAGATGCCCAGGCCGGCGCGCTTCTCCACCGGCAGGTGGTCCAGCGCCAGGCGACGGAAGATGTAGTCCATCACCGACTGGGCGATCCGGATGTCCGGGTCGTCGGTCATGCCGGCCGGCTCGAAGCGCATGTTGGTGAACTTGGAGATGTAGGTCTCCAGCGGGACACCGTGCTGCAGGGCCAGCGAGATGCCGATCGAGAAGGCGTCCATCACACCGGCCAGGGTCGAGCCCTGCTTGCCGAGCTTGAGGAAGACCTCACCGAGGCTGCCGTCCTCGTACATGCCCGCGGTCATGTAGCCCTCGGCGCCGGCGACGCTGAACGAGGTGGTGACGCTCGTCCGCTTCTTCGGCAGGCGCTTGCGCACCGGGTGCGAGAGCGCGGTCGAGGCGGTGGCCTCCACCTTCACCTCGTCCTTGGTGCCGTCGTTCTTGCCCTTGCCACCGGACAGCGGCTGGCCGACCTTGCAGTTGTCGCGGTAGATGGCCAGCGCCTTGAGACCCATCTTCCAGCCCTGGAAGTAGATCGTCTCGACGTCCTCGACGGTCGCCGTCTCGGGCATGTTGACCGTCTTGCTGATCGCGCCGGAGATGAACGGCTGGACGGCGGCCATCATGCGGACGTGGCCCATCGGGGAGATGGCCCGCTCGCCCATGGCGCAGTCGAACACCTCGTAGTGCTCGGGGCGCAGGGTCGGCGCGTCCACGACGTGGCCGTGCTCGGCGATGTACTCGACGATCGCCTCGATCTGCTCCTCCTGGTAGCCCAGGCTGCGCAGCGCCCGCGGCACCGTCTGGTTGACGATCTGCATGGAGCCGCCGCCGACCAGCTTCTTGAACTTGACCAGCGAGAAGTCCGGCTCGATGCCGGTTGTGTCGCAGTCCATCATGAAGCCGATGGTGCCGGTGGGGGCCAGCACCGAGGCCTGGGCGTTGCGCCAGCCGTTGTCGGCGCCGATCTCCAGGCACTCCTGCCACTGCTGGGTGGCGACCTTCAGCACGTCGGCGTCGTCGGCGCCGACCGGGCGGATGGCGTCGTTCGCCGCGGCGTGCTTGCGCATGACCCGGGCGTGCGCGTCGGCGTTGCGGGCGAAGCCGTCGTAGGGCCCCACGATGCCGGCGAGCTCCGCCGAGCGCCGGTAGGCGGTACCGGTCATCAGCGAGGTGATCGCCGCGGCCAGCGTCTGGCCACCGCGCGAGTCGTAGGCGTGGCCGGTCGCCATGAGCAGGGCGCCCAGGTTGGCGTAGCCGATGCCCAGCTGGCGGTAGGCGCGGGTGGTCTCGCCGATCGGCGCGGTCGGGAAGTCGGCGAAGCAGATCGAGATGTCCATCGCGGTGATGACCAGCTCGACGGCCTTCACGAAGTTCTTGGCGTCGAACGTGCCGTCGGCCTTGAGGAACTTCATGAGGTTCAGCGACGCCAGGTTGCACGAGCTGTTGTCCAGGCTCATGTACTCCGAGCACGGGTTGGACGCGTTGATCCGGCCGGTCTCGGGGTTGGTGTGCCAGTCGTTGATCGTGTCGTCGTACTGGATGCCCGGGTCGGCGCACTCCCACGCGGCCTTGGTGACCTTGCGGAACAGCGCCTTGGCGTCGACGGTCTCGATCACCGACCCGTCCATGCGGGCGCGCAGGCCGAACTCGTCGCCCTCCTCGACCGCGCGCATGAACTCGTCGGAGACGCGGACGGAGTTGTTGGCGTTCTGGTACTGGACGCTGGTGATGTCCTTGCCGCCGAGGTCCATGTCGTACCCGGCGTCGCGCAGCGCGCGGATCTTGTCCTCCTCGCGCGCCTTGGTCTCGATGAACTCCTCGATGTCGGGGTGGTCGATGTCGAGGACGACCATCTTGGCCGCGCGGCGGGTGGCGCCACCGGACTTGATGGTCCCGGCCGAGGCGTCGGCCCCGCGCATGAAGCTGACCGGACCGGAAGCAGTGCCGCCGGAGGAGAGCAGCTCCTTGGAGGAGCGGATGCGGGAGAGGTTCAGGCCGGCACCGGAGCCGCCCTTGAAGATCAGGCCCTCCTCGCGGTACCAGTTGAGGATCGAGTCCATCTCGTCGTCGACGGCCAGGATGAAGCAGGCGCTGACCTGCTGCGGGGCGCTCGTGCCGACGTTGAACCACACGGGGCTGTTGAAGCTGAAGTACTGGTGCAGCAGCATCCAGGTGAGCTCGTGCTCGAAGATCTCCGCGTCGCCCTCGCTGGCGAAGTAGCCGTGCTCGCGGCCGGCCTCGGTGTAGGTGAGCACCACGCGGTCGATGAGCTGGCGCAGGCTGCTCTCCCGCTGCGAGCTGCCCACCGCGCCACGGAAGTACTTCGTGGTGACGATGTTCGTGGCGTTGATGCTCCACTCGGCCGGGAACTCGACACCGCGCTGCTCGAAGTTGATCGAGCCGTCCCGCCAGTTGGTCATCACGACGTCGCGGCGCTCCCAGGTCACCTCGTCGTACGGGTGCACACCGGCGGTGGTGAAGACGCGCTTGATCTTGAGGCCCTTGCCCCGGCTGGGCGCCTTCGCGCTGCGGCGGGTGCGGGGACCGGCCACGCGGTCGTCGGTATCGGTCATGGTGTGGAGCTCTCCCTGGTCGTGTGTCGCCTGGTGCTTCGCGGGGCTGCGCGGTGGTGCTGCGCGGTGGTGGATCGGGGGCTGGGGAAGAGCCGCGATCGGTAGCTGCTCGAACTGCTGTCTATCGGATGGCACTGACAGTTCTCAGGTGCCGGCGACGGTGCCGGACGGGACGGATGCGCGGGGCGTGGGTGGGGCGGGCTCGTCGGTCGGCGAGGCGGATTGGCGGGCCCTGAGCTCGGCGATCTCGCGCTCGAAGTCGGCCACCGAGGTGAATGAGCGGTAGACGCTGGCGAACCGGAGGTAGGCGACCTCGTCGAGCTCGCGCAGCGGACCGAGGATGGCCAGGCCGACCTCGTTGCTCGGCACCTCTGCCGCGCCGCTGGCGCGGATGGCGTCCTCCACCTGCTGCGCGAGGAGCTTGAGCTGGTCCTCGTCGACCGGGCGGCCTTGGCAGGCCCGCCGGACGCCGGCGACCACCTTGGTGCGGTTGAAGGGCTCGCTGACGCCGTTGCGCTTGACGACGGCGAGCACCGCCTCCTCGACGGTGGTGAACCGCCGCCCGCACGCGGGGCAGGACCGGCGACGCCGGGTGGTGGCGCCCTCGTCGGCCTCGCGCGAGTCGATCACCCGGCTGTCGGCGTTGTGGCAGAACGGGCAGCGCACGGTGGTTCACCCCCTTCCCTCTGCGACCCGCCACCGGCCGGCTGTGGACCCTCCTGGGGACATCCGGTGGATGCGCCGGGGAGAACCTAGGGACCAGCCTGTGGACGGGCTTACAGCTCTGTAACTACTAGATGTAGGGGAACCCTAGGACGGCCCACCCAAGATGTGCAAGTGATCGTTCCCTCGGCGTGTTCCGCCCCGACACTGCCGTGCGCACGCGGAACACCGGACCCCACCAGTCACACGACACGCCGGGCCGACGCGCGGACGGCACCCCGGGCCGCGGCCCGCCGGCCCGGCCGGCAGGCCGCGGACGGGGCTCCCGACGCACCACGACGCCGGACTCCTCCGGACGTCCGATGCCGACGAGGGGCGTGCCACGGTCAGGCGCCGCTCAGCGCGCGTCGACCCGCGGGCGGCGGGAGTGCGGGATCTGGTCGCTCAGCCGCATCGGCCGGGTGAGCAGATCGGCCTCGATGTCGGCGGGCGGGGTCCAGCCGCGCCCCCCGGGCGCCGCCACGACCGGGTGCACACTGCGGGCCGGCGGCACCGACCACGCCACGGTCCGGGGGTGGTCGTCCCGCGCGGCGGCCGGCACGTCGGCACCGCTCTCCGCGGGAACGACCGGGATCAGGCCGGTGTCGGCTGCCCGGTGGCGACCGGCCAGGCCCTCGGGAGCGGGCGCACGGTGCCGCCCGGGCGGCGGCGCCGGGACCGACGCCGCCGGGTCCGCCTGCACGTCGCTGTCCTCGGGCGCACGACGACGCCCACCGCCGCGGGCCGGGTTCGACCGCTCGCGGTGGTCCCGGACCAGCGGGAGGCTGGCGGTCGTGCCGGCGCCGGCGGGCCGACCGCCGTGCAGCGCGGACACCGCCTGAGCGACAGCCGGGTCCTGCGTCACGCGGGGCGCCGCCACGACGGCGACCTCCGGTGTGGCGGTGTGCGGCTCGGGCAGCCGCAGGGTGGAGAGCTCGGTCCACGCCGTCTCCTCGACCCCACCGACGACGACGCGCACCCACACCTGGCACGCCCCCGCGTCGTCATGCCGCCAGCCCAGCAGCTCACCCGCCCACCAGGCGCCCGCCTGGTAGACCTCGACGGCCTGGGACTGACCGGCGAACACCGCGGCGCGGTTCTCCATGACACTCGACACAGGCAGACCGTAAGCGGGTGATCAGCACGCAACGTGAACGTGCCAGCACAGAGGGTTGACGAAGTCGTCGGGGCGGGTTATGAAACTCTCGCCGTGGCGGACGCCACGTCGGGGGCGCCGCGATGGAGGCGCCGGCGAGCGGATCAGGGCAGGTGGAGCAGCTGCCCCGGCACGATGGCCGAATCGCGCACGTCGTTCAGCTCCTGGATGCCGTCGACGACCTCCCGCACGTCCCGCCCCTCGGCCGCCGCGCTCGCGATGGACCACAGCGTGTCACCCGGCTCGACGACGACGCTCGTGGTGCCCATCAGCTCCAGCCCGTCCCCGCCGCCCCCCAGCACCGCACCCGCCAGCGAGACCACGCCCAGGGCGAGCAGCAGCACGAGGACCACCACGAGCCGCCGGCCGCGCGCGGTGAGCCGCAGCGGAGGCAGCCCAGGCTCGGCCGGCCACTCCCCGGCACCCCGACGGGCTCCTGCACCCCGCCGGTCCACGGCCGACCGGGCCGCCGGTTCCGCCGATCCACCGCGGGGCGGGGCGACGACCGCGTAGGCGCGCGGGGCAGGCGGGAGGACGCGGAGGTGCCGCACCGGCCGCTCCCGAACCCGCTCCTCCGCCGCGCCCGACATCCCCCCGCGCACCGACACCGCCGCATTGCTGCCCATCGTCTCCCGCCCCTCACCTGGCCGGACCCACCCCGGCCCGAACGTGTGTTCGATTCGAACGCTTGTCCGATGTCTACCCCATGGGTCCGACACGAGCGGCGCGACACGGCAACTTTCGAACGCCTGTTTGAACTGGCCGGCGATCGGCGCTACGGTCGCTGCGACGACCAGGGCTGACCAGCTGCGCGGGCAGCCGGCGAGGAGGAGACGTGACGGAGTCGAGCGGGACGTCCGGCGGCCGACGCGGGACCCGGGGCGCCGCCCCGGACACGGCCGACGCCTCGGCGTCGGTCCGCACCTTCCCGGACCGGACGGCCGACGGTGACGGCCTGACCCAGCGGCAGCGCCGGGTGCTGGAGGTCATCCGCGACTCGATCGACCGGCGCGGTTACCCGCCGTCGGTCCGCGAGATCGGCGAGGCGGTCGGCCTGTCGTCGGCGTCCTCGGTCGCCCACCAGCTGTCGGTCCTGCAGAAGAAGGGCTGGCTCCGCCGCGACCCCAACCGGCCGCGCGCGCTCGACGTCCGGCTGCCCGGCGACGCCGGCCGCGGCGCCGCAGCCGTCGAGCCCCCGGTGGTCCGCGAGGGCGAGCAGGCCTCCGCGCCCACCTACGTCCCCCTCGTCGGCCGGATCGCCGCCGGTGGTCCCGTGCTCGCCGAGCAGGCGGTGGAGGACGTCTTCCCGCTCCCCCGCGAACTCGTCGGCGAGGGCACCGTGTTCATGCTCAAGGTCGCCGGTGACTCGATGGTCGAGGCGGCCATCTGCGACGGCGACTGGGTCGTCGTCCGGCAGCAGCCGACCGCCGAGAACGGCGAGATCGTGGCCGCGATGATCGACGGCGAGGCGACCGTGAAGACCTACAAGCGCCGCGACGGGCACGTGTGGCTGCTGCCGCACAACCCCGCGTACGAGCCCATCCCCGGCGACGAGGCCACGATCCTCGGCCGGGTCGTCTCGGTGCTGCGCCGGGTCTGACAACGCGATGATCACGGCGGGCCGGTCCTCCGAAGAGGACGGGCCCGCCGTGGTCGTCCGGGCCTCGGTCAGCGGCGCCGGTAGTCGCCGTCGCGCTTCTCGAAGAACGCCCGCAGCGCTTCCTGGTGGTCCTCGGTCCGGAACATCTCCAGGAACCGCTTGGTCTGCAGCGCCTGCCCCTCGCGGAAGTCCATCTCGAAGGCCCCGTTCACAGCCTCCTTCGTGACCTCGACCGACAGCGGTGCACGGGTCGCGATCCGCTGCGCCTTCGCCAGGGCCGCGGGCATCAGGTCCGCCGGCTCGTGGACCTCGGTGACCAGACCCCAGTTGAGGGCCTGCTCGGCGGTGTACCGGGCACCGGTGAGCAGGATCTCCTTGGCCGGGCCCAGGCCGATGACCCGGGGCAACCGCCAGAAGCTGACGATGAGGCCGACATTTACACCCGCCGCGACGAAGAAGGCATCGGTAGAGGCAATCCGGATGTCGCAGCACAGGGCGAACTCCAGGCCACCGCCGATGGTTGCTCCGTTGATCGCGGCGACGACGGGTGCGCGGAAGTTCTGCACGCCGTTGAGCACCCGGCTGAACTCGGCGAGGTAGTCCTTGAGCCGCTCGTCGCTGATGGACTGCTCCTCGCCCAGGTGCGCTCCCGCGGTGAAAGCCCGGCCCTCACCGGTGATCACCAGGCACCGGACGTTCTCGTCGGCGTCCAGGATGTCGAGCGCCCTCATGAACGAACGCCGGCTCTCCCAGCCGAAGGTGTTCGACGGGGGGCTGTCCAGGGTGAGGACGGCGATGTGCGGGGTCTCGTAGCGCAGGTGGACGCCGCTGCCGACGTCTGTCTTCATCTCGGTCATGCTGCTTCCTCCGGTGGTGTGTTGAGTGCGACGGACGGGGACCGGCGGGACCGCCGGGTGGACTGGCCGGGTCGACGGTCGAGCAGCCGCATGGCGAACACGGTCACCACGATGTTGATGAGCAGGACCACCACGGAGAGCGCCCCCACCCGCTGGTAGAGCGACTCACTGGCCAGGCTGTACAGCACCGTTGACACGGTGGGATTCGCGCCGGTGTAGAGGAACACCGACATCTCCAGCTCCCGGAAGAGCAGGACGAAATTGAGCATGCCCGCGGCGAGCAGCGAGGGGCGGAGCAGCGGCACCGTGATCCGCCGCCACGTACGCGCCCAGGACGCACCGAGGCTCCGGGATGCCTCCTCCACCTCCGCACCGATCTGTCCCATCCCGGCGTGGACGTAGGCGAAGGTCAGCGGCAGCGCGCTCCCCGCGTAGGCGATCAGCAGGATGGTCAGCGTCCCGCCCAGCCCGAAGGGCTGCCCGGCGTAGGCGATGATCAGGCCGATGCCGAGCACCGCGCCGGGGAAGGCCAGCGGCGCCGCCATGGCTCCCACGATCACGGCGTTGCTCCGCGCCTTGGTGCGGTGCACCAGCCACGAGGCGAGGAGCGCGACGGCGAGGGCCAGCACCGTCCCCCCGAGGGCCAGGATGAAGCTGTTGCCCATCGCGGCCGCGATCAGCGGCCGGCCGAAGACCTCCTCGTAGTTTCCCGTGAGGGTGAAGTTGTCCCACCCCAGAGGCCGGCCGAGCGCCTTGCGGAATGAGGTGACCAGCAGGACACCGAAGGGCAGCACGAGGCTCAGGACCACGACCAGCGAGCAGAATCCCAAGGCGAGGAAGCTGGCACCGCCCAGGTGCGTCACGTCCTGCCGCCCCGGCTTGCCACCGATGACGGTGAACTTCTTCCCGCCGACCAGCTTGCGCTGCAGGACCAGCAGCACGGCGATGATCACCAGGATCGGGACGGAGATGACCGCGGCGGCCTCGATCCGCGGCGGGAACTGCATGAGGCTGAGCAGAACCGTCGGGATGGTCTGGAAGCCGGTCGGAGCGCCGAGGATGGCGACCGGCCCGAAGATCACGGCGGCGCTGACGAACACCAGGATCGATCCGGCGATCAGCGACGGCAGGATCACTGGGAAGGTGACGGTCCGCAGCACGCGGGCACGGGACGCGCCCAGGCTGGCTGCGGCCTGCTCCAGGGCCGGGTCGATGCCCTCCAGTGCCGCCGACACCGGCAGGAACACCAAGGGATAGAGGAACAGCGAGAGGACGAAGATGATCCCCCACGGCGTGAAGATGTCGAACGGTGCTTCCTCGAGCCCGAAGACCGACATCAACGCGGTGTTGAGCATTCCGTTGCGCGGCCCCAGCAGCAGGATCCATCCCAGTGCCGCGATGAAGCTCGGGGCGGCGAAGGTGAGGACCGCGCTGCCACGGAAGAACCGGCGGAACGGCATGTCGGTGCGCACGGCCAGCCAGGCCACCGGCAGGCCCAGCAGCAAGCTACCGATCACCGTGCCGACCGCGATCCACAGCGAGTTGAGGACGCCTTCCATCAGCCGTGGCTCGCTGGCCAGAAGACCGTAGTTGTCCAGGGTCAGGCCACCGTCGTCGGCGACGAAGCTCTGCCCGAACACCTGCGCCACCGGGTAGCCGACCAGCGCGAGGATGGCCGCGACCCAGACCAGCCGCATCGCCCGCTCGAAACCGGTGCCCTTCCGGCGGCTCGGGCCGCGATCGGCCGGCGGGCCGGTGGTCGCCCCCTCCCCCGCCGTGTCGGTCGTCGACACGGCGGGAGAGGCTGAACTGGTCAGCGCCACAGGTGGTTCTCCTCGGTGGGGTCGCGGGCGATCAGGGTGCCGGCCCTCATCGGCCGAACAGCGAGGCGAAGCGGGCCACCACCTCGTCCCCGCGGGAGGCGATCTCCTCGAGGTCGGCCGGCAGGAGAGTGACGTCGGACAGGTCGGCCCCCTCGGCGGGCTGAGGACCGTCCTGCAGGACGCTGCGGCCGCCGAGCTCGGTCAGCGCGGTCTGGAAGTCCTCACTGAGGTGGTACTGCACCAGGAGCTTGGCCGCGTTCGGGTGGGGTGCCTCGGCCAGCATCGCCAGCTCGCTCGTGAACGTGGGCACGCCGTCCTCCATGAAAGCGATCGCCAGCGGCTCGCCCTCGGCCGCGGTGCTGATGACCGCTGATTCGATCGCCGGGATGCCCAGGTCGGCCTCTCCGGTCAGCACCAGCTGCGCCAGCGCCAGGCTGCTGTCGGTCACGATGACGTCACGCTGCGCGAGCTGCTCCATCCAGCCCTCACCGAGCTCCCCGGAGAGGGTGGTGTAGTACGACAGTGCGGTACCGGACGCGCCCGGATCGGCGCTGACGATGGTCCCGTAGTCGCCGTTCGCCAGCTCCTCCCACGTCGTGGGCAGGTCGGCGGGGTCGGTGTTGGCGGAGTTGTACATCAACCCGAGGGGCACCAGGCTGTACGGCACCTGCGGGTTCTCCGGATTGTCCAGCCCGTCGATGATCTCGTCCGCGTTGGGCACCTCCGCGTCGGCGATGACGCCGTCCTCGGCCCACTGCATCATCGTCTCGGGATCGGTCAGGCTCACCACGTCGGCGTTCAGCGAACCGCTGGCCAGTTCGGCCTCGACCGAGTTGGCGACCGCGCCGGAGTCCTCGCGCGTGAAGGTCAGCTGGATGCCGAACAGCTCCTGCATCTTCTCCTGGAGGAGTTCGACGCCCGGCCGGGTGTGGCCGCCGCCGTAGAGAACCACACCACCCTCTTCCTGCGCCGCGGTGATCAGCTCCTGGCTGATGCCCTCGATCTCCGCAGCCCCGGAGTTGCCACCCGAAGCGGCCGTGCCCTCCGATCCGTTGCCGCAGGCCGCGACGAGGACAGCGGCCGCCGGAACTGCGAGACAGGTGGTCAGACGACGGCGGGGAGAGCGGGATGCGAACACGGTGCCTTCTTCCGGGATGAGGGGGAACGGGTGATCGGTGGGATCGGGAGATGTGTGGACTGATGCGGTCATGCCGCGGACCGGCCGGCCGGGACCGCGCCGGCAGGCGACGCCGCCGCGGCATGGTGGGACCCGCCGTCCGGGGCGTCGTCGAGCAGTGCCACCGCCGCGCCGTCGATCTCGACGGCGACGTCCTGGCCCACCTCGAACCGCCCGGCACCGGGTCCGGTCGCCTTCACCGGGGCGGCCTGGCCGGGCACCTGCAGCGTGTAGGCCACGTGGTCACCGAAGAAGAGAGCCTCGACGACGCGGGCCGTCCCGGAGCGCCCCTCCCCCACCCGGAGACGGATGTCCACCGGGCGCACCGAGACGGCGACCTCCGCGCCCGCCTGCAGCGCCAGGTGGGACGGGCGATGGGCACTCACCGTCCCGCCGGTGGGTAGCTGCAGCGACACCGTGTCCGCCTCGAGGGCCGCACGCACGACGGCGGTCAGCACGTTCGTGGCGCCCAGGGCGCGGGCGACGAAGCTATTCCGTGGACGGCTGTACACCTCTTCGGGCGGCCCGCTCTGGACGATGCGACCCGAGTGCATGACGACCAGCCGATCGGCGAGGGACAACGCTTCAGCCTGGTCGTGGGTGACGTAGACCATCGTCACGCCGAGGGAGCGCTGGATGCGCTTGATCTCCGATCGCATCTCCTCGCGCAGCCGGGTGTCCAGGTTCGAGAGCGGCTCGTCCAGCAGGAGGAGCGCGGGCTCGTTGACGAGGGCCCGAGCGAGAGCCACCCGCTGCTGCTGGCCACCGGACAACTGATGGGCGTAGCGGTCGCCCATCCCGTCCAGGTGCACCATGGCCAGGGCCTCGTCGACCCGGCGACGGATGTCCTCGCGCTTCGCCTTCGCCGTCGTGGGGCCGTACGCGACGTTCTCCTGCACGCTCAGGTGCGGCCACAGGGCATAGCTCTGGAAGACGACCGACATCTTCCGGCGCTCCGGTGGGACGAAGACCTTGGGGCCGACCAGCGTGCGGTCGCGCAAGCGGATCTCGCCGGAGTCCGGCCGCTCGAAACCTGCGATCATGCGCAGACAGGTCGTCTTGCCGCAGCCGCTCGGCCCCAGGAGGACGACCGACTCCCCTTCCTCGATGGACAGGTCGACCCTGTCGACGACGGGGGCCGCGCCGAAGCTCTTGGTGAGTCGGGACAGCACGAGGTGGGTCACGCCGGGACCTCCGTGGGGTCGATGGGGGTGCGGTGGCTGTCGGACGCCCGCTCATCGGCGGGTGTGGTCAGGAGCACGCCAGCCGTGAACAGCTCGTCGATCTGCGCCGGCGACATCCCGGCCTCGGCGAGGACCTCGCGGCTGTGCTGACCGAGCAGCGGTGCCGGGCGGCGCACGGCGGCCGGCGTGGCCGAGAGCTTCACCGGGGCGCCGATGTGGCGCACCCTCCCCATCCGCGGGTGCTCCGTCTCGACCACCATGTCCCGGGCCTGCACGTGCGGGTCGGCGTAGACCTGCTCGATGTCGTAGAGCGGACCGCTCGGGACACCTGCCCGGTGGAGGTCCTCCAGCCACTCGGCGGTGGTGCGCCGGCGGAGCACGGTCGCGAGCTCGCCGGCCAGTTCGATCCGGTGCTTCATCCGGCCGGGGTTGTCGGCGAACCGGGGGTCGGTGGTCAGCTCGTCGACACCGAGCGCAGCACACAGGCGTGTCCAGTTCCGCTGATTGGCCGCGCCGATGGCGATCCACCCGTCAGCGGTGGGCAACGCCTCGTACGGCGCGGACAGCCGGTGCGCAGACCCCATCGGCCGGGCCACGTCACCCAGGCTGAAGAACATCGCCGTCTCCCAGACGGTGTACGCGATCCCCGCCTCGAGCAGCGACGTGTCGAC
Source organism: Blastococcus sp. SYSU DS0539 (assembly GCF_054050855.1). Classification (NCBI taxonomy): domain Bacteria; kingdom Bacillati; phylum Actinomycetota; class Actinomycetes; order Geodermatophilales; family Geodermatophilaceae; genus Blastococcus; species Blastococcus sp. SYSU DS0539. The sequence goes on along the minus strand of NZ_JBJHAF010000001.1, from coordinate 43,489 downwards.
GAACTGGCCCTCGCCGGTCTTCAGGCGGTGGATGTAGGCGGAGAGCACGCCGTACGCGGCGAAGACACCGGCGTTCAGGTCGCAGATCGGGACGCCCACCTTCGCCGGCGCGCGACCGGGTTCGCCGGTCATGCTCATCAGGCCGCTCATCGCCTGGGCGACGAGGTCGTAGCCGCCCCGGCCGGCGTAGGGGCCGGTGGCCCCGAACCCGGAGATGGAGCAGTAGATCAGCGCTGGGTTCTCGGCGCGCAGGGCCTCCTGACCGAGTCCGAAGCGGTCCAGCAGACCCGGCCGGAAGTTCTCGACGAGGACGTCGGCATCCCTGGCCAGGCGGCGCACCACCTCGGCGCCCCGAGGGTCCTTCAGGTCGACGGCGATGCCGCGCTTGTTGCGGTTCATGGCGTTGAAAGCCGGCGAGTGCTCCACGTCCGAGCCGCGGGACATCCGGCGGGTGTCGTCCCCGCCCTCCGGGCGCTCGATCTTGATGACGTCGGCACCCATGTCGGCCAGCAGCATGGAGCAGTACGCCCCCGCCATGACCTGGGTGAGGTCGAGGACCCGCACGCCCGAGAGGGCGCCCTGGGGGACCTGGTCTGACACGTCGTCTCTCCCGACTGCCTTGCTCGCCTGTGCCGCTGTGTGGCACGCTTTGCCGAGCGGTGGCACGCTGTGGTGCGGGCCACAGTAGGACCGGCAGAGGGTGGCGTCAATCACATGAGGTCGGTTTCCGTCGCACTGGCAGTGCTGGAAGCGGTTTCGGAGCGGCAACCGGTGGGGGTCAGCGAGCTGTCCCGGGAGATGCGGCTACCGAAGTCCACGGTCCAGCGGATGCTCCTGACGCTGAGAGACCTCGGGTGGATCCGCGCCGGTGCCGAGGAGCCCACGCGGTGGTCGCTCACCGCGAAGGCGCAGGCCATCGGCTCGCGGCACCGAGGGGACGAGGAGATCCGGCGGATCGCGCTGCCGGCCATGCACCGGCTCTCCGCGGCGACCGGCGAGACGGTGCACCTCTCCGTCCCGGAGGAGCGACGGATCGTCCTGCTGGACAAGATCGACGGCGCCCACCCGGTCCGGACCCATGCCTCCGTCGGGAACGGCGCACCGCTGCACACGACGGCGTCGGGGAAGGCGGTGCTCGCCGCGATGCCCGAGCCCAGCGCCGCCGCCCTGCTGCGCGCCGCCCCGCTGGAGGCACTCACCCCCCATACCGACACGGACCCCGAGGGCCTGCTGCGCGAGCTGCGGAGAGTGCGCCGCCAGGGCTACGCGGTCTCCGTGGGCACCCGGCACCCGGACATCGCCGCGGTCGGGGCCGCGATCCTCGACCGCTCCGGCATGCCGGTGGCGACCCTGAGCATCTCGCTACCGGCTCACCGGTTCCCGCGGCGCCTGTGGCCGGTGCACGGCGAGCAGGTCACCCGGGCCGCGGAGGAGTGCAGCCGGCAGCTCGGCTGGCAGCCTGACGCCTGACCTCAGGAACGGCGTCGCAGCAGCCGGCTGCCCACCCAGACGACGACGGTCGCGACGGCGGCGGCGACCAACGCGGCCGCGACGGGCGGGCGGTCCGAGCGCACCAGGTCGTCGAAGCCGGGCAGCTGGTCCGCGACCGGTGCCGCCGTGGGCGCGGCCGTACCGGCCTGCAGCGGCACGACGGTCACCGCGCTGGGCAGCCCCTCGCTCGCGACCACCAGGGCACGGGAGTCGGCGGTGAAGCTGATCGCCTCGCCCTGGGGGGACTCCGGCAGGGCCACCCGGACCGGCTCGCCGGCCAGCGCCCCGGGGACGTCCGAACCGGTCAGCGGCCACACGTAGGCATCGGTGTAGGTGCGCAGCGCGACGGCGCTGCCGTCCGCCGCGACCGCCCCGCCGGTGATCATCAGCTGGCCCGCCCGGCCCACCGGTCCCCCCGGGGTGCCGGTCAGGGTCACGTTCACGGTGGCGACCCGCTCCATGGGGACCGTCGCACCATCGGTCAGCGAGCCGCCGGGCCGGTACACACCACTGGACCCGAGCACCTCCTTGGTCACCACGTACGGCGTGCCGTCGGGGGCGACCAGCAGCGCCTCGGCGTCGTGCGCGCCGTCGGGATAGGTCAGCCGGTGCAGCGCGGGGGCGCCGCCGGGGCGCAGGACGTGAAGCGCGACCGTGTCCCGGTCGGAGTTGTTGTCACCGGTGTCGGCGATCCAGACCCCGCCCTCCGGCCCGACCGCGAGGTCCTCGGGGTCGTACGGGTCCACCGGGGCGGTCTGCACGTCGACCACCGCGCACGCGCCGTCGAGCCCGTGGACGGCGACCTGCTCGCCGCCGTCGTTGAGCGCCAGCATCTGCTCGCCCACGACGACGAGCCCGGACAGCTCCGCGAGCCGCGGGTCGGTGATCGAGCAGCGCACCGTCGGCGCCGCGTCCTCGGCCAGGGCGGCGCCCGGGCCGACGGCGACCAGCCCACCGGTCAGTGCGGTGGCCAGGACGAGCCGACGCATCGCGGTGCGGCTGTCCGATCGGTCGGCCTGCTCACGCACGTACCCAGCGTGACAGGACCGCCGCATCCAGTGCATGAACCACGCCCAACAGGACGATCCCCACGGCCGCTCCGACGACGGCGTCGGTGACCCAGTGGAAGTCCAGCGACACCATCGCCACCCCGGTCGCGACCGGCCCGGCCACGCTCAGCCACCAGAACGTGCGCTGCACGCCCGCCGGCAGGCCGTACTCGACCGCCTGCCACCGGGCGACGCCCCACATCAGCACCGCGTTGGCCACGTGGCCGGAGGGGAACGACGCGCCGTCGGCGTGGAAGTAGTACGACCCGGGGAACGCCGGCGCGGTGCGGCCGATGCCGTACTTGAGCGCGTAGACGCCGGCGGTCAGCACGGCGACGGCGAGCACGACCCGGGCGGCCGGCAGCCAGGCGCCCCGCCGCCAGAGCAGGTAGCCGATCAGACCGGCCAGCACCACCAGGATCGTGACCCGCCCGCCGAGCTGGGTGATCAGCCAGACCACCGGATAGGCGGGAGACTCCTTCAGCCCCCAGTCGCTGACGATCTCGGAGACCCGCAGGTCCATCCGCTCCAGCGAGCCGTGCGCGAGCAGGTCGGCGGTCACCAGACCGCCGACCACCACCGACACGAGGACCAGCCACCACGGCGGCCGGCCGGCCGAGACGACGGGCGCGGTGCCGGGCAGACCGGCGTCCCGCACCGCACCCCTCGTCACGCCGCCACCGTACCGGGCCGTGACCGGATCGTGATCCGAGCGACCGGGGCGGACCCAGTCAGGCGACCGGGTTCGTGAACTCCTCGAGCACGGCCGCGAGCGCCCCGTCCACGCGGGCGGTCAGCCGCGTGCCGCCGCCCTCGTGCTGCTCGTCGAGGACCTCGCCGTCCCGGTGCACGCGAGCCACCAGGTCACCCCGGTCGTAGGGCACCAGCACGTCGACGTCGACGTCCGGGTGGGGCAGCCGCTCGGCGACGAGCCGGCGCAGCTCCTCCATGCCGGCACCGGTCCGGGCCGAGACCCAGACGGCGCCCGGAAGCGCCTGGCGGAGCGTGAGGATGTCCTCCTCGCTCATCGCGTCGACCTTGTTGACGACGATGACCTCGGGGACCGCCGACGCGTCGATCTCGTTCAGCACGACGTGGACGGCGTCGATCTGGCCGAGCGGGTCGGGGTCGGAGCCGTCGACCACGTGCAGCAGCAGATCGGCCGCGGCGACCTCCTCCAGGGTGGAGCGGAAGGCGTCCACGAGCTGGTGCGGCAGGTGGCGCACGAAGCCGACGGTGTCGGTCAGCGTGTACTCCCGGCCGTCCGGCGACTGCGCCCGGCGGACCGTCGGGTCCAGGGTGGCGAACAGCGCGTTCTCGACCAGCACGCCGGCCCCGGTGAGCTGGTTGAGCAGGCTTGACTTGCCGGCGTTGGTGTACCCGGCGATGGCCACGCTCGGCACCGCGTTGCGGTCGCGGCTGGACCGCTGGGTGGCTCGCGCGGTGGCCATGCCGGCGATCTCGCGGCGCAGCTTGCTCACCCGGGCGCGGATCCGCCGCCGGTCGGTCTCGATCTTCGTCTCACCGGGACCACGGGTACCGATGCCGCCACCACCGGCGACCCGGCCACCGGCCTGGCGGGAGAGCGACTCACCCCAGCCGCGCAGGCGCGGCAGCATGTACTGCATCTGCGCCAGCTCGACCTGGGCCTTGCCCTCCCGGCTGGTGGCGTGCTGGGCGAAGATGTCCAGGATCAGCGCGGTCCGGTCGACGACCTTGACCTTGAGCACCTTCTCCAGCTGGTTGAGCTGGCCGGGGGTGAGCTCACCGTCGCAGATGACGGTGTCGGCGCCGGTCGCGACGACGATGTCCCGGATCTCGTTGGCCTTGCCCGAGCCCACGTAGGTGGCCGCGTCGGGCTTGTCGCGCCGCTGGCTGACCGCCTCGAGCACCTCGGAGCCCGCCGTCTCGGCCAGGGCGGCCAGCTCGGCCAGCGAGCGGTCGGCGTCGGCCTGGGTGCCCTCGGTCCAGACGCCGACGAGCACGACCCGCTCGAGCCGCAGCTGCCGGTACTCGACCTCGGTGACGTCGGCGAGCTCGGTGGAGAGCCCCGCGACGCGCCGCAGGGCGCCGCGCGCCTCCAGCGCGTAGGAGCCGGCGGTGTCGTCGGGCTCGTCCCGCTGCGCGGCAGGGCGGGCGGGTGTCGGCTCGGTCTGCTCGTCGGACGGCAGGGCGTCGGGGGCGGTCGTCATCGGGTTCAGCGTGGCACGGTCCTTCGGTGATAGCACCTGAGTTGTCATCGCCGGGTACAACGCATCGACCGCCCGGGTGCATCCCGTTCACCGGCACGGGTAGGGGTGTCCGCGACGGAAGCCACGAGCAGGAGGAGGAGCGCATGAGCGAGAGCGGCGCCAGCACCCCGGGGACCGACAGCGGGCTCGACGATCCGGGCCGAGACCCGAAGGGCATCTCCCAGCCCCGCAACATCTTCGGCGGGGCGGATCAGGACACCGGCCGCGGCGAGCCGCGCGGCACGGGCAACGTGGGGCCGGCCGACAAGCCCGAGGCCCCCACCGACGAGCCGGAGACGCGGGCGGACACGCCCGACTCCCCCTGACCGGGATCAGCCGGCGAGCCACTCCGGGCACAGCGTGCCGGCCGACACCAGGACCGCCGGCCCGCTAAGCACCGTCGTCCCGGGGGTCACCTGCACCGACAGGCGACCCCCGGGCACGTCGACGACGACGGTGCCCTCGGTCGCCCCTCCGGCGCGCAGCACTGCGTACGCCGCCGCGCAGGCACCGGTGCCGCAGGACCGGGTCTCCCCCACCCCGCGCTCGGAGACGCGCAGCCGGACGTGCGCGCCGGGCTCGACGACGTTGACCAGCTCGACGTTGACGCCCTCGGGGAACAGCGCCGCGTCGACGACCGGCGGGCTGGTGAGGTCGAGGGTGTCCACGGGGACGTCGGTGAGGCAGGCCAGGTGCGGGTTCCCCATGGAGACCGCCGCACCCGGGAAGACGTGGCCGTCCAGCCGGGCCTCGCCCTCGCCGAACGGGCGCGCGGGGCCCATGTCCACCCAGTAGCCGCCGTCTGCAGCGGCCCCGACCCGCCGGGGGCCGCCGCGGGTTCCCACCAGCAGCCCGTCGGCGCAGGCCATGCGGCCGACGAGGCCTTCGCTGATCAGGGCGTGCAGGAACAGCCGGATGCCGTTGCCGCACATCTCCGCGTAGGAGCCGTCGGCGTTGCGGTGGTCCATGAACCACTCGCAGCGCCCGAGGTCGTCGCCCAGCACGGCCGCCGCGTCGGGGACGTGCACGCTGCGCACCAGCCGCAGGACGCCGTCGCCCCCTAGGCCGGCCCGGCGCTCGCAGAGCCGCCGCACCATCGCGGCGTCCAGCCGGTCCTCCGGCCACACCGCGCCGTCGGGGTCGGGCAGCAGCACGAAGTCGTTCTCGGTGCCGTGCCCGATCAGCACGCGGGGCGAGGAGGTCACCGGTCGATCGTAGGCGCGGTGATCACCGCGGTGGCGGCGTCGGCCAGGTCCGGGCGCGCGGCGTCGAGCCACGTGGTCGTGGCGTCCCGGCGGAACCAGGAGCGCTGCCGGCGGACGAACCGGCGGGTGGCGGTGACGGTGCGCTCTCGCGCCTCGTCGGCGGAGAGCACGCCGTCGAACTGCGCCAGCACCTGGGCGTACCCGAGGGCGCGGGAGGCCGTCGGCCCCTCACGGAGCCCGTCGGCGGCCAGCGCCGCCACCTCGTCGACGAAGCCCGCCGCCCACATCCGGTCCACGCGGACGGCGACCCGCTCGTCCAGCTCGGCCGGAGCGCGGTCCAGGCCGAGGACGACGGCCGGATAGTGCGGCCGCGGCTCGGGCAGCTCCGCCCGGAAGGGACCGCCGGTCAGCTCGATCACCTCCAGCGCGCGCACGATGCGGCGTCCGTTGCTGGGCAGCACCGCCGCCGCGGCCGCCGGGTCGAGCCCGGCCAGCCGCGCGTGCAGCGCCGCCGGGCCGACGGCGGCGAGCTCTGCCTCCAGCCGCGACCGGATCACCGGGTCGGTGCCGGGGAAGTCCAGCTCGTCGAGGACGGCGCGCACGTACAGGCCGGAGCCGCCGACGAGGAACGGCACGGTGCCCGCGGCGCGCAGCCGGTCGATCTCGGCCCGGGCGCGCTGCCGGTACTCGGCCACCGACGCCGGCTCGCGCACGTGCCACAGGTCCAGCAGGTGGTGCGGCACTCCCCCGCGCTCGGCGAGGTCGGGCTTGGCGGTGCCGATGTCCATGCCGCGGTACAGCTGCATGGAGTCCGCGTTGACCACCTCGCCGCCCAGCCGCCGGGCCAGCGCCACGGCGAGCGCGGTCTTCCCGGTGGCGGTCGGCCCGACGACGGCGACGACCGGCGGCGCGGTCACGCCACGATCCAGTCGGCCACCGGGTAGGCCACCCCGAACGGGGCGGCGTCGTGCCGGAGCCGCGCGGTGACGTCCCGGCCCGCGAACGCGGCACCGACCGCCCGCCAGGTCGGCACCCCCGCGGCGAGCAGCCGCTCGCCCTCCGCCGGGTCCAGGGCCGCCAGCGCCGCGGCGTCCCCGGCGGCCAGGGCCGCGGTGACGGCGGCGTCGAACGGTCCGGCCGCGGCGTCCAGGTAGCCCGGGGCCTTGACGGAGCGCCGGGCGGAGCCGTCGCCCATCGCGAGCACGCCCACCGGGGCCGGCAGGTCGCGCAGCAGCTGATCCAGATCGGCCGGCCCCACGCCCAGCCGCGTGCCGCCGAAGGCCACCTCGTCGAGCAACCAGGCGCCCACGGTGTGTGCCAGCGGCAGCCGGCGCCCACCGGGCCCGAGCCGGCCGTCGAACGGCAGCCGGACGTCGACGCCGTACCCGCGCAGATCGCCGCCGTCCCCCGGGCCGAACCGCTCCCCCGGCGCCGGCCCGGCGCCCACGACGACCACCACCTCCGGGGTGGCCGCGAGGAGCGCCGTCACCGCATCGACGCAGGCCGACCGCAGGGCGCGGGTCTCCGCCGCCGGGGACCCCTCCACCGCCGGGAGCAGCAACGGCGGGCACGGGCAGAACGCGACGGTGGCCGACGCGTGGGAGGTCCGGGCGGGGCGGTCGCCGGAAGGGGAGGTCACGGCAGCAGTGTCGCCGATGGGACGTGGAACACTGCGGGACGTGTCGAGCACGGACGACCCCGGCAACGGGGTGCAGCAGGCCGCTCCGCCGATTGCGGAGAACCCAGAGACCACCGCCCCCGAGGCGGCGCAGGAGACCGGCAGCCCCGACGCGGTGACCCCCGCGGCCGGCACGCCGGCGGCGCCCACCCCGGCGGACGCGGCGCTCCCCGACCCCGCCGGCGAGCCGGAACCGGCGCCCGCAGCGGCACCGGTCCCCGCGCCCGCACCACCGCCGGCCCCCGCGCCGGCACCGGCGGCACCACCGGTGGAGACGGTGGTGAGCGACCCCGCGCAGTGGGGCCGGGTGGACGAGCAGGGCACCGTCTACGTGCGCACGACCGAGGGCGAGCGCGAGGTCGGGTCCTGGCAGGCCGGCGAGGCCGAGGCCGGCCTGGCCCACTACGGCCGCCGGTACGACGACCTCGCCACCGAGGTGGCGCTGCTCGAGGCGCGGCTCAAGGCGCACACCGGCAACCCGGCCGAGATCAAGGCCAAGGCGGAGGCGCTCGCCGAGTCCCTCCCCACCGCGGCCGCCGTCGGCGACCTCGAGGGGCTGGCCGCCCGCGCCCGCGCCATGGTGGCGACGGCGGAGGCCGCCGCCGCCGAGTACCGCGCCGAGAAGGCCGCCGCCCGCGCCGCCCAGGTCGCCCGCAAGGAGGCGCTGGCCGCCGAGGCGGAGCAGCTCGCCGCGGAGTCGACGTCCTGGAAGGCCACCGGCGACCGCCTCAAGGCGATCGTCGAGGAGTGGAAGACCATCCGCGGCATCGACCGGAAGACCGACGAGGCGCTGTGGACCCGGTTCGCGGCCGCCCGGGATGCGTTCGGCCGCCGGCGCGGTGCCCACTTCGCCGGGCTGGACGCCCAGCGCGGCGAGGCCCGCGCCGCCAAGCAGGAGCTCATCGCCGAGGCGCAGCGGCTGTCGACGTCGACCGAGTGGGGGCCCACCAGCGCGGCCATGCGCGCGCTGATGGACCGCTGGAAGGCGGTGCCCCGGACCGGCCGCGACGGCGACGACGACCTGTGGAAGCAGTTCCGGGCCGCGCAGGACGTCTTCTTCAACGCGCGCGCCGAGCAGGACAAGGCGCGCGACGCCGAGCAGGTCGCGAACCAGCAGGCCAAGGAGGAGCTGCTCGCCGAGGCGGAGAAGCTCGACCCGTCCACCGACCTGCGCGGCGCCCAGAACGCGCTGCGCAAGCTCCAGGAGCGCTACGACGCCATCGGGCACGTGCCGCGCGCCGTCATGCGGCAGCTCGAGGACCGCATGCAGGCGGTCGAGCAGAAGATCCGGGGCGCCGCCGACGCCGGCCGCGTCCGCACCGCTCCGGAGAACCCGATGGTCACCTCGATGCGCGCCGCGGTCACCAAGGCCGAGGAGCAGCTGGCCAAGGCCGAGGCCGCGGGTGACCAGCGCCGGATCGACGAGGCGCAGGCCAACCTCGTCACGCGGCAGGAGTGGCTGGCCGAGGCGGAGAAGTCCGCCGGCCGCCGCTAGCAGCTCCCCGACGACCGACGCCCCCGCCCGGGACCTCCCCGGCGGGGGCGTCGTCGTCAGGTCACGAGGTCGCGCAGCCGGCGGCGAGGACCGGCAGCGGCGCCGGGACACCGATCGACGGCATCCCCAGGGAGACCCCCGGCGTCGTCGGCCGGGTGCCGGCCTCGCTCGCGTCGCCGGCCCGGGTGCGCCGGTGCGACAGCAGCGCGCCCTCGGCGACCAGGTGGTGCGGCGCGGCCTCGGTGATCACGGTCTCGACGACGTCGCCGGGGCGCACGCCGTCGGCCGCCGTGAAGTGCACGAGCCGGCCGTCGCGGCCGCGGCCGGAGAGGCGGCCGCGTGCGGCGTCCTTGCTGCCCTCGCCCGAGGCGACGAGCAGCTCGATCTTCCGCCCGATGAGCCTGCGGTTCTCGTCCCAGCTGATCTGGTCCTGCAGGGCGGTCAGCCGCAGGTACCGCTCCTGGACGACGTCCTTGGGCAGCTGCCCGTCCATCTCGGCCGCGGGCGTCCCGGGGCGCTTGGAGTACTGGAAGGTGAAGGCGCTGGCGAAGCGGGCCCGCCGGACGACCTCGAGCGTCTGCTGGAAGTCCTCCTCGGTCTCGCCAGGGAAGCCGACGATGATGTCGGTGGTGATCGCCGCGTCGGGCATGGCGGCGCGGACCCGGTCGATGATGCCCAGGTAGCGGTCCTGCCGGTAGCCGCGGCGCATCCGGCGCAGCACGTCGTCCGAGCCGCTCTGCAGCGGCATGTGCAGCTGGTGGCAGACCGCCGGCGTCTCGGCCATCGCCTCGATGACGTCGTCGGTGAACTCGCGCGGGTGCGGGCTGGTGAACCGGATCCGCTCCAGCCCGTCGATCCGCCCGGCCGCGCGCAGCAGGTCGGCGAAGGCGCCGCGGTCGCGGAACTCCACGCCGTAGGCGTTCACGTTCTGCCCGAGCAGGGTCACCTCGAGCACGCCCTGGTCGACCAGCGCCTGCACCTCGGCGAGGATCTCGCCGGGACGGCGGTCCTTCTCCTTGCCGCGCAGGGCCGGGACGATGCAGAACGTGCAGGTATTGTTGCAACCGACGCTGATCGAGACCCAGCCGGAGTAGGCGGAGTCGCGCTTCGCCGGCAGCGTCGACGGGAATACCTCGAGCGACTCGACGATCTCGACCTGGGCCTCGGCGTTGTGCCGCGCCCGGTCCAGCAGCGCCGGGAGGGACCCGACGTTGTGCGTGCCGAAGACGACGTCGACCCACGGGGCCCGCCGGACGATCTCGCCGCGGTCCTTCTGCGCCAGGCAGCCGCCGACGGCGATCTGCATGCCGGGGTGGGCGTCCTTCACCGGCCGCAGGTGACCGAGGTTGCCGTACAGCCGGTTGTCGGCGTTCTCGCGCACCGCGCAGGTGTTGAGGACGACGACGTCGGCGTCCTCCTCCTCGCCCGCGGCGGTGTAGCCGGCCTCCTCGAGCAGGCCGGACAGGCGCTCGGAGTCGTGCACGTTCATCTGGCACCCGTACGTGCGCACGCGGTAGGTGCGCGCGGGTGCCTCCAGCTCGGTTCCCATGACGACAGCGAGGGTACGGCGCGCTCGCGGCAGGCCCGCCGGGTCGGGCGAGCCGGGCCGGTGCCGGCGCGCGAGCGGCAGCGCTTCGTTACCTCTTCGTGATCGTCGCGATCACTCCGCGTGCACCCAGCGCCCTTAGGGTCCCCAAGATGACCAGCCGTTCGAACGGAGAGCCGCTCGTTCGCCTGTCCGGCGTCAACAAGTGGTTCGGTGAGCTGCACGTTCTGCAGGACATCGACCTGGACATCGCCCGCGGCGAGGTCGTCGTCGTCATCGGCCCGTCGGGCTCCGGCAAGTCGACGCTGTGCCGCGCGATCAACCGGCTCGAGCCGATCGAGAAGGGCGAGATCACCATCGACGGCGAGCGCCTCCCCGAGGAGGGCAAGGAGCTCGCCCGGCTGCGCGCCGACGTCGGCATGGTGTTCCAGAGCTTCAACCTCTTCGCGCACAAGACGATCCTGGAGAACGTCACCCTCGGGCCGATCAAGGTGCGCAAGCAGTCGAAGGCCGACGCGGACAAGCGTGCGCGCGAGCTGCTCGACCGGGTGGGCGTCAGCGCCCAGGCGGACAAGTACCCCGCACAGCTGTCCGGAGGCCAGCAGCAGCGCGTCGCGATCGCGCGGGCGCTGGCCATGGAGCCCAAGGTGATGCTCTTCGACGAGCCGACCTCGGCGCTCGACCCGGAGATGATCAACGAGGTCCTCGAGGTCATGGTCGGCCTGGCGAAGGACGGCATGACGATGGTCGTCGTCACCCACGAGATGGGGTTCGCCCGCCGGGCGGCCAACCGCGTCGTGTTCATGGACGGCGGCCGGATCGTCGAGACCGCCGAGCCCGAGACCTTCTTCACCAACCCGCAGTCGGAGCGGGCCCAGGACTTCCTGTCCAAGATCCTCACCCACTGATCGCACGAGACCGTCAAAGCGAGAGGAACGAACCATGAGTTTCCGCCGCAGCGCCCTGGTGGCCACCCTGTCCGTCGTCGCCCTCACCGCCGCCGCGTGCGGCGGCGGTGAGGACGAAGCGGCCGCCCCCGAGCCGGACGTCGCCGAGGCCCCCGAGTTCGAGGCGGGGACGACGATGGCCGAGATCGCCGAGGCGGGCACGATCACCGTCGGCACCAAGTTCGACCAGCCCGGCTTCGGCCTGGAGACCCTCGACGGCGAGCTCGAGGGCTTCGACGTCGAGATCGCCAAGATCATCGCCGCCGAGCTCGGCATCGCCCCCGAGGACATCCAGTGGGAGCAGACCCCCTCCGCCGTGCGCGAGGAGGTCATCGAGGGCGGCGAGGTGGACATGGTCGTCGCCACCTACACGATCAACGCCGAGCGCGCCGAGCGGATCACCTTCGCCGGGCCGTACTACGAGGCCGGCCAGCAGATCATGGTCGCGGCCGACAACGACACGATCACCGGGCCGGAGTCGTTCACCGAGAACCCGGACGCGACCGTCTGCTCGGTGACCGGCTCGACCCCGTCGGAGCAGATCCGCGAGTACCTGGCGAGCGACTCGCAGCTGGTGCTGTTCGATGAGTACTCGCAGTGCGCCGACGCCCTGGGCAACGGCCAGGTGGACGCCGTCACGACCGACAACGTGATCCTGCTGGGCTTCGTCTCCGAGTCCGACGGCGAGTTCAAGCTCGTCGGCGAGCAGTTCACCGAGGAGCCGTACGGCATCGGCATCCAGAAGGGCGACGTCGCCTTCTGCGAGTTCATCAACGAGACCCTCGCCGCGAACGAGGAGGCCTACGTGGCCGCCTGGGAGGCCACCGCGGGTCAGATCGAGGGCACCCAGACGCCGGAGCTCCCCGAGCCCGCCGAGTGCGTCTGACCGTCCTACCGGGCAGCGACCGGCCAGCCATGGCGGCCGGCCGGTCGCTGCCGGCCGCAGCGCGGCACCGTCACCGCCGGCACTGAGGGGGGTACGTGGACCCGGTCTTCCAGAACATCGACCTGTACGTCGACGGCTTCGTGACGTCGCTGAGCATCATCCTGGTCGCCATGGTCGGCTCGCTGCTGCTCGGCACGGTGATCGCGGCCTTCCGGGTCTCCCCCGTGCCGCCGCTGCGCGCCTTCGGCACCTTCTGGGTGTCGACCTTCCGCAACACCCCGCTGTCGGTGGTGCTGTTCTTCTGCGCCTTCGGGCTCCCCGAGCTGGGCCTCAACCGCACGTTCTACTTCTTCGGTGTCCTGGGCCTGATCCTCTACACCTCCGCGTTCGTCTGCGAGGCCATCCGGTCCGGCATCAACTCCGTGCCCGCCGGGCAGGCGGAGGCGGCCCGCTCGATCGGCCTGAACTTCGCGCAGAGCCTGCGCTTCGTCGTCCTGCCGCAAGCCCTGCGCACGGTCGTGCCGCCGCTGGGCAGCGTCATCATCGCGATGTTCAAGAACTCCGCCGTGGTCGGCGCCTTCGGCGTCGGCGGCGACCTGTGGAGCACCGGCCAGACCCTGACCAGCGCCCGGGGCTACGAGACGCTGCCGATCTTCCTCGGCGTGGCCATCGGGTTCCTGCTCATCACCCTCCCGGCCGGCGCGATCCTGCAGGTCATCGAGCGGAAGGTGGCGATCGCGCGATGACCCAGCAGGAGACCGTGCTCTTCGACGCGCAGGGCCCGAGGGCCCGTCGCCGGACGGCGATCGGCACCGCCGTCGGCGCCCTCGTCCTGATCGCCCTCGCCGTCCTGGTGGTGCTGCGCCTGGCCGGGCAGGACCAGTTCTCCATGGACCTCTGGGGTCCGCTGATCAATCCCGGCAACGAGAACTTCGAGCTGGTCTGGGGGGTCATCGGCGAGGGCATCGTCAACACCATCAAGGCGGCGGTCGTCGCGATGACGCTGTCGGTGGTGATCGGCACGCTCATCGCCGTCGCGCGGCTGTCCCTGGGCCGGTTCGCCCGGATCCCGCTCATCGGGCTCGTCGAGGTATTCCGCGGCCTGCCCGTCGTGGTGCTCGTCTACCTGAGCGTGCGGGCGCTCCCCGACATCGGCGTGGACCTGCGGGGCTGGCCGGGCGGCCAGGTGTTCTGGGGTCTGATCATCGGCCTGACGGCCTACAACATGGTCATCTTCGCGGAGGTCGTCCGCGCGGGGATCGCCTCCCTGCCGCGCGGGCAGCGGGAGGCCGCGCTCGCCACCGGCCTCACCAACGGGCAGACCATGCGGATCGTGCTGCTGCCGCAGGCGTTCCGCGTCATGCTGCCGGCGATCATCAGCCAGCTGGTCGTCGTGCTCAAGGACACCTCGCTGGTGACCTTCGTGGCCAACTACGACGAACTGCTCAGCCAGGGCGAGAGCATCGTGCGGAACCTGGACAACCCGATCCAGACCTTCACCGTCGTCGCGCTGCTCTACATCGTGATCAACTACGCGCTCGGTCGCCTGGCGCAGTGGGTGCAGGCCCGCCAGGCGCGCGGCTCGACGGCCAAGGCGACCGGCGCCGACGACCTGGTCCCCGTGCGGGACGGCGCCTGAGCACCTCGCCCGCCGACACGGACGAGCCCTCCCCCGAGGGTGCTCGTGCACCGGCCAGGATCGCGGCCGGCCGGATGGTGCACGCACCCCCATCCCGTTCGACCCACTCGTCCCATCCGGGCGCGCCGAGGCCGCATGCAGCGCATCCGTGGCGAGACTGCTCGTCACGATGGAGACCATGCACGCGGTGGGGCGCCGCAACCTGCCCCCGGTTCCCCGGGTCGCCGTCGAGGCGCTGATCACGACCGGCCCGGTGGCTCCCGTCCTCGAGGCCCAGCCCGTTCCCCCGGTGGACGGCGGACAGCGGTTCGTCCAGCGCCTGCGCTCCGCCGCTCCCGCGTTCGCCGCATCCGCCGGCGCCCAGAGCGCCGTCGTCCGCGAAGTCGTGCCGCCGGCCCGGCACCGCCGGTCGCGGTGCCGGGTGGTCTTCCGCTACGCCGACGGGACCGAGACCGACCTGACCTTCGTCGGTGAGCGCCGGCGTCCGGGCGCGTCGTCCCACGAGCCCTTCGACGTCGAGATCACCGGCTGGCTCGCCGCCGGTCAGGTGCGCAACGACGCCTGGTTCGTCCCCGACCCGGAGGCTCCCGACGGCGTCGCCGTGGACGTCACCGCCTGGCTCGCCAAGGGCTGAGCGGAGGGAACGGCAGGAGGCGGTCCGGACTCCGGACCGCCTCCTGCCGTTCGGTGCCCTGCCCGCGGCCGGTCGCCGCCAGGCGGTCAGGGCAGCGCGCTCTCCTCGTCGAACTCGGGGACGTCGTCGACGTCGCCGGCGAGGTCCGCCTCGTCCAGCGCCTCCCGCACGACCGCCGCGGCGAGACCGCCGTTGTAGCCCTTGCGCGCGAGCATGCCGATCAGCCGACGGGTGACCGTCGCGCGGTCCAGCCGGCGCATGCTCGGAACCCGCCGGGCCACCAGCCGCCGGGCCGCCTCGCGCTCGTCGTCGTCGTCCACCGCGTCGACGGCCTCGGCGGCCGTCTCCGGGTCCACGCCCTTCGCCCGCAGCTCGGCGGAGAGCGCCCGGCGGGCCAGCCCGCGGCCGGCCTGCCGGCTGCTCACCCAGGCCCGGGCGAAGGCCGCGTCGTCGATCAGCCCCACCTCGGTGAACCGGTCGAGCACGGCCTCGGCCGCGTCGCCCGGCACCTCCCGCTGGGCCAGGAGATCGGCCAGCTGCTGCCGGGTCTTGGGTGCGCCGGTCAGCGCACGGAGGCAGAGCGCACGGGCGACCTGCTCGGGATCGCCCGCGCCGTCCTCCGGAGAGCCGGGGGCGACGTCCGGGGTCAGGGGATCGTCGCCGCCCGGCGTCCGTGACCGGCGGCCGGCCCGGGAGGTCCCGAAGCCGGAGCCGGAGTTCGAGCCGCGCCGGCGGTTCGGCGGCCGGTCGTCCACCGGCGGATCAGAAGTCGGGGGCGTCGACCGGCGCCGGGGCGTCCAGCGTCGGGCCGATGCCCAGCTTCTCCTTGACCCTCTTCTCGATCTCGTCGGCCAGGTCGGGGTTGTCCTTCAGGAAGTTGCGGACGTTCTCCTTGCCCTGGCCGAGCTGGTCGCCCTCGTAGGTGTACCAAGCGCCGGACTTCTTCACGATGCCCTGCTCGACACCGGCGTCGACGATGCCGCCCTCCCGGCTGAAGCCCTGGCCCCAGAGGATGTCGAGCTCGGCCTGCTTGAACGGCGCGGCGACCTTGTTCTTGACCACCTTGATGCGGGTACGGCTGCCGATCGCGTCGGTGCCCTGCTTGAGGGTCTCGATGCGGCGGACGTCGAGCCGGACCGACGAGTAGAACTTCAGCGCGCGGCCACCGGTGGTGACCTCGGGCGAGCCGTAGACGACGCCGACCTTCTCGCGCAGCTGGTTGATGAAGATCGCCGTCGTGCCCGAGTTGCTCAGCGCACCGGTGATCTTCCGCAGCGCCTGGCTCATCAGCCGGGCCTGCAGACCCACGTGGCTGTCACCCATCTCGCCCTCGATCTCGGCGCGGGGCACCAGCGCCGCCACCGAGTCGATGACGATGATGTCGAGCGCGCCGGAGCGGATCAGCATGTCGGCGATCTCGAGCGCCTGCTCACCGGTGTCGGGCTGGCTGACCAGGAGCGCGTCGGTGTCCACGCCGATGGCGCGGGCGTACTCCGGGTCGAGCGCGTGCTCGGCGTCGATGAACGCGGCGATCCCGCCGGCGGCCTGGGCGTTGGCCACCGCGTGCAGGGCGACCGTGGTCTTGCCGGAGGACTCCGGCCCGTAGACCTCCACCACCCGGCCGCGGGGCAGGCCGCCGATGCCCAGGGCGATGTCGAGGGCGATCGAGCCCGTCGGGATGACCTTGATCGCCACCTCGGGGCTGTCGCCCAGACGCATGACCGAGCCCTTGCCGAACTGCTTGTCGATCTGGGCGAGGGCCATGTCGAGGGCCTTGTCGCGGTCGAGCGTTGCTGCCATGGTGCGTCACCTTCGGTTCGCGAGAAGCGGGTCGGGACCGACGCTAGGGCGAGCCACCGACAGTTTTCGGGTTCCGGGGCGGACTGTGGAGGACCGGCCGCCCTGTGGACGACACAGTAGGCCGAACAGGTGTTCGATCGCCAGGCCGACACGCCGGGCCCGGAGCGGTCCGGGTCAGCGCTCCCTGGGCGGCACGTCGAACGCCTCGCAGATCGCGAGCCACACCTTCCGCACCGGCAGGCCGGCCTCGATGGCGTCGACCGCCGTGCGGCCGCCGAGGTCGGCGAAGACGTGGTCGCGCGCGACGCTCTGCGCGCGCATGGTCCCGAACTGACCGTCGAGGCGGGACCAGAACTCCTGCAGGCGCACGTCCCGACGCTAACCCGCCGGCTCCCGGCGCCGCCGCACCCGCCCTAGGCTCACGGCATGATTCCGGGCACGGGCTCGCAGACCCTCGACATCGTCCTCGAGATCGGCATCGTGCTGGCGCTGATCGTCACGATCGTGCTGCTGATCAGGAACTACCGGGGGCGCTGACCCGCGAGGTCAGCCACACCCAGGCCAGCGGGAGCACCAGCGCCGCCGAGACCGCGGACACCAGGCCGAACCCGCCCCAGGCCAGCAGCGGACCGCCCACCACCCCGGCCAGCGCGGCGCCCAGCCCCATCAGCAGATCGGTGCCGCCCTGCGCCGTCGGCCGCAGCTCCGGGCCCACCGACGCCGTCACCAGCGCCGAACCCGCGATCAGCCCGCACGACCAGCCCAGGCCCAGCAGGAGCAGCCCCGCACCCAGCTGCACCGAGTCGGCGGGGGCCGCCGTCCCGGCCACGGCGGCGGCGGCCAGGAGCAGGACGCCGCCGAGGGCCACGACGGCCGGGGCGCCGGCCTTGTCGGCCAGCACGCCGACCAGCGGGGAGAACAGGTACATGCCGGCCACGTGCACGCTGATGACCAGACCCACGAGCCGGAGCACGGCGTCCTCGGCGCCGCCGGCGTGGCCCATGTGCACCGGCGTCATCACCATCACGCCGACCATGACCGCGTGCGCCACCACGACCGAGGTGAGCCCCAGGCGGCCCGCCGGGGTGGCCCACACCGCGCGGAGGGCGGCACCGGTGGCCCGCCGCGGCGGCGCACCCGCACCGCCCCCGCCGAGCCGCCGGGCGAGCAGCAGGGGGTCGGGGCGCAGCAGCAGGAGGAACCCCGCGGCGACGACGGCGAAGACCACGGCCGAGAGGGCGAACACCCCACCGAGCGGGGGCAGGCCGAGGGCCTCTCCCAGGCGCGCCCCCGGACGGGCCAGGTTGGGCCCGATCACCGAGCCGATCGTGGTGGCCCACACGACGAGGGACAGCGCCCGCCCCCGGCGCTCCGGCGTCGCCAGGTCGGCGGCGGCGTAGCGGGACTGCAGCCCGCAGGCGGTGGCCGCCCCGAAGAGGAACAGCCCGCCGATCAGCAGCGGCAGCGAGGATGCCGCCGCGGCGAGGACGGTGACCACCGCGCCGACGACGCTGATGGCGTACCCGACCGCCAGCCCGGCACGCCGGCCGACGGTGTCGCTGATCCGGGCCAGCGGCACCGCGAGGGCGGCCGCCCCGAGGACGCCGGCGGTCTGGCCGAGGCCCGAGGCGCTGTCGGTGCCGGCGACGTCCCGGGCGAGCAGCCCGCCGGCGGTGATGCCGACGGTGACGCCGAGGCCGGCCAGGGCCACGCCGCCGCTCAGTACGCCCACGGTGCGACGCTGCACGCGGGCGACGTCGACCCCGGTGCCGGACTGCTGCAGCGGTGCCACGTGCGCTCCTGTCTCCGGGCGGGTTCCCGCGGCCGGCTCCACGCCGGCCAGCGAAGTGTCGTACATGCCGGGGACACTGAGCGCGTGCCCGACCGCCCGTCCGCCGACCGTTCCGAGGCGCAGGGCGCCCTGGCCCGGTTCTCCGAGCCGACCAGGGCCTGGTTCACCGGCGCGTTCGAGCGGCCCACCGCCGCCCAGGACGGCGCCTGGCAGGCGATCAGCAGCGGCGAGCACGCACTCGTCGTCGCGCCCACCGGCTCGGGCAAGACCCTCGCCGCGTTCCTCTGGTCGCTCGACCGGCTGGCCGCCGCTCCCCCGGCCGACGAGCGGACGCGCTGCCGGGTCCTCTACGTGTCGCCGCTCAAGGCGCTGGCCGTCGACGTCGAGCGCAACCTGCGCGCCCCGCTGGCCGGCATCGGGCAGGCCGCCGCCCGGCTGGGGCTGCCGCGGCCGGAGATCAAGGTCGGCATCCGTTCGGGCGACACCCCGGCCGACGAGCGGCGTGCCTTCGCCCGCCGACCGCCCGACATCCTGATCACCACTCCCGAGTCGCTGTTCCTGCTGCTCACCAGCGCCGCCCGCGAGGCGCTGCGCGGGGTCGAGACGGTGATCGTCGACGAGGTGCACGCGGTCACCGACTCCAAGCGCGGCGCCCACCTCGCCGTCTCGCTCGACCGGCTGGACGAGCTGCTCGAGCGGCCCGCGCAGCGGATCGGCCTGTCGGCCACCGTGCGCCCGATCGAGGAGGTCGCCACCTACCTGGCGGGCGGCCGCCCGGTGCAGGTGGTGTCGCCCGGCTCGACGAAGCAGTGGGACCTCTCGGTCGTCGTCCCGATCGAGGACATGAGCGAGCTCGGGCAGCCCACCGGGGAGCTGGCGGGCTCGGCGGCGGGCCACCAGCCGCGCAACTCCATCTGGCCGGCGGTCGAGGAGCGGGTGCTCGACCTGGTCCAGGCCCACCGCAGCACCATCGTCTTCGCCAACTCCCGGCGGCTGGCCGAGCGGCTGACCAGCCGGCTCAACGAGCTGGCCTACGAGCGGGCCACCGGTGAGACCGTGCCGCCCGGCACCAACGCGGCGGCGCTCATGGCGCAGGCCGGCTCCGGCGGCGGCGTGCCCGAGGGCGTGCAGCCGGTCGCCGCCGCCCACCACGGCTCGGTGTCCCGCGAGCAGCGGGCGATCGTCGAGGAAGCGCTGAAGTCCGGCCGGCTGCCCGCGGTCGTCGCCACCTCGAGCCTGGAGCTGGGCATCGACATGGGCGCGGTCGACCTCGTCGTCCAGGTGGAGGCGCCGCCCACCGTCGCCAGCGGCCTCCAGCGCGTCGGCCGGGCCGGGCACCAGGTGGGCGCGGTCAGCCGCGGCGTGCTCTTCCCCAAGTACCGCGGCGACCTCGTGCAGTGCGCGCTGGTGGCCGAGCGGATGCAGGCCGGCGCCATCGAGTCGATCCGCTACCTCCGCAACCCGCTCGACGTGCTCGCCCAGCAGATCGTCGCGGTCGTCTCCGAGCGGCCGCGCACCGTCGACGAGGTGGGGGCGCTGGTCCGCCGGTCGGCGGCGTTCTCCTCGCTCCCCGACTCCGCGCTGCACGCCGTCCTCGACATGCTGGCCGGCCGCTATCCCTCCGACGCGTTCGCCGAGCTGCGCCCGCGGCTCATCTGGGACCGCGTCACCGACACCCTCACCGCCCGCGCCGGTGCCCAGCGGCTGGCGGTCACCAGCGGCGGCACGATCCCCGACCGCGGGCTCTTCGGCGTCTTCCTCGTCGGCGGCGAGGGCACCGGCGGGCGGCGGGTCGGCGAGCTGGACGAGGAGATGGTCTACGAGTCGCGGGTGGGCGACGTCTTCCTGCTCGGGTCGTCGTCCTGGCGGATCGAGGACATCACCCACGACCGGGTGCTGGTCACCCCGGCGCCCGGCCAGGCCGGGAAGATGCCGTTCTGGCACGGCGACGCACCCGGCCGCCCGCTGGAACTCGGCCGGGCGCTGGGCGCGTTCCTCCGCGAGGTCGGCTCCGCGACGCCGGAGGCCGGCCTGGAGCGGGCCCGTGCGGCGGGCCTCGACGAGTGGGGCGCGGCCAACCTCGCCGCGTACCTGACCGAGCAGAAGGCGGTGACGGGGCACCTCCCCGACGACCGCACGCTGCTGGTCGAGCGGTTCCGCGACGAGCTGGGCGACTGGCGGCTGGTCGTGCACTCGCCGTTCGGCGCGCAGGTGAACGCCCCGTGGGCGCTCGTCCTCGCCGCCCGGCTGCGCGAGCGGTACGGCGTCGACGTCTCCGCCATGCACTCCGACGACGGCATCGTGCTGCGGATGCCCGAGACCACCGGCGAGCCCCCCGAGGCCGACCTCGCCGTCCTCGACCCGGACGACGTGGAGCGTGAGGTCACCGCCGAGGTGGGCAGCTCCGCGCTCTTCGCCAGCCGGTTCCGCGAGTGCGCCGCCCGCGCGCTGCTGCTCCCCCGGCGCGACCCCCGCCGCCGCACCCCGCTGTGGCAGCAGCGGCAGCGGGCGGCCCAGCTGCTCTCGGTCGCCAGTGAGTTCTCGTCGTTCCCGATCACCCTGGAGGCCGCCCGCGAGGTGCTCCAGGACGTCTACGACGTCCCGGGGCTGGTCGAGCTGATGAGGGACGTCCGGGCCCGCCGGGTGCGGGTCGTCGACGTGCAGACCGAGACGGCGTCGCCGTTCGCCCAGTCGCTGCTGTTCGGCTACGTGGGCCAGTTCCTCTACGAGGGCGACGCGCCGCTGGCCGAGCGCCGGGCACAGGCGCTCGCGCTCGACACCGGCCTGCTCGCCGAGCTGCTCGGCCGGTCGGAGCTGCGCGAGCTGCTCGACGCCGAGGCGCTGGCGGAGATCGAGGAGGAGCTGCAGCGGCTCCCCCGGCAACGGCACCCCCGGGATGTCGACGGCGGGGGCGACCTGCTGCGCGTCGTCGGCGACCTCACCGCCGCCGAGGCCGCCCGGCGCGGCGTGCCGCAGGAGTGGCTGGACGAGCTCGTCGCCGCCCGGCGCGCGCTGCTGGTGCGGATCGCCGGCGAGGAGCGGTACGTCGCCATCGAGGACGCCGGCCGGTTGCGCGACGCCCTGGGCACCGCGCTGCCGGTCGGCGTCCCGGAGGTCTTCACCGAGCCCGTCGCCGACCCGCTGGGCGACCTGATCGGCCGCTACGCCCGGACCCACGGCCCCTTCCAGCCCGCCGAGGTGGCCACCCGGCTGGGGCTCGGCATCGCCGTGGTGACGGCGACCGTCCAGCGGCTCACCGGCACCGGCCGGCTGGTCTCCGGGGAGTTCCGCCCGGGCGGCTCCGGCCAGGAGTGGTGCGACGCCGACGTCCTCCGCTCGATCCGGCGGCGGAGCCTGGCCCGGCTGCGCCAGGAGGTCGAGCCGGTGCCCATCGGCACGCTCGCCCGGTTCACCCCGTCCTGGCAGTCGGTGGGCAGCCGACTGCGCGGCGCCGACGGCGTCCTCGCCGTCGTGGAGCAGCTGGCCGGCACCCTGGTGCCGGCCAGCGCGCTGGAGTCCCTGGTGCTGCCGGCGCGGGTGCGCGACTACTCCCCCGCCATGCTCGACGAGCTGACCAGCGCCGGTGAGGTCCTGTGGGCCGGCGCCGGCGGGCTGCCCGGCAGCGACGGGTGGATCAGCTTGGTCCCCACCGATCTGGCACCGCTGCTGCTGCCCGAGCAGCTGGCAGCCCCGGAGAAGGGGCAGCCACTGCTCGATCTCCTCGCCGGCGGTCAGGCGATGTTCTTCCGCGGGCTCTCCGACGCCGTCGGCGCCACCGACGACGTCGCGCTGGCCGACCTGGTGTGGGACCTCGTCTGGGCCGGCGCCCTCACCAACGACACGCTCGCGCCGCTGCGCACCCGGTTGGCCGGCGGCGGCACGCACCGCAAGCCCGCGGCGCCGCCGCGGGTGCGCCTCGACCGCGCCCGCGCCGGCCGCACCCGGCTGGGCCGCCCGGCCATGCCCAGCCGCACCGGGCCGCCCACGGTCGCCGGCCGGTGGTCGCGGCTGCCCGTGCGGGAGCCCAACCCCACCCGGCGGGGAACCGCGCGGGCGGAGGCGCTCCTGGAGAGGCACGGGGTGCTCACCCGCGGGGCGGTCATGGCCGAGCAGGTGCCCGGCGGCTTCTCCGCGGTCTACCCGGTGCTGCGGGCGTTCGAGGACAACGGCCGGGCCCGCCGCGGGTACTTCGTGGAGACGCTGGGCGCGGCGCAGTTCGGCACCCCCGGCTCGGTCGACCGGCTGCGCAGCTTCGCCTCCCCGGACCGCGTGCCGGCGGGCGCCGTCGTCCTCGCGGCCACCGATCCGGCCAACGTCTACGGCGCCGCCCTGCCGTGGCCCGAGCGCACGGTCGCCGCCGACGGCAGCGCCGTCGACCTCGGCGAGGGCACCGGCAGCACGAAGAAGGCCGCCGGGCACCGCGCGGGCCGCAAGGCCGGTGCGCTGGTCGTCCTGGTCGACGGCGAGCTGGTGCTCTACGTCGAGCGCGGCGGGAAGACGCTGCTGTCCTGGACCGAGGACGAGCAGGTGCTCAAGGAGGCGGCGACCGCGCTCTCGGGTGCGGTCTCCGCCGGAGCGCTGGGCCGGATGGTGGTGCAGAAGGCCGACGGCGCCTCGGTGCACGAGTCGACGCCGCTGTCCCAGGCACTCCAGGCCGCCGGCTTCGCCGCCACTCCCCGCGGCCTGCGGCTGCGCGGCTGAGGCGAGGCCGCCGAGGTCAGCGGCGGGAGCCCTGCAGCCAGCGCCCGAGCCACCGGCTCAGCCGCGGCATGAGCAGGCGCAGCGCCGTCACCACGTAGGCGGCCGACAACAGCAGCCGCAGCGGCCAGGGCCAGCTGCCCACCAGGGGCAGGGCGAGCACCTGGAAGCTCGAGGTGAACAGCAGGACGACGGCGACGGTGAGCAGCCAGCTCCGCCACGCAGGCCCCGGCTTCGCGGGCACCGCGAAGAAGTTCTCCAGACCGACCGCCCGCGCGACGCGCTCGTCCTCGACCATCTCCGGCATCCGCGCGAGGAAGGCCCGGCGTTCCGGCGAGCGCTCCCAGCCGGCCAGCGCATCGGCGTCGGCGAACCGGTAGACCAGGTGGTACTCGGAGCTGTCCGCCCCCGGGTGCAGCAGCGTCGCGCCCAGGTTGCCGGGGTAGTTGGCCGCCTCGGCCAGCACGGCTGCGGCCGCCCGCTCGAACGCGATCCGGCGGTCGGGGCGGACCACGCGGGCGACGGTGACGGTGACCGGCTCGTGCTCGGCGACGGTCGGGATGCCACCCAACCGGGTGCGCAGTCGCAGGGGCACGCTCACGGTGGAGCACAGCGCCCCCGGCGGTCGCCGTCATCCCGGATGTCGGCGCTCTCACAGCGGGCGCGCCCCTCCGGGGCCGGGGATCATGGCAGGCGTGCCCGAGGGAGACACCGTCTGGCTGGCGGCCGAACGCATGCGCACGGCGCTGGCCGGCGCGACGCTGCGTCGGGGGGAGTTCCGCCTCCCGCAGCTGGCCACCGTCGACCTGACCGGGGCGGCGGTCACCGAGGTCGTCCCCCGCGGCAAGCACCTGCTGGTCCGCCTCGCCGACGGCCGCACGCTGCGCACCCACTTCCGGATGGACGGCAGCTGGCACATCTACCGGCCCGGCAGCCGATGGCAGGGCGGGCCCGCCCACGACGTGCGCATGGTGCTGGCCACCGACGAGTGGGAGTGCGTCGGCTACCGGCTGCACGACGTCGAGCTGGTGCCCACGGCCGAGGAGGACCGGCTCGTCGGGCACCTCGGCCCGGACGTCCTCGGCCCGGACTGGAACCTCGAGAGGGCGCTGCGCCGGCTGCGGTCCCACCCCGACGAGCAGGTGGGGGTGGCGATCCTGGACCAGCGGAACCTGGCCGGGATCGGGAACCTCTACAAGGTCGAGTCGCTGTTCCTGGTCG
The DNA here is from genome assembly GCF_054050855.1 of Blastococcus sp. SYSU DS0539. Classification (NCBI taxonomy): domain Bacteria; kingdom Bacillati; phylum Actinomycetota; class Actinomycetes; order Geodermatophilales; family Geodermatophilaceae; genus Blastococcus; species Blastococcus sp. SYSU DS0539. Next base: position 19,177 of record NZ_JBJHAF010000001.1, on the reverse strand, counting down.
GCGTGCACCCGTGGGCGCGGGTGGCCGACGTCGACGACCGGCTGCAGCCCCTCGTCGAGCGGGCACGCACTCTCATGCTGGCCAACCGGCACCATCCGGAGCAGAGCACCACCGGTGACCTGCGCCGCGGCCAGGACCACTGGGTGTACGGACGGAAGGGCAAGCCCTGCCGGCGGTGCCGGACCCCGATCCTCATGGGCGAGCAGGGGCCGCACCTCCAGGAGCGGGTGACCTACTGGTGCCCGCGCTGCCAGGCGGCGCGCTCCCCCATCGCCGTCACGGCGCGGACCGGCGAACCGGGCCGGCCGTCCCCCGTGGCGACACCTGGCTGAGGGACCCCTCCGCTCGCACACCGGCTAGCAGAGGGGGCAGCGGATCCGCTACTGGGCGTCCGGGCGGTCGGCCGGCTGCGCCTCCCGCTGCTCGGCGGTCGGCACCGAGGCCGCGCCCTGCTCGATGGCGCCGGCGGCAGCGGTCCCCTCCACGGCCGGCGTCCCCCCGCCCATGGAGGCGCGGATCTGGTCCAGGCGCGAGGCGCCGGCGACGTCGAGGGTCGCCTTCTGCACCTCGAGCATCCGGCCCTCCACCGAGGTCTGCGCCAGCTCCGCCTGGCCGAGCGCGTTGGCGTAGCGGGCCTCGATCTTGTCGCGGACCTCCGTCAGCGACGGCGTGTTGCCCGGCGCGGAGAGCTCGTTGACCTGGCGCAGCGAGTCGGCGACGTGCTCCTGCATCTTCGCCTGCTCGAGCTGGCTCATGAGCTTGGTGCGCTCGGCCAGCGTCGTCTGCAGCCGCATCCGGGACTGCTCGACGGCGCCGCGCGCCTGCTGGGCGGCCTGCAGGGCCTCGTCGTGGCTGCGCTTGAGGTCCTCCATCGACTGCTCGGCGGCCACCAGCTGGGTGGCGAACGCCTGCGCGGCCTGCTCGTACTCGGCGGCCTTGGCGGCGTCGCCCTTGGCGCGCGTCTGGTCGGCGAGGGTCAGCGCCTGCCGGGCGGAGGCCTGCAGCTTCTCCACTTCGCCGAGCTGCCGGTTCAGCCGCATCTCGAGCTGGCGCTGGTTGCCCAGCACGGCGGCGGCCTGGTTGGCCAGCGACTGGTGCCGCTGCTGCTCGGCCTCGATCGCCTGCGCGATCTGGATCTTCGGATCCGCCCGCTGGTCGATCTGGGCGTTGGCCGACGCGGTGAGGTACTTCCACAGCTTCACGAACGGATTGGGCATGGGGTCCTCCTGCTCCGGCGCGGATGCCGGCCCGGCGATGCTCGTCACCCAGCATCGTCCCAGGTGATCTCGCTCCACAGCCAACGCGGGCGCCGCGGCCGGCAGCACGACTAGGGTTTCCGGCGTGCAGCCCGGCGGTCCGACCCTCTGCGTCCTCGGTGAACTGGTCGTCGACCTGCTGCCCGTCCCCGGGGCCGACGCCGGCCCCGAGGGCACGGCGCCGCAGTACGTCGCGCGGCCGGGGGGCAACGCCCTCAACGTCGCCGTCGCCGCCGGGCGGCTCGGCGCCCCCGTGCGGTTGCTGGCCCGGCTCGGCACCGGGCCGCTGGCCGGGCACCTGCGGCGGCACGCCGAGCTCGCCGGCGTGGACACCGCGGGCTTCGTCGACGCCGGGGAGCCGGTCAGCCTGGCCGTGGTCGGGCTCGGCGCCGACGGCTCGCCCGACTACGGCTTCCACGTGCTGGGCGCCGCGGACTGGCAGTGGACCGACGACGAGCTGACCCGGGTGCTCCCCGGTGACGTGGGCGCCCTGCACGTCGGCTCCATCTCCAGCTGGACCGAGCCCGGCAGCGCGGCCATCGCCCGGCTGGTCGAGCGGCTGTCGGGGCACGCGCTGATCAGCGTCGACCCGAACATCCGGCCGATGCTGGCCGAGGGGCCGGTCGGCGGCAGCCTCGGCAACGACCGGACGTCGGTGACCCGGCGGCTGGACGAGCTGGTGCGCCGCGCCGACCTGGTGAAGGTCAGCGCGGAGGACCTCGCCTGGCTGGAGCCGGGCACGACCGACCTCGACGACGCGGCACGCCGCTGGGCGGAGCGCGGCCCGGCGCTGGTGGTGCTGACCGACGGCGGTGCGCCGCTGCGGATCGCCCGGCCCGGCCGCCCGCTGCTGCACCGGGCGAGCCCGCGGATCGACGTCGTCGACACCGTCGGAGCCGGCGACTCGCTGGCCGCCGGGCTGCTCACCGGCCTGCTGGCCACCGGCACCACCACCCGGGACGCGCTGGCGGGCCTGCCCGACGACGAGCTGCTGGCCCTGGTCGACGACGCCGCCCTCGTCGCGGCGCTCAACTGCACCCGGGTGGGCGCCGATCCCCCGACCCGCGACGAGCTCGCCGCCGCGCGGGAGCACCGGTGACCGGCGACGTCCTCCGCCTGGTCGGCTTCGAGCAACTCTCCGCCGGCGCGCTGCGCGGCCGGCTGCTGGCCCGCCGCGCCGAGTTCTGGGCCGGGTCCCCGCTGACCGACGACGCCGTGCTCGCGCTGCACGACCCGGTGTTCTTCCACCAGCTCGGCGGCTTCGGCGCCGTCGCCCTCACCGCCGACGACGACGACGCCGGCTACCTGCTGGGCGTGGTCAGCGCCGACCGGCTCGCCGTCGTCCAGGCCGTCGCCGTGCACCCCGACCGGCGGGGCAGCGGCGTCGCCACCCTGCTACTGCAGCGCTTCGCGGACCTCGCCGCCGGCGTCGGGGCGCGCGCCGTGCAGGCCGTGGCCGTGCCCGGTGACGCCGGCGCCGCCGCGCTGGCGGCTCACGTCGGAGCGGCCGCGGCCCCCTCCCCCGGGCACGGCGGCCCCGGCGACGACCGGGTGGTGTTCACCCGCGGCCTGCCCCTGCGCTGAGCGGCTCAGCCCGCGGGCTGCAGGAGCTGCGCCACGAGCGCGGCCTGCCGGCGCCGCTGCGTGGTGAGCCCGGGCTGGAGCACCACGCCGAGGAGCCACCGGGCCGCCAGCTCCGCGCTGTCCGCGGAGACCTGCAGGGCATCAGCCAGCTGACCGGTGAGCTCCGCCCAGCCGGATCCGTCGGGGGTCAGCAGCGCGGCCAGCTGGTCCGGCTCGGACTCCGCCATCCGGCGCAGCACCGGATGCGTGCCCAGCTCGTCGGCGAGCGCGGCCAGGCCCTCGGCGACGGGGAGGCTCCCGGCCAGGTCGGCGAGGCGCTGCAGCTCGGCGGCCAGCAGGGCGCGCACGACGTCGTCCTTGGTCCGGAAGTGGTTGTAGAGCGTGGCCTTGGCGACGCCCGCGGCGGTTGCCACCGCCTGCATCGTGCTGCGCCGGGGGCCGTGCGCGGCGAAGGCGCGGGCGGCCCCATCGAGCAGCTCCGCCCGGGTGCGGTTCATGACGCCCCGGGGGCGTCCGTCGGGGATCAGGCGGCCAGCGAGACGGCGTCGCGCCGCCGGGCGGTGCGACCCTGCTGCCCGGCGCCGACGAGCGCCAGCGCGGGCTCGGCGGCGGCGTCGGACTGCGCGGGGACGGCCGCGGCCTCGGTCGCGGCGGCCTCGGCGGCGGCCCCGAGCGGGCGGACCTCGCCGCCGGCGGCCACGCCGCGCAGCTCGAGGCTCACCTCGGCGAGCAGGTCGGCCAGCTCCACCTCGAGGGCGTCGCAGATGGAGGCGAGCAACTCGGAGGAGGCCTCCTTCTGCCCCCGCTCGACCTCGGAGAGGTAGCCCAGGCTGACCCGGGCGGCACCGGAGACGTCGCGCAACGTGCGGTGCTGACGCAGCCGGTGGCCGCGCAGGGTGTTCCCGAGCTGGGTGCGCAGCAGCGTCATGGCCGTCTCCTGTCCTGCGAGCGGGGAAGCGGCGGTGCCGTCGAGCACCGTGCGCTCACGGTACGCGGCGGGTGCGCCGTCAGCCCGCCGACGGGGCCGAGTCCGCTCATGGCGTAACACCCGCGGCCGGGGTGTCGTTCCCGCCGACCGCTGCCCCCAGCCGGTCCAGCAGCGCAGCGAAGGCGCCGGCGACCGCGGCGCCGCGCACGGCGGCGCGGTTCCCGGGGAGGTCGAGCTCGGTCACCTCGGTGCGCTCACCATCGCTGATCCCCAGGTAGACCCGGCCGGGGCCGTGCCCGTCGACCGGGTCGGGGCCGGCGACGCCGGTGAGGCCGACGCCCCAGGTCGCGCCGCAGCGCGCACGGATGCCCGCGGCCAGCGCGGCGGCCGTCTGCGGGCTGACCGGCCCGTGCGCGGCCAACAGGTCGGCCGGCACCCCGGCGAGCGCGGTCTTCAGGTCGGTGGCGTAGACGACGGCACCCCCGCGCAGCGTGGCGCTCGCGCCCGGGACCGAGGCGAGGGTGGCGCAGAACAGTCCGGCGGTGAGCGACTCGGCCGCGGCGACTGTCGCGCCCCGGGCCAGCAGGGCCAGGTGCAGCTCGGCGGCGAGCGCCTCCGGGGTGGGCTGGTCGACCGGGGTGCCCATCGTCGTCAGGCGGCGGTGTCGGTGCGGGTGCCGGTACCCGTGCCGGTGCTCGGCCCGGCCGCCCGCCGGGCGGCGGCGGCGCGCATGGCCCGGGCGCTCGTCCGGCGCAGCGTGACCGCCCGGTAGACGTAGTCCAGCCCGGAGACCACCGTCAGCACCACGGCGGCGGCCATGACCCACCAGCGCATGGTGGCCAGGGCGCCGGTCAGCGGCAGGATGTACAGGGCGATCGCCACCGCCTGCACCACGGTCTTCGCCTTGCCGCCGCGGCTGGCCGCGATGACCCCGTGCCGGATCACCCAGAAGCGCAGCAGCGTGACGCCGACCTCGCGGACGAGGATCACGGCGGTCACCCACCACGGCAGGAACGCGAGCACGGAGAGGCCGATCAGCGCCGTTCCGGTGAGGGCCTTGTCGGCGATCGGGTCGGCGAGCTTGCCGAACTCGGTCACCTGCCCGGTCCGGCGGGCGATCAGCCCGTCGTAGCGGTCGGTGATGATCGCCAGGACGAAGACCAGCGTCGCCCAGTAGCGGCCGGTGTCGTCGAGGCCGTCGTCCTGGAGCAGGAGGACGGCGAACACCGGGACGACGGCCAGCCGCAGCACCGTGAGGGCGTTCGGCAGGTTGACCAGCCGCACCGACTGCGGAGGCGTGGCTGCCGGGTCGGGCGCGACGTCGGTCACCTGGGTCACCGCCCGGCCGAGGGGACGACGGCGAGGGCGGCGGCGACCAGGTCGATGCCCTCGGTGCCGATCACCTCCGCGGACACCAGCTGCCCGGCGACCGCGCCGTCGGGCACCCCGGTCACCGTGGTGGTGCCGTCGGCGTCCGGGTCCTGGTGGGCGGCGTGCCCGAGCCAGGTGCCGGCGCCGTCCTCGGCGGAGAGGTCCTCGGCGAGCAGCACCTCGACCCGCTCGCCGATCCGGTCCTCCGCACGCTGGGCGGTCAGCTCCTCGACCAGGTCGGTAACCCGGCGGACGCGTGCGTCGATCTCCGCCTGGTCCAGCTTGCCGTCCAGCCGCATCGCCTCGGTGCCCTCCTCGTCGGAGTAGCCGAACACACCGACCGCGTCCAGGCGGCCCTCGGTGAGGAAGCGCTCCAGCTCCGCGACGTCCTCCTCGGTCTCCCCCGGGAAGCCGAGGATGACGTTGGTGCGGAACCCGGCGCTGGGCGCCAGGCTACGGGCTCGCTCGATGGTGCGCAGGAAGTCCTCGGTGCCGCCGAACCGGCGCATGCGGCGCAGCAGCGTCGGCGACGAGTGCTGGAACGACAGGTCGAAGTACGGCGCGACGCCGTCCGTGCCGGCGATGACCTCCAGCAGGCCCGGCCGCAGCTCGGCCGGCTGCAGGTAGGCCACCCGCACCCGGACGATGCCCTCGACCGCCGCCAGCGCGGGCAGCAGCTTCTCCAGCGACCGCAGGTCGCCGAGGTCCTTGCCGTAGGAGGTGGAGTTCTCGCTGACCAGCACCAGCTCGGTGACGCCCTGGGCGGCCAGCCACTGCGCCTCCGACAGCACCTCGGCCGGCGGGCGGGAGACGAACGCGCCGCGGAAGGTGGGGATCGCGCAGAACGCGCAGCGCCGGTCGCAACCCGAGGCGAGCTTCAGCGCCGCGGACGGCCCCGAGGCCAGCCGGCGGCGGCGCAGCCAGTCGTGCCCGGGGATCGCCGGGGCCGCGGTGTCCTCGACCCGCCCCCCGGCGCCGGCGAGCACCGCCGAGCGCTCGACCGGGCTGATCGGCAGCAGGGTGCGCCGGTCCCGCGGGGTGTGCGGCACGAGCGGGCGGCCGGCGAGGACGTCGTCGAGCCGGTCCCCGATCGCCGCGTAGTCGTCGAAGCCCAGGACGGTGGCCTCCGGGAGCGCACCGGCGAGCTCGGAGCCGTACCGCTCGGCCATGCAGCCGACGGCGACGACGGAGGCACCGGAGTCGGTCGCGGCCAGGATCGCGTCGACGGAGTCCTTCTTGGCGGTCTCGATGAACCCGCAGGTGTTGACCAGGACCGCGTCGGCGTCGTCGGCGTCCTCGACGAGCTCGTAGCCCTCCGCGGCCAGCCGGCCGGCCAGCTCCTCGGAGTCGACCTCGTTGCGCGCGCAGCCGAGCGTCACCACGGCCACGGTCCGGGCAGGGGTGGGCGCAGCTGTCACTCGGCCATCGTAGTCGCTCTCCAGGGGGGCTCCGCTCGGGCGACCCCGACCCGGCGCAGCGGACGTCAGGCCTCCCCGCCGCGCAGGGTGAACAGCGTGGCCTCGAGCTCGTCGGGCTTGACCAGCACGTCGCGCGCCTTGGAGCCCTCGGAGGGCCCGACGATGCCGCGGCTCTCCATGAGGTCCATGAGCCGGCCGGCCTTGGCGAAACCGACGCGCAGCTTGCGCTGCAGCATCGACGTCGACCCGAACTGGCTGGTGACGATCAGCTCAACCGCCTGGAGCAGCAGGTCCAGGTCGCTGCCGATGTCCTCGTCGATCTCTTTCTTCTCCCCGGCGCTGCCCGCGGAGAAGACCTCCTCGCGGTACTCCGGCTCGGCCTGCCGCTTGGTGAACTCGACGACCGCCTCGATCTCGGCGTCGGTGACGAACGCGCCCTGGACGCGGATCGGCTTGCCGGCCCCGATCGGCATGAAGAGGGCGTCACCCATGCCGATGAGCTTCTCCGCACCCGGCTGGTCGAGGATGACCCGGCTGTCGGTGAGGCTGGACGTCGAGAACGCCAGCCGCGAGGGCACGTTGGCCTTGATCAGGCCGGTGACGACGTCGACCGAGGGGCGCTGCGTGGCCAGGATCAGGTGGATGCCGGCGGCGCGCGCCTTCTGGGTGATCCGGACGATGTGCTCCTCGACGTCCCGCGGCGCGACCATCATCAGGTCGGCGAGCTCGTCGACGATCGCCAGGATGTACGGGTAGGGCCGGTAGACCCGCTCGCTGCCGGGCGGCGCGGTGATCTCGCCCTTCTCGACCTTGCGGTTGAAGTCGTCGATGTGCCGCACGCCGGTGGACTTCATGTCCTGGTAGCGCTGCTCCATCTCCTCGACCAGCCAGGCCAGCGCGGTGGCCGCCTTCTTGGGGTCGGTGATGATCGGCGTGATCAGGTGCGGGATGCCGTCGTAGGGCGTCAGCTCGACCATCTTCGGGTCGACCAGGATCATCCGCAGCTGGTCCGGGGTCGCGCGCAGCAGCAGCGAGGTCAGGATCGAGTTGACGCAGCTGGACTTACCGGCACCGGTGGCGCCGGCGACGAGCAGGTGCGGCATCTTCGCCAGATTGGCGCAGACGAAGCCGCCCTCGATGTCCTTGCCGAGGCCGACCAGCATCGGGTGCGGGTCCTGCTTGGCCGCCTGCGAGCGCAGCACGTCGCCGAGGCTGACCTTCTCGCGGTCGGTGTTGGGCACCTCGATGCCGACGGCGGACTTGCCCGGGATCGGCGCGAGGATGCGGATGTTGTCGTTGGCCACCGCGTAGGCCATGTTGCGGGTCAGCGCGGTGATCTTCTCGACCTTCACGCCCTGGCCGAGCTCGACCTCGTAGCGGGTGACCGTCGGGCCGCGGGTGAAGCCGGTGACGGCGGCGTCGATGCTGAACTGGTCCAGGACACCGCTGATCGCGGCGATCGCGACGTCGTTGGCCTTGGACCGCGCCCGCGGCGGGTCGCCGGGGCGCAGCGTGGACAGCGAGGGCAGCACGTAGTCGCCCTCGACCGGCTGGATGGACAGCTGCTCCGGCTCGGTGATGGGCGGGAGGTCCTCCGGCGGGGAGGTGCGGTCCTCGACCGGCCGGCGCACCGACGGCACCGCCGGCACCGGCGGCGGCGCCGCGAGCACGGTGTGCTCCGGCTCGGTGGTGCGGGTGGCGTCGGCCGCCTCGGCGTAGGCGGCGTGGTCGATCGGGCCGGTGGTGAGCAGGTCCTCGGACAGGGACTTGCGACGCGACCGGCGGCTGACCGGCACCTCCTCGGGCTCCTCGTCGTCGTCCTCGTCGTACTCGTCCCCGTCGTAGTCGTCGCGACCGAGCAGTCGGTCGGTGAACTCGCGCAGCCGCTCGGGGATCTGGTGCACCGGCGTCGCGGTGATGACCAGCAGCCCGAAGAACGCCAGCAGGGCCAGCAGGACGACGGTGACGACCGCCCCCAGCCCGGCGGCCAGCGGGGTGCCCACGGCCCACCCGACGAGCCCGCCCGACCCGGGCCGGCCGGCCTGCGGATCGGCCGGCGTGCCGACGACGTGCGCGATCCCCAGCACGGAGGCGACCGTGCACAGCCAGCCGATGACCAGCCGGCCGCGCGCCTCCGGGCGGGGTCCGCGTCGCAGCAGCCGCAGCGCCGCGAAGAACAGGACGACGGGCAGCACCATGACCAGGGAGCCGACGATCCAGCGCACCCCGTCGGTCATCGCCGCGCCGACCGGGCCGATGCCGTTGCTCCAGGCCGCGGCCCCGAGCACGATCGCCAGCCCCAGCACGGCCAGCCCGACCCCGTCGCGCCGGTGCTCGGGGGCGAGCGGCTCGGCCTCCTCCGGCCGGGCCACCGAGCGGGCGAGCCCGCCGGCGCCACGCGCCAGCAGGTTCCAGCCGCCGCTGGCGATGCGCCAGAGCGAGGGACCCGACGCCGCCTTCTTCTTGGCGGGCGGACGCCGGTTGGGGGCCCGCTTGGTGGCGGGCCGCTTCTTGCTCGCCGCCGTCGAACCCGATCGGCTGCGGGTCGCGGCCGGCCGGCTGTTCGACGTGGTGCGGGCAGGCATGCGTCAGACGGTAAGCCCGAGGAGGGTCGCGGACGGGCAGGCCAGGCGTCGTGTCCCCCCGCAGGCGGCCCCGTCTCATAACGTCACAGGCATGAGCACCGCGCTTCCCTCCGGCAGCTGGCCCACCCCGATCACCTCCGAGCTGGTGGTCCGCACGGCGGCGGCCCTGGGCGAGGTGCTGGTCGATCCCGGCTCACCCGACGTCTGGTGGTCCGAGGCGCGGCCCGACGAGGGCGGCCGGTCGGTGCTCGTGCGCCGCTCCGGCGACGGCACCGTGGCCGACGTGCTGCCCGCGCCCTGGAACGCGCGCACCCGGGTGCACGAGTACGGCGGGGGTGCCTGGACCGTCTCCGGCGGCACGCTGTGGTTCACCGACTACTCGGACCAGCGGCTGTACCGAGTGGACGCGGGAGCGGACTCGCCCGTCGCGGTCACCCCGGAGCCCGCGCTGCCCGCGGGGGTCCGGTACGCCGACCTGGAGGCCGGTCCCGAGGCGCTGCTCGCGGTCCGGGAGACGCATGCCGCATCGGGTGCCGCCGCCGACGTCGTCAACGAGATCGTGCGGATCGCCGCGGACGGCGGCAGCGAGGTGCTGGTGTCGGGGCCGGACTTCGTCTCCGATCCGCGCCGCTCGCCCGACGGCTCCGCGCTGGCCTGGCTGCAGTGGGACCACCCCCGGATGCCGTGGGACGCCGCGCAGCTGGTGGTCCGCGGCGCGGACGGGACCGAGACGGTCGTCGCCGGCGGGCCGGGCGAGTCCGTGGTGCAGCCGGCGTGGGGGCCCGACGGCACGCTGTGGTTCCTCTGCGACCGCACCGACGTCTGGTCGCTGTACCGATGGCATCGCGGCGGCGACGCCGAGCTGGTGCTCGACGTGGGCACCGACATCGCCGGCCCGCAGTGGCGGTTCGGCGCCAGCCGGTACGCCCTGCTGGACGACGGCCGGATCGCGCTGGCCTACGGCCGGGACGGCACCGACCGGCTGGCCGTCCTCTCCCCCGACGGCGGGCTCCGCGAGCTCGAGCTCCCCTACGCCTCGTTCGGGTACCTGCGCGCGCAGGGCGACGCGGTCGTCTGCGCGGCCGGCGGCCCGGCGGCCGAGCCGGTGGTGTTGCGGGTCCCGGTCGACGGCGACGGCGCCGAGGTGCTGCGGCCGGCGCGCGACCTCGGGCTGGACCCGGCGTGGTTCTCCCGCCCCGAGTTCCACACCTTCCCCACGCCCGACCACGGCACCGGCATCGCGGTGGCGCACGCGGTCGTCTACCCGCCGACGAACCCGGAGGTGACCGCCCCCGACGGCGAGCTGCCGCCGCTCGTCGTGATGGTCCACGGCGGCCCCACGTCCAGCCACGCCCGCGTGCTCAGCCTGGAGATCCAGTACTTCACCTCGCGCGGCTTCTGCGTGGCGCACGTGGACTACCGCGGCTCCACCGGCTACGGCCGCCGCTACCGCGACGCGCTGCAAGGGCGGTGGGGCGTGGTCGACCTCGACGACGTCGTCGCCTGCGCCCGCTCCCTCGCCGACGCCGGCCGGGTGGACCCCGCGCGAATGGCGATCCGGGGCGGGTCGGCCGGTGGCTACACGACCCTCGCCGCGCTGACCATGCGCCCCGGCGTCTTCACCGCCGGCGCCAGCCACTTCGGCGTCGCCGACCTCGCCGCGCTCGCGGCCGAGACGCACAAGTTCGAGTCCCGGTACCTCGACGGGCTGGTCGCCCCGTGGCCGGGGGGCGCCGACGTCTACGCCGAGCGCTCCCCGATCACGCACGTCGGCACCCTCGACACCCCGCTGGCGGTGTTCCAGGGCGAGGAGGACGCGGTCGTGCCGCCGTCGCAGGCCGAGGCGATCGTCGCCGCGCTGCGCGAGAACGGCGTCCCGCACGCCTACCTGCTCTTCCCGGGCGAGCAGCACGGGTTCCGCAAGGCGGCGAACATCCGCGCCGCGCTCGACGGCGAGCTGTCCTTCTACGCCCAGGTGTGGGGCTTCGACCTGCCGCCCGCCGAGGGCATCGAGCCGGTCACGATCAGGTGACCTGACCGTGCGGCGTCCTCCCTCGCCGCAGACGGTGAGGGAGGACGTTCGATGATCAGGTCACCTGATCCCGGCGCCACGACGCCGAGGGGTGGGGCTGCGGCGCCGGTTTCTCAGACCTCGAGGACCGTCGGGATGATCATCGGACGGCGGCGGTGCTTGTCCGACACCCACTTGCCCACGGTGCGCCGGATGATCTGGGACATCCGGTGCGCGTCGACGGCGTCGTCCTGGAGCGCCCGCTTCAGGTTGTCCTCGACCAGCGCCAGCACCTCGTCGAAGGCCGCCGGGTCGTCGGAGAAGCCCTTGGTGGACAGGTGCACCGGCCGCACGATGGTGCGGGTGGACGGCTCGACCACGACGGTCAGCGCCACGAAGCCCTCGTCGCCCAGGATCCGCCGGGCCTGCAGCGACTCCTCGCCCACGTCGCCGACGTTCAGCCCGTCGACGTAGACGTCGCCGATGGGCACGGTGCCCACGATCGAGGCCTTGCCGTCGACGAGGTCGACGACGACGCCGTCCTCGGCCAGCAGGATCCGGTCGGTGGCCATGCCCGTCTCCTCGGCGAGCTTGGCGTGCGCCCGCAGGTGCCGCCACTCCCCGTGCACGGGCATGAGGTACTTCGGCTTCGCCACGTTGAGCAGCGTGCGCAGCTCGCCGGCCGGGGCGTGCCCGGAGACGTGCACCCGGGCGGTCTCCTTGTGCACCACGGTGGCCCCGCGCCGGGCCAGGCCGTTGATGACCTTGTAGACGGCGGTCTCGTTGCCGGGCACCAGCGACGACGCCAGGACCACGGTGTCGCCGGCCTCGATGGTGACCTGGTGGTGGTCGCCGCGGGCCATGCGGCCCAGCGCCGACAGCGGCTCGCCCTGCGAGCCGGTGCTGACCAGCACCACCTGCTCGGGCGGCATCTTCGCGGCGTCGTCGAGGGAGACCATCAGGCCGGGCGCCATGTGCAGCAGGCCGAGGTCGCGGGCGACGCCCATGTTGCGGACCATCGAGCGGCCGACGAGGGCGACCTTGCGGCCGTGCTTGTCGGCGCAGTCGAGCACCTGCTGGATCCGGTGCACGTGGCTGGCGAAGCTCGAGACGATCAGCCGCTGCGAGGCGCGGGCGAAGACGTCGTCCAGCACCGGGCCGATGCTGCGCTCGGGGGTGACGAAGCCGGGCACCTCGGCGTTGGTCGAGTCCGACAGCAGCAGATCGATGCCCTCGACCCCCAGCCGGGCGAACGCCCCCAGGTCGGTCAGCACGCCGTCGAGGGGCAGCTGGTCCATCTTGAAGTCGCCGGTGTGCACCAGCACGCCCGCCGGGGTCTGCACCGCCACCGCGAGGGCGTCGGGGATCGAGTGGTTCACCGAGATGAACTCGCAGTGGAACGGCCCGGCCAGGTGGTCGTCGCCGGCGGCGACCTCGACCAGCGTGGGGTCGATGCGGTGCTCCCGCAGCTTGGCCTTGACCAGCGCCAGGGTGAACCGGGACCCGACCAGCGGGATGTCCTCGCGCAGCCGGAGCAGGTACGGGATCGCCCCGATGTGGTCCTCGTGCCCGTGGGTGAGGACGACGGCGGCGATGTCGTCGAGGCGGTGCTCGATGACGCCGAAGTCGGGCAGGATCAGGTCGATGCCGGGCTGGTCGACCTCGGGGAACAGCACGCCGCAGTCGATGACCAGCAGCGTGCCGTCGAACTCGAGGACGGCCATGTTGCGGCCGATCTCGCCGAGCCCGCCGAGCGCCATGACCCGCAGGCCGCCCTCGGGCAGCGGCGGCGGGGCCTTGAGATCGAGGTGCGGTTGGGTGACCTGACCACTCACAGGGGTACGCCTCCAGCGGCGAGGTCGTCGCGCAGCTGCGCGAGCTGTTCGGGGGTGGCGTCGACCAGCGGCGGCCGGACCGGTCCGGCCGGCAGGCCGAGCGCATTGAGCGCGGCCTTCACCGTGATGACGCCCTGGGTGCGGAACATGCCGGTGTAGACCGGCAGCAGGCTGTCGTTGAGCTCGCGGGCCTTGGCCAGGTCCCCGCCCTCCACGGCGGCGATCAGCTCGGCCAGCCGGGGGCCGACGACGTGGCTGACGACGCTGACCATGCCGACGCCGCCCATCGCGAGGATCGGCAGGTTCAGCATGTCCTCGCCGCTGTAGTAGGCGAGGTCGGTGCGCGCCATCGTCCAGGCCATGGCACCGAGGTCGGCCTTGGCGTCCTTCACCGCGACGATCCGCGGGTGCTCCGCGGCGCGCACGAGCGTCTCCACCTCGATCGGCGTCCCGGTGCGCACCGGGATGTCGTAGAGCATCACCGGCAGGTCGGTGCTGTCGGCGACCGCGGTGAAGTGGCGGAGCACGCCGGCCTGCGGGGGCCGGCTGTAGTACGGCGTCACGACGAGCAGGCCGTGGACGCCCAGCGCCGCCGCCGCGCGCGCCTTGTCGATCGAGTGGGCGGTGTCGTAGGTCCCGACGCCGGCGACGACGGTGGCCCGGTCGCCCACGGCGTCCAGCACCACCTCGAGGACGGCGCGCTGCTCGGCGTCGCTGATCGTCGGCGACTCACCCGTCGTCCCGAAGACGACCAGCCCGTCGTTCCCACCCCGGTCGACCAGGTGCGCGGCCAGCTCCTGGGCCCCGGCCAGGTCGATCGACCCGTCCTCGGCCAGCGGGGTGACCATCGCCGTGAGAAGGCGCCCGAACGGCCGGGCGGGGTCGGTGGTCATGAGGAGAATCTACCCAGCGGAGGGAACTGATTCCCTCACGTACTCCGAGACCGCGAACCGCAGCCCGGTCGACGACGCCGACCAGCCCTCCTCCGGCGTCCGCGACACCCGGTGCCACCCGGGTCCGCGGGCCGGTGCCCAGGTGTCGCCCGCGACGTGGACGTCGACGTCGGTGACCACCAGCCGGGCGGCGTGCGGCAGGAACGCGGCGTAGACCTCTCCCCCGCCGATCACCCAGAACGGGTCCTGCCCGGCGAGGACCTCCGCCACCGACGCGGCCCGCTGCGCGCCGTCGGCCGACCACGCCGGGTCGGAGGTGAGGACGACGTTGCGCCGGCCCGGCAGCGGGCGGAAGCGCTCGGGCAGCGACTCCCAGGTGCGCCGGCCCATCACCACGGTCGAGCCCGTGGTCAGCCGCCGGAACAGCGCCAGGTCCTCCGGCAGGTGCCACGGCAGGCCACCCTCGACGCCGATCACCCCGCCCCGGGCCTGGGCCCAGATCAGCGCGACGCCGCCCCGGCCGGGCGCGCTCCCGAGCCCGGTCACACCGCCACGGCTGCCCGGATCGCGGGGTGGTGCCGGTAGTCCTGCAGCGTCAGGTGCTCGTAGGTGTAGTCGAACAGCGACGGCGCCGGCGCCAGCTCCAGCGACGGGAAGGGCAGCACCTCGCGGGAGAGCTGCTCGGTCACCTGCGCGACGTGGTTGCGGTAGATGTGGCAGTCGCCGCCCACCCAGATGAAGTCGCCGGGCTCCAGCCCGACCTGGGCGGCGACCATGCGGGTCAGCAGCGCGTAGCTGGCGATGTTGAACGGCACGCCGAGGAACATGTCGGCGCTGCGCTGGTACAGCTGGCAGGAGAGCTTGCCGTCGGCCACGTAGAACTGGAACAGCGCGTGGCAAGGCGCCAGCGCCATGTCCGGCAGGGAGCTCACGTTCCAGGCCGAGACGATCATGCGGCGCGAGTCGGGCTCGGACCGCAGCGTGTCGAGCAGGCCGGTGATCTGGTCGATCTGCTGCCCGTCGGGCGCCGGCCACGACCGCCACTGCACGCCGTAGACCGGGCCGAGCTCGCCGTCGGGGGACGCCCACTCGTCCCAGATGGTGACGCCGTTGTCCCGCAGCCAGCCGACGTTGCTGTCCCCCCGCAGGAACCACAGCAGCTCGACCGCGATCGACTTGAAGTGCACCTTCTTCGTCGTCACCAGGGGGAACGTCTCGGAGAGGTCGTAGCGGAGCCGCTCACCGAAGAGGCTGACGGTGCCCGTGCCGGTGCGGTCCTCCTTGGGTGTCCCCTGCTCCAGGATCCGCCGGAGGAGGTCTTCGTACTGGGTGTCGATCGGTGCTCCCACGGCCCCGAGACTACGGCCGCCCACCGACGGGCGGCAGCCGCCCGGACCACCCGCCCCAGGCGCACCGCCGGCGCGCTCAGCCCTCGGTGACGAACGGGCTGGCGGCCACCTCGGTGCCGTCTGCCAGGGTGCTGATCCGGAAGTCGCCGAACACGTTCGGCGCCACCCGGTGCAGCTCGCGCAGGCAGGCGACCGCCAGCTCGCGGATCTCGACGTCGGCGTGCTCGCTGGCCCGCATGGCGACGAAGTGCCGCCACGCGCGGTAGTTGCCGGTGACGACGATCCGCGTCTCCGTGGCGTTGGGCAGCACCGAGCGCGCGGCCTGGCGGGCCTGCCGGCGTCGCAGGGTGGAGTTGGGGACGTCGGCGAAGCGCTCCTCCAGCCCCTGCAGCAGCTCGTCGTAGGCGGCGCGGGCGGCGTCGGTGGCCGCCACGAACCGCGCGTGCAGCTCCGGGTCCTCGGCGATGACGGCCGGCTCGACGACGGCGGCGTCGCGCTCGGGCACGTAGCGCTGTGACAGCTGGCTGTAGGAGAAGTGCCGGTGGCGGACCAGCTCGTGGGTGACCGACCGGGACAGGCCGGTCAGGTACATGCTCACCGTGCCGTGCTCGAGCACGGCGAGGTGCCCCACCTCGAGGATGTGCCGCAGGTAACCGGCGTTGGTGGCCGTCGCGGGGTTCGGCTTGTCCCACGTCTCGTAGCAGGCCCGGCCGGCGAACTCGGCGAGCGCCTGGCCGCCGTCGGCGTCGGTCTCCCACGGCACGCCCGCCGGTGGGGTGAACTGCGTCTGCGCGATGACCTGGACCTGGAGCGGCACGACCGGGGGCACGCCGGCGAGCCTACGGCGGCGGCCGGGGTGTCCCCCACCGCCGGATCGACCCGCGAGCCGCCCGGCAGACTGGTCGGCGTGGACTGGCTGCGCGTGCTGCTCGCCGTCGCCGGCGGGCTCCTGCTGCTCTGGCTGCTCGTGCTGGTCCTGCTGTGGCACACCCGCCCCGACGGGCTGACCGTCCGCGCCGCGCTGCGCCTGCTGCCCGACCTGGTGCGGCTGGTCCGCAGTCTCGCGGCCGACCGGTCGCTCCCCCGCGCCGTCCGGCTGCGCCTGTGGCTGCTGCTGGGCTACCTGCTGTCGCCGGTGGACCTCGTGCCGGACGTCGTCCCCGTCCTCGGCTACGCCGACGACGTGGTCGTGACGGCGTGGGCGCTGCGCTCGGTGGTGCGCCGGGCCGGCGACGACGCCCTGGTGCGGCACTGGCCCGGCGAGGCGGCCGGGCTCGCCGTCGTCCGCCGGCTGGCCGGCCTCACACCGCCGCCACGACCGCTCGCGTGAGCTGCGGCGCCAGATCCCCGCGGTCGGCGACGACGACGTCGCCGAGCCCCATCCACTCCGCCATGAGCCGCAGCTCGGCAGCCAGCTCCGCCGCGACGCCCACGGGGTCGGCGTGCGCCTCGGCGTGCGCGGCCTGGACGCGCAGCAGCCCGGCCTGCCGGTCGGCCTTGAGGTCGACCCGCGCCACCAGCCGGTCACCGAGCAGGAAGGGCAGCACGTAGTAGCCGTGCACCCGCTTGGCGGCCGGCGTGTAGATCTCGAGCCGGTAGCGGAAGCCGAAGATCCGCTCCACCCGCGGGCGCTCCCACACCAGCGAGTCGAAGGGGCTGAGCAACGCACGCGCCCGGATCCAGCGGGGACGCCGGGCCGCGGGGTCCAGCCAGCCGGGACGCCCCCAGCCCGGCACCTCGACCGGCAGCAGCTCACCGGCGTCGGCCAGCTCGGCGACGGCGGCCCGGGCGTCGGCGGGGGTCAGCCGGAAGTAGTCACGCAGGTCGGTCTCTGTCGCCACCCCCAGTGCCCGCGCGGCGGTGCGGACCAGCTCGCGGACGGCGTCCGCCCGCGCCGGCGTCGGGGCGTGCAGCACCGTCGCGGGCAGCACCCGTTCGGGCAGGTCGTAGACCCGCTCGAAGCCGGCGGTGCGCGCGGTCGCGGTGAGGGCGCCGGTGAAGAACAGGTACTCCAGCGCGGCCTTGCCGGCATGCCAGTTCCACATGCTCCCCGGGCGGTTCGGCCGCTCCTCCTGCAGCTGGCTCGCCTTGAGCGGACCGTCGGTGCGCACCCGCTCCAGCAGCGCCGCCACGTACTCCGGCCGCTCCCGCTGAACCCGGGTCATCGAGCCCCATGCCTCCTGGTCGGCCGCGGCCATCCGCCACCGGAGGCAGGGCTGCAGGCGGACCGGGAGGAACGACGCCTCGTGCGCCCAGTACTCGAACAGGTCGTGCCGCCGGTTGGACAACGCGTCCAGCGACTCGCGGGGATAGGGCCCCAGCCGGCTGAACGCGGGCAGGTAGTGCGACCGGGAGACCACGTTCACCGAGTCGATCTGGACGACGCCGAGCCGCTCGACGAGCCGGCGCAGCTGGCGGGTGCCGGCGGGGCCGGCCGGCCGCGGGTCGGCGAACCCCTGCGCCGCCAGGGCGATGCGCCGGGCCAGCGCGGCCGGCAGCCGCTCGACAGGGGTCACGTCCGCCGATCCTGCCTGCCCGGTACGACAGCCGCCGAGCCACCCGTGCCGCCTACGCTGCCCGGGTGACCTCGGATCTCCCCTTCCCCCGCCGCCCGGGATCGGCCGACGTCTCGGTGCGACCGGCCCGTCCCGACGACGCGGCTGCCATCGCCCGCGTCCAGGGGATCACCTGGCGGACCGCCTACCGCGCCGTGCTGCCCGCCGAGGTCCTCGACGCCTGGGACGAGGCCGCGGTCGCCGCCTCGTGGCGGGCCGCCGTCACCACGCCACCTTCCCCGTCGCACCGGGTGCTGGTCGCCGTCGAGAAGGACGCCGTCGTGGGCTTCGCCGCGGTGGCCCCCGGCGCCGACGCCGCCGAGGTGACCACCCTGCTGGTCGAGCCCCGCTGGGGCAGGCGCGGACACGGCAGCCGACTGCTCGCTGCCGTCACCGATCTGGCGGCCGCGGGCGGCATCGGACGCCTCGAGGTGTGGCTCGCGGAATCCGATCGCGCCTCCTCCGACTTCTACGAGTCGGCCGGCTGGGAGCCGGACGGGTGGGCGCGCACCCTGGACACCGGGGAGGCGCCCCTGCGCGAACTGCGCTGGCACACCGTGCTGGACGACGAGGAGGACGGCAGACCGTGAGCTTCGCTGGCTTCCCCGACGAGGGGCTCGTCTTCTACGAGGGCCTCGAGGCCGACAACTCGAAGGCCTACTGGACCGCGCACAAGACCGACTACGACGCCCACGTCCGCACGCCGATGCAGCAGCTCGTCGACGAACTGGCGCCGGAGTTCGGCACCGCGAAGATCTTCCGGCCGTACCGCGACGTCCGGTTCAGCCACGACAAGACCCCCTACAAGACGCACCAGGGCGCGGTCGTGAACCCGGAGGGCCGGGGGGCGGGCGCCTGGTACGTGCAGGTGGACGCCGACGGACTGATGGTCGCGGGCGGATGCTGGCGGCTGGAGTCCGATCAGGTCGCCCGCTACCGGCGCGGGGTGGCCGACGCGGTACAGGGCACCGCGCTGGCGGCCGAGGTGGACCGGCTCCGCGCGGCGGGCTGGGAGATCGCCGGCGACCGGCTCGTCCGCGTGCCCGCCGGCTACTCCGCCGACGACGACCGCATCGACCTGCTGAAGCACAAGGCCCTGCACGCGACCCGACGGTGGACGCCCGAGGACTGGCTGCACACCCGCGCGGCGCTCGACCGGGTGCGCGACTCCTGGCGCAACCTGGCGAAGCTCAACGCCTGGTTCGCCGACAACGTCGGCGCTACCACCAAGGAGCCCCGCCCCGCCGTTGACCCGCCTGGTCCGGGGCACCCGTCGGACGCTTTTCCGCGGTAAAGCACCCACTGCCGGCGGCGTTTTGGGTGCGGGTATGACGAAGGGGCCCCAGCACGGATGCTGGGGCCCCTTCGGGAATGGTTGTCCGGCGGCGTCCT